>JBGPIX010000322.1:0-6183 GCA_041485085.1 Candidatus Acidiferrum sp.
ACGATGGCGATTTTGCCTCCGCTGAAGTCGCGAAGCACACTGCGCAATTTGTCAGCGCCGTCAAACGTGTAGAAAGTCTGAGCGGATTCGGCAAGTCCGGGGACACTGTCGGGTGCAAGCTCCGCACCCAGAGCCACTACAAGGAAGTCGTATGTCACCGATCCAGCAGAGGTCTCCACGCGATGTGCAGCTAGGTCAATGCCACGCGCCTCGCCGTGCAGCAATTCCACGCGTTTATGCACAAGCTGCCGCACATCGCGCGAAATCTCTTCTGGCCGCCGGTCGCCAGTCATGAGCCAGAGAAAAGAAGGCGCGAACGCGTGTTGGCAGTTCTTTTCTATCAATACGATGCGGTGTTCTGGATGTACAAGGTGGCGAAGTTCATTCGCAACAACAATTCCCCCAATACCGCCACCAAGAATCACGATAGTCTTCGCAGCCATATTCATTCCCGCTTCTTAAACACTAGAACGTCACCACGGAATCGCTTTCCTTTGTCCATTGGGCGAGGTCGATCATGCGCCCCATCTCAACACCTTCGATGAGTTCTTGTTGGCCAAGGCCCCTGGCCGCGCAACACGTCCCTCAAGTCTTGACTTTGACCCCTTTCGCAATCAGCTCGCTCAGCATGTTTGCGGTGTTGTAGTATCCCGTTGGCGTCTTCTGGCCGCGTTTGGCGGCGCCCACGCCATCTGCGAGCAGGAAAAGATTCACCGTTATCTGATTGGCGAGCAACGCGGAGGCATAACGGAATGCGTTGTAAGCTTTCTCGCTTCCGTAGGGTGCGTCCTGAAGAATGATGGTCAGCGTGTCCATGTGGGCTTGCCTCCCTCTTTTAGCTGTTACTCCGGACTTTCACGCATGCGCGCGGGCACTTTTCATTTGCCGGACAATCGTGCCTTCCCTCTGCATCTGCTCGAACAGGATTTCCCGGATCAGATCAAACGCATCAAGAATCTTGGGATTCGCCAGCCGGTAGTACACGATATTTCCGTCTTTGCGGGTCCCAAGCACTCGCCGGTGTTTCATCATATTCAAGTGCTGCGAAAGGTTCCCGATGGCAACCCCGAGCCGGTCGGCCATGTCCGAAACGGACATCTCCTTATCACGGAGCGTGTTCAAAATCTGCAGGCGCAGCGGATGCGAAAAAACCTTGCACATTTCGGCGTGCCGGGCATAGACCTCGGCTTGTGGGTGCATCGTCCGTGGATCGTTTTTCGACATGGTCTTAAACTTCGTAATTCTATAGAACTCTAGAATACTAGAGTCCCCTATGTCAACGCAGGCATGTCGCCTCTGACCGCAAGGAATGCCGCGCCAACCTGCCCCAAAAAAGAGAAGGCGTGATCGTGTTCACCCACAACGCGCGCCGCGAGATTGAAGGGCGGATAATACACACACCCGCGAGCGGCGCCAATCTGGAACCTAGACTGCTGAAGCAATTGCTGCAATTCACCAACAGTCCAGAAATGGGCGTCTTTCCACCTCGAGGACCCAAGCCACCCTCGCACCCTACGTGACAGCGCCCAAGCGCTGTATCTGCCGAGTTCACCGATGACGAACCGCCCGCCCGGACGCAATACGCGGCTAACTTCCAGCACGACCTGTAGAGGATCTCTGATGAAGCAAAGGATAGTGACAGCAAGAACGATATCAAATGTGCCCGAGTCGTATGGAAGTGATTCGGCGGAAGCTTGACGCCATTCGACGGACGCGCCGCAGGCTGCCGCCCTGCGCCGGGCAGAGTCCAGCATGGCCTCCGAAATGTCGACACCAGTCACGCGGGCACCCCTTTGGAGAGCCGCAATGGAGTACGTGCCGTCGCCGCAGCCGAGATCGAGCAGGCATTTGCCGCTCAGGTCTCCAGCAAGTCGGAAAATGACTTCTACCTCAATGTGTTCGGTGACGGCACCGAGGTAGGATTCCCTCCAACGCGCATATTCTTCCGGGTCGATCACGTCAGGGACTTCACGATGAGCAGCGCTGTCGGTCAATACCATGCGTTTTCGTGGTTTTTTCATGGAGTTGTTCTGCTGCTTGAATCACTGTAGATTCTCCGCTCTTTGAAGTATCTGGATGACGGTTCTCTCCCACAGGGGAGGGTTGTCTGCGGGGCAATTGAAATCGGCGCCGTGGAAAAGAGCATCGGTAGAGCGAAGGAGCGCGACGATTGGAATTCCAGGTAAAGTTTCTTGGAAGTGCTCGACCAGGTCTTCGCGCTCCAACCACGGAGCGCCATGCCCGACGACAACAACTCAGACCACCGAAAGTGACACGCCAAGAATTCTTGCGTTCGAGGAACTGAGAACAGAGATTACCGCATAGCCTTGCCGCTTTAGGACTGCTTTTCTATCGGGCAAGAGGTTCGGCGAGAACTCGACTTGCAGAACGGTCTACAAGGCAATCCTCGACTCGTCTTCGCCAGACGTCGGCTCGTTATTCCCGGCGGTCAAATTTCAGCCTATGCCTTCAGACCTGCTTTGCGAAGGATGGTCATTATAGGACACCAGTTCGTAAAGACTGACTGGAACAGGTTCAAGCCTACGAAAGCTGTGAAGAGCAACCACTAGGGACTTCGCACGGGACGCAATCTTCGTCCCAGGTAGCTGAACACCAACGCTTAGTTTTTTTTATGGCGATGTTCGGCTCGATGTGTGCCCCTCAGGGATTCGAACCTAATCACCTGGACAGTATAGGAGACGCAAATCCTGCTAACAAGTTGCTAACGGAATCCCGCAAAAGGAGCGTATCTAAGCGGTCAAGACCGACGGAATCGCCCAGGAAAATGAACAATTTAGTCCTTGACCGCGGAACTGCAAAACCTCCATTCGTGGGTTCGAATCCCACCCGCGCCTCCAACCTTCCGGTTTCAATTCAATGGATTACAACTTTCGTCTCTTTTCCTGACTCGGTGACTTGGGCGCGTTTGGGAACAAGCGGAAAAAGGGCTCGTTCCAGAATCTCAATTCTTAGGTAGACTAGCCGCTGAGATGATTTTTCTTCTGGCAATCGCGCTTACGTGGTTGTTGGCCGCTCCGGCCCAGCAAAACCCTGCTCCCAAACCTGTCTTCAGGCCGTGCGCCAATTCCTGGAACGATTCCGGCACGAACACGAAGAAGAATCGGCCGAAGAGTTCCAAGAGGGAGACGCCTCCGGAAACCGGGGCGTGCATCGAACTGGCTTTCTCAGCGCTGGAGATTCAGGAGTATCTCCAGTCCCATGCTCGAAATGAGCAGTGGAAAATCAGCGGAGACCAGATGACGGAGGACTCCTGGACGTTTTCCCTGGAACTGAGCAAAGAGGAACTCCTGCGCGATATTTCTGACGTTGCGAAGAACAATAGGGTGGAGTGGACTGCGGGGACTGTGCGTGTCCATGTGAACACCGCACGGCTGCCTGATGGATACACTCGAACGATCATCCGGGCAAGCTTCCGAGGTTATGGCCGGAGTTTGGATCAGTTCGCACCGCAGAAAGAATATTGGGAGCTGGAGTCCAATAACAATCTTGAGAACTCCGTTGTTTCCGCCATTCAGGCACATTTTGGCGCAGCTTCGCCCGATGGAACCCCGCACGCGCAAATCAGGCTAGAAGATCCATTTCTCGTATCGCAATAGCGTGCGAAGAATTGTGCACCGTCTTTTCAAAATGGACACATATTCTGGCATTGTCGTCCGCGCGCCTTCCTGCCGTGTTATTTTTGAGAGCCCAAGCTCACAGTTGTTGCCTTGAAGCACTAAGACGGAGAACATCTTGGTCTTCCGCAAACCTGCTGTCGGATGTGGCAGCAGCAAAAAGCGACGATCGGCGGAGCTGCTAAGTTTCTTTTTGTTATCGCTTCTCGCCGCGACTTCGGTTTCCGCACAAATCTCTCCCGGCCCACTAGCTAATGCCCATCAATCCCTAAGCGGAACCACGCAATGCACGAGTTGCCACCAATTCGGAACCAGCACTCCAACTTTCAAGTGCCTCGAATGCCACAAAGAAGTGGCGCGACGACTAACCCTGAACCACGGCTACCATGCACGGCTGGGAATGGCGAACCCCAACAGCAAGGACTGCGTGCGGTGCCACCTGGATCACAATGGGAAAGACTTCAGGCTGATTCACTGGGAGCCATCGCAGAAACAATTCGACCATAGGCTCACAGGGTACGTGCTGGAAGGCCAGCACGCCGGCGTGGCATGTGAAAAGTGCCACATGCCCGGCTACATGGTTGCCGATGAGCGCGCGCTCATCAAGATGAAGGATCTTTCCAAATCCTTTTTTGGATTGTCGCAAAACTGCGTCACGTGCCACAAAGATCCGCACAAGGGCCAACTTGGGAACGAATGCCAGAGTTGTCACAACTTCACGGATTGGAAAGCCGCAAAAAAGTTCGACCATTCCAAGACGCGCTATCCCTTGACAGGCCTTCACATTAAGGTTGACTGTGAGAAGTGCCATAAACCGGCGGAGCCCGGCGGTCCTGCACGATACAAGGACATGAAATTTGGCGCTTGCACGGACTGCCACGTGGATCCGCACCGCGGTTCGTTCAAGCAGCGTTGCGAAGAGTGCCACACGACGGCGGGTTGGAAGAAGCTGTTGCCAGCTTTCGCTTTTGACCACTCGAAGACAAAGTACCCGCTAGTGGGAAAACACACCACGGTCAGCTGCGCGTCTTGCCACATCAACGGGGACTTCAAGAAGCCACTTCCGTTCGCGAACTGCATGGACTGCCACAAAGACGCTCATAAAGGCCAGTTTGAGTCGCGCGCCAAGAAGGGCGAGTGCGCCGAGTGTCACACGGTGGAAGGGTGGAAGCCATCGCTCTTCGGGGTAAAGGAGCATGCTACCTCGCGTTATCCGCTCGACGGCAAACATGCAAAGGTGGATTGCGACAAGTGCCATCTGCCTGCCGGCAAGGACACGATCTACAAAGTGAAATTTGAGAAATGCGCGGACTGCCATAAGGACGTGCACGACAAGCAATTTGCCGGCGCGCCGAATAACAATCGCTGTGAAAACTGCCATACCGTGCAGGATTTTCACCGCTCGCTCTTCACCATTGCCAAGCATCGCGATACGAAATACCCCCTGACGGGCGCGCACGTAGCCGTCCCTTGCAATGATTGTCACAAGCCGGAGATGACGCATCGCACGGATAAGATTTTGCCCTTCCACTTTGAAGACCGCAGCTGCACAGCTTGCCATCAGGACCCCCATCACGGTGAGTTTAAGGACCGCATGGCGCGGCGTCGGCCGGACGGCACGACGTTTGGCTGCGAGGCTTGTCACAACACTAGGTCGTGGGCCGATGTGAACGGATTCGACCACAGCAAGACGAAGTTCCCACTGCTCGGAGCGCATCGGTCGGTCACTTGCGGTTCGTGCCACAAGCCCCTACCCGGCTCGAAAGAGACGCAATTTAAGGGGACAACGCAGAAGTGCGAAGAATGCCATGTGGACCGGCACGGTGGGCAATTCGTTGCAAAATCTGGAAGAACACCGTGTGCGGACTGCCACAACGTGGCGAGATGGGTGCCGTCGATTTTTGATCACGATAAGCGAACGCAATTCCTGCTGCAAGGCGGACATGCCAACGTAAAATGTGATCTTTGTCACAAAACTATGCGCGAGATTTCCGGCAAGGAAATTCTTTTCTACAAGCCGACGCCGCTGAAGTGCGCGGAATGCCACACTTCGGATCCAGGCCCACTCAAGCCACAGAAGTGACGAAAGTCACATTTACTATTCTTAGACTAGCGAAGCAACCCTTCTCCAGTCGCAACGCAACAAATGTTTCAAGGTGCGGCCGTCTCATTGGGTTAGGGCGGCTGGCAGTTTGGGACAGTGTAGTTCGTTGGCCACGAACTGGCCTCATGTACAGTTGTTTCCGGGGCGGCGGCCATCGGAAAATAGCAACTGGGACTTCGTTTCCCACCCAGTACGGAGAAAGATCGAGGGCACCGGGTGGCTGTCTATTCCACGCTTGTCCAGGTTGTGTGCTGGCTATCCCTATTCATTTGGCAGCCGGCTGCCCCCGCGCGGCCTGAGCCTCAGCGCGAGACTACCCGAAGTCCGCACGGACCTCTGCAGATACCTTGCGAGGACTGCCACACAGCGAGCGGATGGCGGCCGATCAAAGCGGTTCCGGAGTTTGACCACAACAAGACGAAGTATCCGCTGCGGGGCATGCAC
>JBGPIX010000323.1:0-6178 GCA_041485085.1 Candidatus Acidiferrum sp.
AGATGCAATCTGATTCACGTCAGGTTTCGGCGCGGTCTTCTTTTTGGACGGCCTCTTCTTTTCTTTTTCCTTGGCCATGCCCGCATAGTAGCACTTGGTCACAAACAGTCAGTTGTGCGTTACTGCGTTGCAATTTCAAACGGACCCACTACCGAAATTTCTATACGGCTCGTTTCAGATTCCCCGTCCTGCTATTCTTCCTTCGGGAGGCTGCATGCAAACTGGATCCGTGAAGTGGATTGGCGAACAGAAATTCGTAGCCACGAGTCCGTCTGGACATGCCATGACCATCGATTCCGACCGGGCCTCAAACAAGGCACCAGGCCCGATGGAGTTGGTCCTCCTGGCGTTGGGCGCCTGCACCGCCACCGACATCGTCATCATCCTGGAAAAGAAACGGCAGAAGCTCGAGGCCCTGGAAGTGATTTGTTCGGGTGAACGCGCGGCGGAACCGCCCACCGTATGGATCAAGCTGGAAATGCTTTATCGTCTCCGCGGCCCGCTGGACGACGCGGCGGTGAAGCATGCCATCCAACTGAGCGAAGACAAGTACTGCTCCGTGGCCGCCATGCTCGGGAAAACAGCGGCCCTTTCGTGGCGCTACGAAATTCTCCCGCCGGCTTCCTAGCGCCGGGTCGACACATTCGCGGCCTCTGCCGCTATTGTATTCCACGAAACAACACCTGTACTACTTTGCCCTTGCGGGAAGGGACAGTAGAAGCTATATAAAGACATCTTCGATGGGCCCTCTCATCCGGTATTTTGTCCTTGGGATTTTGCTCGTTTTCGCCGTGACCACGCGCGTTTGCGCGCAGGTCCCTGCGGCACCGCCTCCGGAAGCGGCTAAGATTCCGCTGTCGAAAATCCCCCGCGTGCACCGGCCTCCCAGGCTGGAGGATTTCCTGGAAAATCATGCGCGCGAAGCCGAATTGATGGTCACTGATTTCCGCCAGAACACTCCCGGCGACGGCACGCCTGCGACGGAGTCCACCACCGCCTATCTCTCCTACGACGACAAGAATCTTTACGCCGTCTTTGTTTGCCATGATGAAGCGAGCGCGGTTCGCGCGCATCTTTCAAAACGCGAAGCCTCCGATCAGGACGACGGCGTGGGCGTGCTCCTGGACACCTATCGCGACTTTCACCGCGCGTACTATTTTTTCTCGAATCCCCTTGGTGTGCAGACCGATGCAATTTACACCGAAGGCCAGGGATACGACTTGAGTTTTGACACGCTGTGGGACAACGCGGGCCGCGTCACAGGCAACGGCTACATTGTCTTCTTTTCGATTCCCTTCAAAAGCCTCCGATTTTCGAACGCCCCGGAGCAAACCTGGGGAGTGGCGCTCTATCGCGTAATCCTGCGGAAGAGCGAATCCGACTACTGGCCCTATGTGACTCAGCGCGTCGAAGGACTGACGCAGCAATTCGCGCCGGTTAGCGGCCTGGAAAATGTGTCGCCAGGACGCAATATTCAGCTCATTCCGTACGGACTGCTTGCCGGCGACCACTTCCTGAATCAGCCGGGCGGCGGTCCTCCCGGGTTCGCGGATCAATTCGAGCATCGCGCCGGTCTGGACGCGAAATTTGTGGCCAAGGATTCCCTGACTTTCGACGTCACGCTGAATCCGGATTTCAGCCAGGTGGAGTCGGACGACCCGCAAGTCACCATCAACCAGCGCTTCGGCGTTTTCTTTCCTGAGAAGCGGCCGTTCTTTATCGAAAACGCGGGATTCTTCGTGACGCCCATAAACCTCTTTTTCTCCCGGCAAATTGCCAACCCGCAATTCGGCAGCCGCATGACGGGAAAGCTCGGCAAGTGGACGCTGGGCGTCCTGGCCATTGATGATCGCCAGCCTGGAATGGAATTCACGAGTGGTCCGTACAACACGCGGGCGGCGGACGCCGTGGTTCGTGTGACAAGAGAGTTCGGCAATCAGTCCTACATTGGCGGATTTTTTTCGAGCCGGGATTTTGCCGACACAAGCAATCGGGTGGCTTCACTCGACGCGCGTTTGAAAATCGCCAAAAACTGGGTCGTCGATGTGCAAGCAGTACATAGCTGGACGCGCCAGGATCTCAATGCGGAGCAGCATTGCCTGTCATTCGCGTCCACTAACCCCGCCATCGGCTCGCAACAAGGAAACGCTCTATGGGTGGACACATCCTACAGCGGCAGGCATTTCACTTTTTCCACCAACTACAATGATTTCTCTCCCAATTTCTGCACCGAGCTGGGATTTGTCAATCGCATCGACATTCGCCAGAACAACGCGTTCGGCGGCTATTTCTGGCGGCCGCAGAAAAGTCGAATTGTCGATTTCGGCCCGACAGCCAGCGAGACGGTGGACTGGAATCACAACAACATCCTGCAGGATTGGCAGGCAGCACTGGGATTCCAGGTGGACCTGACCAAGCAGACCACCTTGAGCATCAATCGCGGAGAAGCGTTCGAGGTTTTTGACGGCATTGAGTTCCGCAAGCACAGCACTTCTTTCCTGGCTTCAACTCAGCCCTACAAATGGATTTCCTTTTCGGCGCGGTACACCTCGGGAATCGGCGAGAACTTTTTTCCAGCGCCAACACTATTGCCTTTTCAGCCGTTTCTGGGGAGCACAAAACGTGTGAATTTTGGATTTACGCTGCGGCCGTCATCCCGCTTCCGTCTCGATGAGACACTGATTTATTATCGCCTGGGAACGCGGGCGGGGTGGACTACACCTCCCTTCACGCCCGGACAGAGCGTCTTCAACAATTATCTGAACCGCGCGAAACTGAATTACCAATTCACAAAAGAATTGTCTCTGCGGTTGATCCTGGACTACAACGCGACGATCGCCAACACGCAACTGTTCGATGTGCAGACCAGCCTCGGCGGATCGGATAACCCAAGCGGTCCGTTCTCCCCGACAAAGCAATTTACGACCGACGTGCTTTTGACTTATCTGCTGCATCCCGGAACGGCTGTCTATCTCGGATACAACAACGGTTACACCGATCTTTCGTTGCATCCCGGGGCGCCGCCGTTCGTAACCGCGCTGGGTGCGCCCAACAATTCCACCACCCGCCTTTTTTTCGTCAAACTGAGCTACCTGCTGCGCTACTGAAAACAGACAGGCGGTGCCTTGTAACGCCTGGGCGCTATCGCATAAAATTCAGGTTCTTTTGCACCGGGAGCAAATCGCAAGGAGAGTCATGTCCCACCGCATTGCGGCAAAGATTACGGGTGTAGCCGGCTACCTTCCCCCCAAGGTGATGACCAACGCGGATCTCGAGAAAATCGTCGAAACCAACGACGAATGGATCCGCACGCGCACTGGAATCCGCGAACGTCACATCGTTGAACAGGGCACTGCTACCTCACACATGGCCACGGAAGCCGCAAAAGCGGTACTGGCACAAACCAAGACGGATCCCGCGGAGATCGAACTCATTGTGCTGGCCAGCGTTACCCCAGACATGTTCTTCCCGGCCACCGCGTGCCTGGTGCAGGATCGTATCGGGGCGAAGAAGGCGTGGGGCTTTGACCTCTCCGCGGCGTGCTCAGGCTTCGCTTACGCGTTGACCGTCGGCGCACAGTTTGTCGGCGCCGGTACCCACAAAAAAGTGCTGGTCATCGGTAGCGATACGATGACCTCCGTTCTGGATTACAAGGATCGCGCCACCTGTGTTCTGTTCGGCGATGGCGCCGGTGCCGTGCTGCTCGAGGCCGCCGGTTCGAATGAAGGGATCCTCGATTTTGAGCATGACGTGGACGGTTCCGGCGGGCAATTTCTCTACATGCCTGGCGGCGGGTCGCTTCATCCTTCCAGTCGGGAAACCGTCGAAA
The DNA here is from genome assembly GCA_041485085.1 of Candidatus Acidiferrum sp. Lineage (GTDB taxonomy): Bacteria > Acidobacteriota > Terriglobia > Acidiferrales > UBA7541 > Acidiferrum. The sequence continues at coordinate 3,830 of JBGPIX010000323.1, forward strand.
AGCGTATGCACTACGTCCACCAGGAAGGCTCGCAGGTGTTCAAGTACGCGGTGCGGCGAATGTCCGAGATGGCCGCACATCTTCTGAAAAAAAATGGGTTCACGAAGGACGATCTGAAACTGCTGGTACCTCACCAGGCCAATCTGCGCATCATCCGTGCGACGCAGGAGCGCTTGGGAATTGACGATTCGAAGGTTATGGTGAATATCGACCGCTACGGCAATACGACGGCCGGAACGATTCCCTTGGGGCTGCGCGATGCCGTGGAGCAGGGCCGCCTCCACAAAGGCGACCTGGTCCTGATCGTCACCGTGGGTGCCGGATACACCACGGGCGCGGTGCTACTACGCTGGGCCTACTGACGACTACTGAGGAGTTTAAGGCGTTCGAATTAGCAGGAGCGCAAAGAAGCCGCGAGGTCGAGATTGGCTTGCAGGCGGCGATCAACCAGCACGGCAGCGTAGCGGGCGCAGATGGCTCGCTCACGCTCGCTCCACAGGGCGAACGTGGGAATCCTCTTCCCGAAGATGGCGTCAAGACCCTCAATAAGCCGGTAATAAACGCGCACCAAACCTAGTCCGCTGCGATTTGGATTCAGGTCCGGGGTCAAATCATGCAGGCTCGCCAAGGTCTGGAAGTGCTGTGGCGAAAGGCGTCCATTCTCTATATGGGCGGCCACCAGCACCCGGTCAGAGACCGGCTGGGATGCAACCCCCGCCAGGACCGCCCGCCAATAATAAAGGGCGAACTGGGACAGGGCCACAATGGAGATCGCAAGTAGCATTGCGCTAAACATCCCTCAGCCTCTAAAGGAATTCTGGCAGACGGGAAAATAGATTCCAATAGCCCCGAAGTACCAGCGGACTAGAACCTTTGGATGTAAGCCACTGGAATCATTTGACTTACGCGAGGGTTACGCAAGGCAAGAGAATGCTTGCCCGCCGGGCACCGCCTCGCCTATCCTCCCTGCGTACAAGGGTTTACGAGGGGGAACAAATATGGGGGCAAGGCACCGCTGGGGAATGCTAGCTGTGGCACTGGCGATAGGAGGGCTTCTCTTTGGGCAGAAGCAAATGTTCGCCAAACCCGCTGAGCAGTGCGCGGCTGACCGGAATGCGATCCAGGCTGTCCTGAGCGCTCAGCAGACGGCGTGGAACCAGGGCGATGTGGACGCTTTTCTGGTGGGATATTGGCATTCGCCGGAGCTGACGTTTTCCGGGAGCAGCGGCGTGGCGCGTGGCTGGGATGGCGTGATGGCACGGTACAAAAAGAACTATCCCGACAGGGCTACGATGGGACAACTGGATTTTTCGGAGTTGGAATTTCGGTTTTTGGGGCCGGATGCGGCGCTCGTCCTTGGTCACTGGCATTTGAAGCGCGAGAAAGATGAGCCAGGAGGCGTGTTCACGCTGGTGTGGCAGCGCTTTCCGGATGGATGGAAGATCGTGCACGATCACACCAGCGCCGTGGCCCCGGCCAAGCAAAATCCTTAGGTTGAGTGATCAGATTGTGGAAGAAGGCTTTTTCAAACGGCGGCTGGTCCGGCCGATTCTGGATCTACTGCGGCAAGGAGTGACACCCGAGAAGATCGCTCTGAGCGTGGCACTCGGTGCGGCCTTGGGCATGTTTCCCGCGCTGGGTTGGTCCACGACGCTGTGCGCGATTGCCGCGATTGTCCTGCGCCTGAATCTGCCCGCCATTCAGATCGTGAACTATTTCGTCTATCCGGCGCAGATTGCGCTGTTAGTGCCATTTTTCCGCTGGGGCGAAAAACTCTTCCGCGCGCCGCATTTTCCGATTTCCGTGCCGCAGATATACGGTTTGTTTCACGCCGGTGCGTGGATCGCGATCAAGTTGCTGTGGACCACGATTTGGCACGCCATCATCGTGTGGGGCATGTTCGCGCCGGTCTTTGTTGGATTCGGTTATGCGATTCTGCTGCCGCTGCTGCGCCGTATGATGCGGGTGCAAACAATACCGTCGAACATGCCGCTCTGAAAGACCGGCCACTACATGATCCCCGACACGGATTTACGTCACAAAATTTCGAGGATTTCTTCGTAGCGCTTGAAGGGCGGAATCAAGTACGCGCCGGCGAGTTCGGTGCGGGCCCAAGCAAGCATTTCGCGGGCGACTTCGAAGCCGCGATCGCGCGCGGCGGCTCCGGCAGCCTCCATCGATTTCAGCAGAGGCTCGGGGATGACGATTCCGGGAACTTCGTTGTTCAAGCGCAGCGCCTGCTTATAGCTATTCAGCGGCCAGACGCCAATCAACACGGGGATCGCGGGCTTGCCGCCTAGTTTCTTGAGGAACGCGTGCCAATTTTCGGGGTCGAAGAGCGGCTGGGTC
>JBGPIX010000324.1:0-6137 GCA_041485085.1 Candidatus Acidiferrum sp.
CGATTACCTAACCAAGCCTTTTGACCCTGAAGAGCTGAAGGCTCGCCTGCGCACTGGCTTGCGAATACTCAATCTGGAAGACCGTCTAGTCGAGGCACGCGAACAGATGCGCTTCCAGGCCACTCACGACGGGCTGACCGCTCTCTGGAATCGCGGCATGATTATCGATCTGCTTGGGCGCGAACTTGCTCGTTCCGTGCGCGAGCATTTTTCAACAGCGATTCTGATGTGCGACCTGGATCACTTTAAGAATGTGAACGATACTTACGGCCACCTTGTCGGCGATGATGTCCTGCGCGAAACGGCGAAGCGGCTGCTTGCTTCCGTACGATCCTATGATTTCGTCGGCCGATATGGTGGTGAGGAATTCCTGGTGGTCCTGAACAACTGTAATCCGTCCCACGCACTTGCCCGCGCCGAGGAGATTCGCAAAGCCATTGCCCAGCGACCGGTGCCCTCATCCAGTGGTCCGATTCCCGTCACCATGAGCCTCGGCCTCTTGATGAACCAGGAGTGGGGGCGCAGGCCGGTCGAAGAACTTCTACATGAGGCGGACGCCGCACTGTACGCGGCCAAGGCCGCTGGTCGCAACTGCGTAAGAATCGCTAGTCCGAACCTCCCCGCTGCCGATGCGGACCCGCAAACTCAAGCGCCTGTCCGGGTGCGCCGCTAACCGTCCCCTGGGTACTCGCTCCTCAAATCTTTTCCGCTCGCAAAATCTAAACGCTCTTCGTTCCAGGCTTCGACTGCCCCATCATCTGCCGCATCGCTGCCGAGGATCCAGGAGCGCGCTTCTCCCGCCATGCTTCCAGCCGCTTGCAAGTTTCTTCGATGTTCTGGAAAAGATGTGGATTCTTGAATGCCGATCGCCAAGTGGGAACAATCGATCGCATACGGTCCCACACCACCCAAATCTCCCCATTGCTGTCGAAAAACAATTCGTCGTTGATCAGCCCTCTGTTGACGATCCCCGCGACCATGTCCCAGTAGCTGATCACCATGCGGATGTAGGTATTTTCCTCGCTGCCCTGCGGATACTTCTGCATCATCTCTTCCGGAGATGCCGGATGAAAGTGTTCGACGAACCACGCACGCGCCTGGCGCAGACGCGCCTCGCGCCTCATATCGTACAGGCGCAGCATCAGGTTCACTTCATCGTAGGTTATCTGGGCCACTGCTGCTCCTCCTTGCTCTAACTCGTCCCGTCTGGCTGGAGTGCTTCCTGCGGGGAATGGGAAACGCCCGCTAGTTCGATGCGTTGCACGCTTGATAGGGGTATACCCTGCTTTTGGAATTCGACCTGGATGCGCCGCCGCAACTCGCGCGCGACCTCGTCCTGCCGTGTCGGTGCGGTCCGCACCTGTAATCGTACCGTCGACGAATTGCGGTCAAAGCTCTGCACCCCTAGAATTCGCGGCCCGTCCACCAGCGCTTGCGACCAAGCTGGATCGCCCCGCAACGCTGCCGCCGCCGTCTCCAGTGCCTGCAACGTTTTTTCGATGGGGCTCTCCGGCGCGAGCGACACATCCACGAACGCTTGCGACCAGTCCCGGCTGAGGTTGCTGACCGTGCGGATCTCCCCATTCGCGATGGTGACCAGCGCTCCTCTCGCATCACGGATAACCGTGCGCCGCAAAGTGAGATGCTCCACCCGGCCGATATTTTCTGCGATTTGGATGGTGTCGCCAACGATGTACTGGTCTTCGAGGACGATGTAAAAGCCGGTGATCACATCTCGAACCAGTGTTTGCGCTCCAAAGCCCACCGCCAGGCTGGCTAGACCTGCCAGCGTGACTGCCGGTGTAATATCAATGTTGAATTCGTGCAACGCCGTCAGCAGCGCAATGGCCCAGACAACCTTGCTGCCCGCGCCGTAGAGCACTCCCGCCAGCGTGCGCGTCTGCTGTTCGCGCAATTTTGCCGGCCGGCCTTCTCCCGACGCCTGCTTGATGACCAGATTTGTCAGTGCTCGCAACAGCCGGTTCAAGACCAGCGCAATGACCAGAATCCCCAGCAAATGAAGTCCGTTTGAGAGATTCAAATCCAGCCAGCGATTGAAGGAACTAGGCATGATTTTTACGAGAGGGGGAGTATAACATTGGAAGTGCTCCGAGGAAGTATCCTCCACTGCGGCGGAGGAGTGAGCGCAAGCAGGGGGGGTACTGTCCATGGAATCGCGACGCAAGTTTCTAAGAGCCACTATAGCGGTAGGATTGCCAGCCGGGATTCTCTCTCTGCTGCCACTCGTGCAGGTTCGCGCCAAGCGCCAGCAATCCCCCCAACAACAGAAGGATGACGATACGCGTCCGCCCAAACTCGATCCCAAGTTGATTCTCGAGGCCAACCAGAAGGAAATTAAGAAAAATGTCGAGAAACTTTTCGACCTGGCGAGCGAACTGAAGGCCGAAGTGGAAAAGACCGATTCCGTCCAGGTGCTTTCCATGGCCATGCTGAGAAAAACCGAAGAAATCGAAAAACTGGCAAAGGATATTAGGTCACGCGCGAAAGGATGAATCTACCTGCCTGTCGAGATTGCGCCCTAGCGCCTTCGATTCATACCGGATAGAATACTAATGTTTGTTGATGTTCCTGCGTATTGCTCCCTCGGCGACAATCGAGGAGCCTGCCGCGCGCCAGTAGCTCAGATGGATAGAGCATTAGCCTCCGGAGCTAAGGGTCGGGGGTTCGAATCCCTCCTGGCGCGCCATTTATTCCCTTTAGTTCAATTAGTTCCGGGCCGGCGGACACGCTTTCTGCTTCTACTGCTACGCGGAGAGGGTTGCTGCGCGTTCAGGATTTCCGCGCCAGACTATATCGCAACCTCGCGGCATTCCACTCCCCCTGCGCTTCGCTCACGTTTTCGCCTTAGCTGGCGACCGCAGGGAGGACAACGCTTGTAGGATGTCGTGCCAGTAAGGGGCGCCGATGCTCACCAGAATCCCCGTCAGCAGCGAACCAAGGAACTCATAGATCAAAATCCCCGGCGCGCTTTGCGTGCCCCGCTTCTCTTGAGCCAGTTTCAGCACTGCTGCTTCCGCGTCCGCTTTTTCCTCGGCATTCCAAGCGTCAATGGCCTTCTGTGTTTCTTGTTTCTTGGCCTCCGCATCTTGAAGCTTTTCAACCTCAGCCATTCTCTCGCTGTTCCGCACGCCGCGCGCCTCCTGCTGTTTCTTCGCTGTTTCTTCCCTCATTTCTTTCTGGCACGCGCGTTTGTCTTCATCTTTAAACCTCAGGCATTCTTCCCGCCAGATTCGGCCAACGCCAAAACTGACGTCTGTCAGAAAACCTTGCATGTTTTGCCTGAACTCCTTCAACTGGGCATCCAATTGGTCCTTGGTAGGTTTTGGATTTGACTGTTCCGCTGGTTTTGCTGGGTCCACGGGTTTCGCCGGGTTTGTTTGAGACGTCCCTTTCGCTTGATCTTCAGCAAACTGGGTGGCCTTGTCGGCGTAGTGGTCAGCGAATGTGGCGCGCAGTTGCTGGTCGGTGTACAGCGATCTCCAGATCGTAAAGGCATTGATATTGCACAACAAGCACAGGCCCAATCCCACCGCCAGCGCAAGATTCTTCATCCGCATTTGAAAGGTGTAACTTACGTTCGCGATGTGGATCTTCAGGCGGGTCCCCAGATCGCTTACCAGGGCATTCTTATCCAGTTGTTGGAGAAACCAGGTCAGGTACTCCTGATTCAGAAACTCATCGCCGAGCCGCTCCCAATGGATGTCCATCACGATGGTCTTAACCTGCTCGGGTGTATCTTTGCTATTAAGAATGGAGTCCCAGGTTTTGCCCGTGGTTTCCAGCACCAGACGCTTAACTTCATGTTTCAAGTTGTCCGAGTAATAGTCCAGGTAGTTCTTCATCACCGACGTCAGTGTCTTCACCAGCAGGCTCAGCATCAGCATGATGGCCGCGAAACCGGTGATGGTCTCGATTAGGGAAAGCATCTTAGTGACCTCCCAGCGGCGCCGCTGCCTGTGGGTTGCCTGTATTGTCTTTTTGCGCAGTCGAAGAATCCGCCGAACGCTGCGGTGGCTCAAACCGCGACCAATTGCCCACTCCCCACGTGTACACTGCCAGTGCTAGCTCCAGGGAAAGGGCTCCGTAGAAGAGTTGCATCCAGCTAAATGTTATTTTCCCCACCCCTGGAATGGTGCATCCAGAGAGAAAGGGCAACGCAACCAGAAGGACAATCGCCAGCAGGCTAACGATAATTTTTGCCTGGAGGCTGTACAAAAAACTCCTTAATTGGCTCTTCCAGCCAGTTTCTTCCATGGTGCTGTCCTTTCCACGCAACCAACGGCTCTTGTCCATCCTCCGCTTACTTTCATCTTCTCCTCATTCCAAGGAACGTAACTGAAACGGTAAGGATCGAGCCAGAAGTTACGCTTTCATTCGAATCGCTGTCAAGCGGGAAGTCCCGGCCTTCTTGGAGAAGGCTCCGGTTGTCGATCGAGCTGCTGCGTGAGTTGGGCTGCCGGCACGTCTAGCCCGGCCCGTTTACACCACTGAGAAATCCTCCAAGATGTCCTGTCAATCCGACAAGCAACACCCCCACCGCTTCAATCGGCAGCCGGAATTTTGGCAACGATTCTTCTGGTTGGTGCCGCGCGCGCCAGTGAATCCAATACACAAGCCAGATCAGCACGCTCGAAATGCAACCCAGGACCAGGTGCATCAGCAGAATTCCTTTTAGCTTTTGTCCTTCAAGTGCCCACTGCCACGCTGCAAGCCCGGTCGCCATGACTGGCACGGTTGAGACCGCCGCCACCAGCAGATTGAAATATGCCGCGGCAGCCAGCGTTCGATTCTTCATCCACTGTCCGAGATAATCGAACGCCACGGCCGCGGTAAACAGCGCAATCGGAAAGTGAATCAGCACCACATGCTGTGCGTGCTTGGCCAGGATCACCGTTTTGATGTCGAACGGGTCTACGCTCATCGTCCGTTCACTTCACCACAACCTTGCCGGTCATTTTTGGGTGGATGGAACAGAAGTAGGGAAATGTTCCCGGCTGTGTAAACGTATAAGAAAACTTCTCGTCCGTATCCAGCACTTTGGATTTGAACACCTTGTCCGTACTCACCACGGTGTGGGGAATATCGTCGCGGTTCGTCCACGTGACCGTAGTTCCCACCGCTACTGTCATCTCTGCCGGTCCAAAACTGAAATTGTCGATCTTCACTTCCACCGTTTCGGACTTCTGCTGTGCGCTGGCCGTGAAGTTTCCCGCTCCAACGCCCAGCCCAGGAATTCCCAGCCCCAATGCTGCCAACAAGGTTGCAGTAGACACACTTCTCCTCATGTTTCTTCTCCTTCTTTCTTCCTATTTAAATTTCCGAGACCTCTTGTATGTGTTCAGTTGATCTTCACGCCAGCGAAGAATCCATCACCGCCAACGCGTGCTGACCGCGCATGTAATTCACATTCGTGATACCCAGGACACTCTTCAGTTGCTCTGCCGGCACCTTCATCGGCCCTGGTGAATCGGCCTTGCCCGGAGCCGGTTGCGGAAATGCCGTCGATGCCGCGGTATGAAACGTCACGTTTCCTTCCACCTTCTGCATCGTTTGGTGAATGTGTCCGTTCAGCACGGTCACCGAACCGAATTTCTTTAGGTACGCCAGTGCCTGCGCGCTGTCCTGAGTTCCCCAGCCCCAGTCCGGATACACTGACCACAATGGAATGTGTGCGAACACCACGATTGGCGTGCTGTGCTTCAAATGCTTGACGTCATGTTCCATCCATTCGAGCTGCTCGTTGCCCAGCGTGCCCAGTCCTCCGGCCTTCAAATTCATCACGTTCACCAGCCCAATGAAATGCACACCTTTCTTATCAAAGCTGTACCACCCCGCTCCTTTCGCCCCGCTTCCGTAGCGCTCCAGGTACTGCTTGCCCTCGTCGTTGAGCACGTCGTGTTCGCCCGGCACGAAGAACACGTCCTTCGCGCTCGCGCCCTTCAAGATTTGATCCACGGTGTCGAATTCTTCGGGCTTAGAGAGGTGGCTGATGTCGCCTGTATGCAACAGGAACTCCGGTGGCATCGCCAAACCATTAATTTTGTCTACGGCCGCCTTCAGTGTCCCTACCACATCCGGATTCGCCGCCTTGTTAAATCCCATGTGACTGTCGCTGA
>JBGPIX010000325.1:0-6134 GCA_041485085.1 Candidatus Acidiferrum sp.
TCCTGCGGATAAGGCCGCCTACCGGCCGGATCCCATTTCGAAGAGCGCCAACGAACTCGTCCGCCACATTGCCGCGGCGGACAACCGCTTCGTCGAAACTGTGATCAACGGTTTCTTCGACACCGATCCCGCGATGATTCCAGAAAGCGCCAAGACGCCCGCCGAAATTGCCTCCTGGTACGAGCAGCGCTATGCGAAAAATTTCGATGCGCTCGCAAAGCTGCCGGGCGAGGACTTGGCCAAGATGGTGGATTTCCGCGGCATGTTCCAGCGTCCCGCCGTAACCTTCCTAATTTTCGGCCTCAACCACACCATCCATCATCGCGGCCAGCTTTCCTCCTATTTGCGTTCGATGGGCGCAAAAGTGCCGGCCATCTACGGCGAAAGCTACGACAGCGCCGAAGCCAAGAAAGCCGCCCAGGCCTGACAACTCGAATTCAATACAGTCGGCTTGGGTCCTTCACGAGCTTAATGGGGACAAGGTAAGCCAAAGTCCGATGATGGCGCCAGCCCGGGAGAGCGACAGCATCGAAAGAATCCATAGTAGAAATAGATAGAAAGAGGTGGCGGAATACAGCGGCTCGCCCCACATGGAATTGATCCGGGAGGCCAAAAGCATCCCAACTGCAATGAGCAGGCAAATCCAAGCAACCAGCCTCACGAAGAGCCCGCGATGCCATGCGCCCGTGAAGCGTTTCAGAGCACGGGCAAAGAGCCACAAATAAGCCACCAGGACGAGCACGAATGCTGCAATCGCGGCCAAGTCAAAACTAGCGTCGTCGGCACCGCGACCGGAACGATACAGCAGGACTATGGGCGTCAGAATCACGGACAAAGGTATCAACATAAGATAAATAATTGGGTAACCGAGCAGAAAACAAACGGGCGGAGCTAGAAAAAGGAGACCGAGTCCGCGACGCGGTTTCTCTCCCTCTCTGAACAGCGGCATCCAACCCCACCTGCCAACCGTATGCATCGAAAAAGCCATCACCATCGGAAAGAAAAAGAGGGCGATATGAGCAAGGCCCACGGTGATGAAACCGATGAATCCCCCCAACAGTGAACAAAAATTCGCCGTTCTTTGCTGAGGCTCCCAGCGTCTTTCGAAAAAGCTCCTAAGGGCGCTGGCCCGGATCGGCGCGGATTCTATCGGACTACTCCAGAGAGTGGCGAAGAAGCGGAAGCGTAGAGGCGCTTGGGCATGCGTCCTGCTAGATAGGACTTGCGCCCAGCGCTGACAGCTTCGCGCATGGCTTCGGCCATGAGCACGGCGTCCTGCGCTTCGGCAATGGCGGTGTTCATGAGCACGCCATCGGCGCCAAGTTCCATGGCCACAGCAGCATCGGAAGCGCTGCCCACGCCGGCATCCACGATCATGGGAACTTCGGTGATGCGTTCGCGGAGGATGCGCAGATTCGCGGGATTCTGCACGCCGAGGCCGGAGCCGATTGGTGCGGCGAGAGGCATGACGGCAGCGGCGCCGGCATCGATGAGTTTGAGCGCAGCGATGAGGTCGTCATTGGTGTAGGGAAGCACAACGAAGCCTTCCTTGACGAGGACGCGGGTAGCTTCGATGAGCTGCTCCGTGTCGGGAAAAAGAGTTTGCTGGTCGCCAATAACTTCTAGTTTGACCCAATTCGAAAGGCCCACTTCGCGGCCGAGCCGCGCCGTTCGAATGGCTTCATCCGCCGTGTAGCACGCCGCGGTGTTCGGCAAAATAAAGATCTTTTCGCGGTCGATATAATCCAGCAGCGATTCCTTCGATTTGTCCGTGAGATTCACGCGGCGCACAGCGACAGTAACCATGTCCGCACCGCTGGCGGCGTGCGCGCGCGCCATTTCCTGAAAGCTGCGGTACTTCCCTGTTCCCACAATCAAGCGCGACTTGAACGCGCGGCCTGCGATGACCAGTTCGTCTGCCATGGTGACCTCGAAATGATTTTAGACCTCTGCAGCCGCGGGGACAAATCCGAGGGGACTCGCCAAGTGTCAGTCTTGGGCGACAGGGCGGGGTTCGGCAACGTCCGCGTAAAGAGATTCGATGATCGCGGCATATTGTTGCTCGACGACGCGACGCTTGAGTTTAAGCGTGAAGGTGAGGCTGCCGTTGTCGAAAGTGAAATCTTCGGGGAGCAGAGCGAACCGTTTGATGGTTTCGTACTGCGCGAGATGAATAGTAAGCCGCTTGACCTCCGACTCGATTAACGCGTGTACCCAGGGATGCGCGGCCAGTTCGGCGTTCGAGGCGAACTTAATTCCCTGGTCGGCGGCTTTCGCAGCAACGGTAGTGGCGTTGGGGACCAGCAGCGCGACGATGAATTTGCGCCGGTCGCCCACGACCATGGCGTTCAAAATGTAGGGGCTGGTCTTCAGTGCGTTTTCGATGGGCTGCGGCGCGACGAATTTTCCTGCCGCGGTTTTCAGCAAATCTTTTTTGCGGTCCGTGATGAAAAGATAGTTGTCTTTGTCCACGTAGCCGATGTCGCCGGTGCTGAACCAGCCGTCTTCGCTCAGCACTTCCCGTGTGGCTTCGGGATTTTTGTAATAGCCCTGCATGACACAAGGGCCTTTGACAAGAATTTCGCCGTCCGCTGCCGCGCGGACCTGAACGTTGGGAATCGGTTTCCCGGAACTGCCCATGCGATTCGCAGGATAGTTGCTGGAGACGATGGGCGATGTCTCGGTCAGGCCGTATCCCTGATAGATCGGGATGCCCACGGTCCAGAAAAATTCCGCCAGCGCCTGGGACAGCGGCGCGCCGCCGGAAGATACGATGCGCAAGTTGCCGCCAGTACCAAGCCGGATTTTTTTGTAAACTAACTTGTCGGCGAGCTTCCACTGCGCCTTCAAGAAGGCGCTCGCAGGGGCCCCCGTGGCGCGCCAGGGAGTGGCACGCTCGGCCACTTTCATCGCCCAGTCAAAAATCATCCGCTTCGCGCCGGTTGTTTTCGATCCTTGTTCAACCAGGCGCGCATAAATTTTTTCGAAAAACCGGGGGACCGCGGCCGTAATCGTGGGGCGGACTTCAGCCAACGCCTGGGCGACGGCTTCGACCGTTTCAACGTAGGCTAGAGCGGCGCCTGCAAAGATATAGATGTAATCGAGAGTGCGGCCATAGATGTGCGCGAGAGGAAGGAAGGAAAGGGCAACGTCCTGGCCAGGATCGAGTTTGAAGTCGTGGCCAACGTCGTAGACATTGGAGCAAAAATTGTTGTGCGTGAGCATCACGCCCTTAGGCACGCCGGTAGTGCCCGAGGTGTAAATGAGAGAAGCGAGCTGGCCGGGCAAAACCTGCGAAGCGCGTAAGCGATACGACGACACGTCCGTCGCACTCGCGCTCGCAATCAGCGTTTCGTAGCGAAGACATTCGCTGGGAGCGTCCGCGCCACCATCCGCGAAAATGATTTGTTCAAGTTCAGGAAGGCTGGCGCGGACGGCGAGAAGCTTGCGCAACTGCGGCGCGCCGACAACAAAAACGACCTTGGCACCGCAATGTTTCAGAATGTACTTCATGCGGTCCGGCGATTCGTTGAAGTACACCGGCACGGTAACAGCCCCCGCGCCATTGATGGCGAAGTCAGCGGTGTGCCACTCCGGGCGGTTGGCGGAAAAGAGCCCCACGCGGTCGCCGGGCTTCACGCCCAGTTCCACGAACGCGGTGGAGAGGCCCGCGACATGGCGAAGAAATTCCTGCGAGGGTATGGACTCCCAGCAATCGGCGCGGCGCACCATCTGTGCGCGCGGATTCGGCATGGTATCGACGGCGTTGAGGAAGCGTGAGGGAAGCGTCCCGTAGTTCATGGCCTGACGGTCACTTTACCCTACAGACTTTGGCCGCGCAATGTATCCGAGGCCGGCCAGGGTGCCGCGCATGTAGGCGAAGCTGGCAATAATGCCGGGCATGGGATCGTCGGGATGAATTTCGTATTCGAGATCGACGAAGCCTCTGTACTTCAGGGCGATCAGGGCTTCGAAGATATTGCGCAGCGGCATGAGGCCGTCGCCCACGGCGACCTGGCTCTCTTTGTCGTGGAAATTGGTGAGGTCCTTCATGTGGACGTTATGCAGCCGCGGGCCGGCTTCGCGGATGGCATGAACGACATCGGTGCCGGCACGGACGGTGTGGCCGACATCGATGCAGCAGCCGATTCGCGGATCTAGATTTTTTACGGCTTTCAAGACATCCAGAGGCGAGGGCCACAACTTATCTTCGGGGCCGTGATTGTGGATGGCGATGCGAATGTCGTATTCCTTCACGAATTTTTCAATTCGCGGCAGTGTTGTTGGCGCGGGGTCGCCGGCGACGATGACGGAGATTCCTGCGCGCTTGCAATATTCAAATTTGGCGCGAATGTCCGCGTCTTCATCTCTGTCGAAATAGATGGTTCCGGCGGCGTGGAGGCTGATGCCTGCGGCGGTGTAGTCGGCGAGCGCGGCGGCCTCCTGCTGCGGATCCGTGGGGAGATGATCTTTGACGTCCTTGCAATTGAGCGCGAGCACGTTGAGCTGCTTCAGGAAGGTGATCGTTTGCGCGCGGCTGAAGTTGCGGAGCGTGTAGGTGGCGAGGCCCAAGCGAATCGGAGAGGATTCATCCGTGGATGGCTGTCCCGGAGTGAATCCGAAGACATCACTCGCAGCGGTGAACGCTGTGGCGACGAGCGCACTGGAGCGAACGAAATCGCGGCGAGAGAAAGTATTTTTCATGGGCGACCCATCACTCTGGTAGTTCCGCAGGGGCTTAGCAGGTTGCGACAGCGCACAGCCAAGATTCATCGCGCGAGTTCGCGCGATGGAGAGGAGGTTGGCTGTGCCACCAGGGTCTTTCGGCCAAGTCTTAGACATGGGGAGCCCAGCCTTTTTCGTAGTCGCGGCTCCACAGTTTCATTGCGTCGGCGTCGTTCTGGATGCGGCCATCTTTGGTGTCAAGATGTAACTCGCGGTTGACTTCCCAGGCGATGTTGGAGAGATGAAGCATGGTGACGGCGATGTTGCCGACAGCGATCGGCGCATTGAGCTTCTCCCCATTGCGGATTCCTGCGATAAAGTTCGCGAAGTGCGCATCGGTCATGGAATCGGCACCGAGAAGGTCAGAAGATGAGGTCTTACTGCCAGCCTTGAATTCGCTGGTCTTTTTCCCCTTGAGGTCGAAAATCTCGAAGCCATCGCGATCGACGACTACCGTGCCAGTGGTGCCCATGATTGCAGCGCCGCGACCGCGGCCGTAAAACTTCATTCCCTGGCAGCTCTTGCCCTCCCACGACAACATTTTGTCTTCGTACTCGAAGCTGGTGACCAGCGTGTCGTAAAACTGCCAGTCGTCCTTGAAATGGTATCGGCCTCCGGAGGAAGTGACGCGCTTGGGATAATCGACGCCGAGGGCCCAGCGGCAGACATCAACTTCGTGGGTGCCGTTATTGAGGGTTTCGCCGGTGCCGTAGTTTCTGAACCAGTGCCAGTTGTAGGGATGCACGTTGTCCGTGTACGGGCGGCGAGGTGCGGGGCCTTGCCACAAATCCCAATCCAGATGCGCGGGAACGGGAATTTCTTTGCCGGTGCCGATCGATTTGCGCACATTGCTGTACCAAGCTTTCGCGAGGTAAGGCTTGCCAATCGCACCTTCGCGAATTTTCTGGACGATCTCGATGGTGTGCGGCGAGGAGCGCTGCTGGGTGCCCATTTGCACGAGTTTTCCATATTTCTGCTGCGCCTGGAGCAGCATCTCTCCCTCGGCAGGATTGTGGCTGCAGGGCTTTTCGACGTAGACGTGTTTGCCGGCTTGCAATCCGGCGATGGCCATCGGTGCGTGCCAGTGGTCGGGACTGGCAATGGTGATGGCGTCGACATCTTTCTGGTCGAGAATCTTGCGGAAGTCCTGGAGCGCTGCCGGGGCTTCGCCCATTTCTTTTTGCGTGGTGTCCGCGAACTTCCGGAGAATATTGGCGTCCACATCGCAGACATGGGTGATGCGGGCAGCGCTCTTGTTGACCTTGAGCGACCCGAGATGAGCATAACCGCGGCTATTGAGACCGATGACGGCGAAGTTGAGGCGATTGTTGGAACCGATAATCTGAGCATAGCTTTTTGCCGTGGTTCCAACGGCCAGCCCGGCTGCGCTTACTGCTAGTGCGTCGAGA
>JBGPIX010000326.1:0-6055 GCA_041485085.1 Candidatus Acidiferrum sp.
CCGCGGCCGCGTCCTGCCGGTCTTGCATTTTCTAATTTCTTGGTAGCCACAGTACCTCTCTCTTTGTGAACCCGGAGCCGTTGTTCGGGCCGGGTATCTCATTCCTTTTAGTTTCTCATCCGCACATGCAGTTTACCATGCGCCCAAGCTGTCCTATAACAGGCTCACTTTTCCAAAGCTGCACCCGGAGAGGTATGAGCCTGCGCTTTATTTTGCGCTTCTGCGGCCGTAACTACAACTCGTCATCGCACATCCTGCATGGTGGCCACCAACTCGGGAATCTCGATACGGATGACGGTTCCCTCACCCGGACGGCTCTCAATGTCCAAATGAAAATCCGTTCCGTACAAAACGCGCAGGCGCTCGCGCACGTTGCTCAGGCCGATGCCTTCTACGTAGACGTGCGGCATTTTCTCTTCGGAGATGCCGACGCCGTTGTCTGCAATCTCGATGCGCAGGCGGCCGTCGCGGTTCGTAGTTCGCAATTCGATTTTTCCGCCGCCGAGCTTCGGCGCGAGTCCGTGTTTGAGGCAATTTTCCACCATGGGCTGAAGCAGCATGCTGGGGACAAATGCTTCCAGCGCGGCATCGTCAATGTGCTTGACGATGTCCAGATTGTCTTTGCCGAAACGCGCGACTTCGATATCCAGATAATCGTCGATGAATTGGAGTTCCTCGCGTAGCGGCACGAAGGTTTCGTGCTTGCGCAGCAAGCGCCGCAGAATGTTGCTGAGTTTGAGCACCACGCCGCGCGCGGAATCCGGATCGAAGCGGATCAGCGCCGAGACGGTGTTCAGCGTGTTAAAGAGAAAATGCGGATTGATCTGGCTGGAGAGCGCATCCATGCGCGCTTTCAAGAGCAACTGCTGGTGGCGCTCGAGGTTCATCTCGATGCGCGTGTTGTTCCAGATTTTCAGCGGCGCGGCGACCGACATCAACGTGGCGATCACGGTCAGAACAAGCCACCAGTCCCAGTGAGCATCAATGGCAAAGAGCCACTTCGGCTTGGTGGCTTCGACAAGCGTTACGCGTCCCAGTTCCAAGCCGATGCACGTCGCCAGCGGCGCCATTTCCCAGGACAATTCCGCTTTGCGCAGCAGCTTGACGGTTGCTTTTGGAATGTTCAGAAACGTGAATGGACCGAAATTCCAGAGGTCTTCCTTGTTGGGGATCGCCTGGCGGATCAATCCGCCGAGCAGCCCCGCGGTGGAGGCCGCGGGCATGGCCAGCCACTCGTGCGAGATCAGCGCTGGGATCGTTATGATCGCGCCGCCGATGGGACCAACTACGCGGCCGCCGAGCAGGCCCATGAGAAAAGCGCCCTCGAGCGACAGGTCCGCAAACGCGTAGGGAGGCCCGCCCACGAGCCGCAGCGTCACACCGACAATCAGCGCGGGGGTCATAAACAGCATCAGTTTGAGTTTTTGATCGGGATCGCGTTGTTCGGTGAAGAGTACGCGGCGAAAGGTGTTCCAGCGCGCGAGCAGCGCGGCAATGGACGACGCTACGCCTACCTTCAGCAGCAAGGTGAACAGCAGGTCTCGAACGGAAGTGGCGGTGTCCATTGTTGGTTGCGTGTCCCAGGCTAACGCTAATCAATCCGCGGGCCGATGTAAAGCCAGTAGCGTATGCAGTCGCGCCGGCATCAAATGGCGAGTATCGAAAGCAAGGTCGGCAAAGCGGGGTGAAAGCGGTGCCAAACAAAGTCCCTGCTATACTTCTGGTTTCCTCATGAGCCCAAAACCACAGCCTAGCAAGCAATCGAACGGACAAATCACCGGTGTGGAGATGATCGCGCATGCTGCGCTTCCGACGCGCTATGGACGATTCACGATTTATGGCTTTAAGGGCCGCGGCCCGCAGGAGGAAGCGGTGGCGCTGGTGCGCGGTAAGCTAAACGGAAAGGCGGCGCCGCTGGTGCGCGTCCATTCTCAGTGCTTGACGGGCGACGTTCTCGCGTCGCTTCGCTGTGATTGCCGGGCGCAGCTGGAGCTTTCGTTGAAAAAAATCGGCGAAGCGGGCTCGGGAATTCTATTGTATTTGCCGCAAGAGGGCCGGGGCATCGGTTTGATGAACAAATTGCGGGCTTACGAATTGCAGGACGGCGGCATGGACACGGTGGAGGCTAATGAAACTTTGGGTTTCGCGGCCGACGCGCGTGATTATGATTTCTCCGCGCAAATTCTGAAGAAACTCGGCGCCACGAAAATCCGTTTGCTTTCCAATAATCCGGAAAAAGTGCGCCAGCTCGAAAACTCTGGTATTCGCGTCGTCGAGCGGGTGCCTTGCCAGCCGCGCATTTCAAAAACTTCCCGCGCCTACCTCAAGACAAAAAAACGCAAGATGGGTCACCTGCTCGAAGGAATCTGACTTCTGATGAACTGCTTCTAACCGCCGCCGACAAACTGCACGATCTCGTAGCGGTCACCGGGTTCGACCGTGGTTTCGGCCCATTTCGGGCGAGGCAAAATTTCCAGGTTCCGTTCGATGGCCACACGTCCGGAGTCGAGTCCCAGTTCGCGAAGCAAATCCACGACGGTGGCGCCGGGCTTCGCCGCGCGATTTTCGCCGTTCACGGTGATCGTAGATATCATTTGCATGGTCAGCTCGCGGAGGGGACACGGGGCTTCATCTTCAATTGAAAGCGCAAATGTCCCCGGGCGCTTCCCTTGAAAGCCTCGACAACGAGAGCGGCATCAGTATGGGCGAGCGGGGGCATTTCGAATTCGAACTGGGCATTGCCGAATCCACCGGTAACGGTGGAAAACTCCGCGGGCACGGCAGCGCCATCGACCTTTGCGGTGACGATCGCGCCATCGGCGGCTTTGCCTGCCTGGTCGCGAACGATGATTTGCAGAAGCGCGCGCTTTCCAGTGAGCCAGGTCCTGGGATTGATGAGCTCCAGCTTGAGAGCCGCGGACGGAGGGACGGCCGCAGGAGCGGGCGCCGGGGCAGTGGCAGCAGGGGCCGTAGCAGGCGCAGCAACAGGCTTCTCATCTGGCGGCAGCGCAACCGAAAGCGCTCCCGATTGAATTTGTTCGACGACGGTGTGGTGCTGTTCATCGACGCGCAGCCTCAAGGCTTGTTCGCGATCGGCATCCAGCGGCAGCAGGTCAAAATAGTTGTTGGTGCGCCGGTGCAAGACGCGGCCACGGAAATAAACTGTCGTATCAATCAGTGCGTGAGCGGGCCCACGATCTTCCGTTTGTACGTGATAGGTGGTGTCGCCTGCTTTCACGTTGGTATTGTGACCGAAGAGCATCTCCGAATTTGCTCCGACCTGCCGAGGACTGCACCCGCCCCGCAGGAATCTTTCCGCCGCATTTGACCGAGTGGCGTTCGAATCGTTATTATAGCGCTTCGCCTATGAGTGATTCTGGTTTACATACGTATGCTCCGCTTCTCTTACACCTGCTGATTGCCGCGGCTCTCGCCGGTGCGCTAACCGCCGTTTCCGTTCTGGTGGGCTGGCGCCGTCCGAGCCGGGCCAAGCAGCAGCCGTACGAGTGCGGCATGGAACCCACAGGCGACGCGCGCGAGCCCTTCTCAGTTAAGTTTTACCTCGTTGCGATGGTTTTCATTCTGTTTGATGTGGAAGCCATCTTCCTTTACCCCTGGGCCTATATCTTCCGCGATTTGCGATGGTATGGCTTCGGGGAGATGATGCTCTACATTGCCATCCTGTTGGTCGGTTATTTGTATCTCTGGAAAAAAGGCGCGCTGGACTGGCATAAATAGCCGGCGCACGTGGGATTCGAAATCGTGACGGAGTCTTCCAGTAAAAACGCTAATGTTGTAGCCGAATGCCTGCGTTCGTGGAACGCGAATGCGGTCGCGGAAGTGATTGAATTCCGCGGCGAAACTACGATCGTGGTGCCGCGCGAACTCCTGCGACCCACCGCCGAGCGCTGTCGGGCTGACACAGCGTTGAAGTACAACCTCTTGACCGATGCCACCTGCGTGGACCGCTACCCCGCCGAGCCGCGGTTCGAATTGAACTATCACCTAGTTTCCATCCCTCGAAAAGAAAAAGTGCGTTTGCGCGTTTGGCTTGCCGGCAACGATCCGGTTGTCGATTCTCTGGTTCCCGTGTGGCCGGGGGCAAATTGGCTGGAACGCGAGATTTTCGACTTGTTTGGAATTCGATTTAGCGGGCATCCCGACTTGAGGCGCATCCT
This sequence comes from Candidatus Acidiferrum sp., assembly GCA_041485085.1. Lineage (GTDB taxonomy): Bacteria > Acidobacteriota > Terriglobia > Acidiferrales > UBA7541 > Acidiferrum. Next base: position 4,179 of record JBGPIX010000326.1, read on the forward strand.
GCTTCCCGATGATTGGGAAGGCCATCCTTTGCGCAAAGATTTTCCTGTGGAAGGCTATCGAGATGTTCCGAACACGGGCGAACTATTCCGGAAGAGCAGCACACCATGACAACTGTTGAAACCGCAATCGGAACAGCAAAAACGATGGTCCTTAATATGGGACCGCAACACCCTTCGACGCACGGAGTGCTGCGCATTTTGCTGGAACTGGACGGCGAAACGGTGGTGAAGGCAATTCCCGATCTCGGCTATCTCCACACCGGAATCGAAAAGTCCTGCGAGGACAAAACCTATTCTCAAGTTATCACCCTGACGGACCGGATGGATTACCTGAATCCGCTGGGGAACAACCTGGTGTATTGCCTGGCGGTCGAGAAACTGCTGGGGTTGGAAGTGCCGAAGCGCGCGCAATACATCCGCGTGATGATGGTGGAGCTGCAGCGCATTTCTTCGCACCTGGTGTGGCTGGGGACGCATGCGATTGACCTTGGCGCGATGTCCGTTTTCCTTTACTGCTTCCGCGAGCGTGAAGAAATCTTGAAGATTTTCGAATTGTTCGCCGGGCAGCGCATGATGACCAGCTACATTCGAATCGGCGGCATCGCGCTGGAGCCCCCTGCGGGCTGGCGGCAGGCAGTCGAACGTTTCTTGAAGATGATGCCCAGCCGCGTGGACGAGTACGAAACGCTGCTGACGGAAAACCGCATCTGGATCGGCCGCACCAAAGGCATCGGGTACATTTCCGCCGAAGATGCGATTGCCTTGAGCATGAGCGGTCCGACAATTCGCGCAGCCGGCGTACCTTACGACAACCGAAAAATGTTCCCGTACTCAAGCTACGAGGAATTCGACTTCAGCGTGCCGACGCGGACGGAATCGGATTGCTACGCGCGGTACCTGATTCGCGTGGCCGAGATGCGCGAAAGCCTGAAGATCATTCGCCAGGCGCTCGACAAGATTTCGAATGAAGGGCCGATCAAGGCGGACGCGCCGGGCATCATCCCGCCGCAGCGCGAAAAAATGAAGACGGAGATGGAAGCGCTCATCTACCACTTCAAAATTTTCACGGAAGGATTTTCGCCGGCTCCGGGCGAGGTATTCGTGACGGTGGAATCCCCGCGCGGCGAGCTGGGTTGTTTCGTGGCCAGCGATGGTTCGCCAAAGCCTCTTCGCGTGCACTTCCGCTCGCCTTCTTACATCAATTTGCAAGCGCTGCCGAAGCTGATTGAAGGGCAGTTGATTTCGGATGTCATCGCCTGCATTGGAACCATCGATATCGTTCTTGGAGAAGTGGACAGGTAAGCATGGAACTCTCCCCAGCACTTTCCGCGAAGTTTGAAAAGTTGCAGAGCAGCTATCCGGTGAAGCGCAGCGCGCTGATCCCGATGCTGATGTACGCGCAAGACGAGTACGGCTGCGTCAGCGATGAAATGATCGCGGAGATTGGCCGGCGGCTGGACCTCAACAACGTGCAGATTGAAGAGACGCTGGCGTACTACTCGATGCTGCACCGCAAGCCCTGGGGCAAAAATCACGTCCAGATTTGCACCAACGTGGCGTGCATGCTCAAAGGCGGGAACGAGATTCTGGAGCGGGCCAAGAAACGGCTGGAGATCGGGCACAAAGAAGTGACGCAGGACGGAGTTTTTTCGCTGGAAGAAGTGGAGTGCATCGGAGCGTGCACCGGCGCCCCGGCAATGCAGGTCAACTACGATTTCTACGAAAATCTGACGCCAATAAAATTTGACCGCATCCTCCAAGAGCTGGATGCGGGGAAACGTCCTACGCCAGAGCCGGTGATTTCCGGCGCGCTGCACGAACGGCACGCGCTGGAAACGCCGCTGATCAGTAGGCGTTGGGGAATGAAGGATTCTCAC
>JBGPIX010000327.1:0-6025 GCA_041485085.1 Candidatus Acidiferrum sp.
GATTTGGGGAGCATCATGTGGACGCCTTTGTTGCCGTCGACGAGTTCGGTGATGTGGAGATCGGCGGCGACGCTGGAGAGCATGTAGGCGTCGTCGCGGGAGAGATGTTTTTCGGTCACGAGGAAATCGATCATCTCGCGGACGGCAAGCGTGGCGCAGGCGTTCAGGTCATCGTTGAGGCCCATGGTGATGTAGTGCGTGGGGGTTTCGGCGCGCGGCCACTTCAGGTGCATGTCCTTGCGCACGATGAATTGAAAGGTGCCGATGAGCGAAGTTTCGAGAGCGGTGATGTCCACTTCGCCGTCGCCTTGGCCGGCGTGGCCGTCGCCGACTTCAAAGAGCGCGCCGGGCGCGTGCACGGGAATATAGAGCGTGGTGCCGGCGACGAGGTCCTTGTTATCGAGATTGCCGGCCATGATCCACGGCGGAGCACTGTTGAAGCGGCCCGCACCCTCGGGCGGAGCGTCGCCCATGCTGCCGAAAAAGGGATGCAGCGGGATCTCGATGCCCGGGGCGAATTTGGCGACCATGCGCTTTTCATCCAGCGGAATGATTTTGATTTTCGCGTAAGGATAATCGTCCGGCAGATAGCCGCGGCCAGGGCCGAAAGCGTTGTAGGCGTAAGGAATGGCGAGTTTTATGGCGAGAATTTTTACTTCCAGCACGTCGCCGGGCTGTGCGTCTTCAATGTAAACCGGCCCGGTAAGAATGTGCCCGCCGGGCCCCTTGTCTTTCACCTGGTCGGTAATGTCGCGCAGCGATTGCTCGACCTGATCCGGCGGCAAGCCCGCCTCTTCGAGCCGCTTTGGACTGTTGGTGAGCAGCGTCTGAATCTCCACCGTGTCGCCCGACTTGACGCGCAGCACCGGCGCCGCCTTCGCATCGTAATAACCCCAAGCCACAGTCTTCGGCGTCGGCTTCAGCGAGTAGGCCGCCTGCGCCTTCGTGTGCTGTGCTGAAAGAGACTGCGCAGAAATCAGAATCCCTAGCGATGCAAGAATTGCACGGCAACTCATGCGGCCTCCGTCGGTGCCTTCTTCAAATTCATGGTGGCGTTGTTGATCAACGGGCGCGCCCAGAAGCCGACGCTGAGTACAACGCCAAACGTAAGATATAGAAATGCCAGCCCGGTTCGCAATCCTAACGAATCCCCGATTCTCCCGATGATCACCGGCACCACGGCGCCGCCGATGATCCCGGTTCCCAGGATGCCGGAAAACGAGCCGTGGTACTCGGCGACGGAATTGAGCGCCAGGGAAACTACGATGGGCCAGAGGACCGAAGCAAACAACCCGATCGCGGGGAATGCGATCAACGAAATGTTTGCCGGGCCAAACAAGGCTGCAGAGAGGCAGAATAACGCCCCAAGGCACCCGCCAATTAGCACCTTGCGGCTATCGAACACTTTCAACAACAGCAGGCCAATCAAACATCCTGCGGTGAGCAAGCCCCAAAACCAAGAGACCGCCGCAGCTCCCGTGGTGTGCGGGTCGAAGCCATGATATTGGTAGAGAAAATTCGAGATCCAGTCCGCCGTTCCCTGTTCGCAGCCCACGTACGCGAACATCGCCACGAAATACAGCCAAACCACGCGCTGGCGTCCCAAGCTGCGGTACATTTCCCACGAACCGGCACGTTCTTCTTCGGTGTGCTGGACCTGGGGAAACCTGGAGAAGGCGAGAACCGCCATCATTAGCAGAGCGGAGACGGCAAAGATCCAATAGATCGAAGCCCAAGGCAGCTCGGGCGGAGTGAGTTTGCCTAAAACACGCAGCACGACATTGCGAGTCGGCGAGGCGGCTTTGAGATTCAAAACAAGATACGAATAGATGCGCGGGCTGATGAAGGAGGCGCTGCCGAAAACCAGTTGCGCCAGCGCCGAATTGAAAGCGTAGTGTTCTTCGCCGCCTGCGACCCGCAACAGTGGGTTTATGGCTACCTGCAGCGTGGCCATGCCCGCGCCAATCGCGAACAAGGAGACAACCGCGACGCTGTACTGCGGGAAGAGAGCGAAGCTGAGGGAGCCGAGCGTCGCGGCGAGAAACGAGACGATCATTACCGGTTTCTCGGTGAACCGCTCCACCAGAAAGCCGGCGGGAATGGACATGACGCCGTACGCGATGAAAAACGCAAAGGCGAGAAATCCGGCGGCCGTCAAGCTCACGCGAAAGCTGCTGATGATGTCCGGCACGATCGGGCCAATAATATTGGTCAACAGGGAGATCACGAAAAACGTAAGGAGAACCAGACTCACCATATAGCGGTTTCTTTTCATTGAGCGTGGTTCTCCTGGTGGTATCTTTCTGGCCGGTCAAATAGACTGGCTGGCGCTCTGCCCGAACCGGTGATGCCAGACACGGGCAGCGCCGATCAGGTTGGCGTCTTCCCCTAAAGAAGCCAGGGCGAGTTCTGTTTTTTCAAATGGAACGAACCGGCAGCCCTGCGAAATCACTTTGCGGATGTCGTCGAGATGCACGCTTTTCATCACGCTGCCGCCCAGAACGATCATTTCCGGCACAAAAAGGTTAATCAGATTGGCCAGGCCGAGGCCGAGGTAATACGTCTCACGCGTGACGGCCTCCTGAGCAAGCGCATCGCCTTTTTTCGCGAGCTGGAAGATTTCTTTGGCGGTAAGCTCTTCTGCGGACCGGCAGTCTGCGTGCGCCTTGCTCTTGAACCATGCCGCCATCGCCGGGCCTGTCGCCAGCGCTTCCCAGCAGCCACGGAATCCGCAAGTGCATGGCGGGCCGGAAGCGTCAATCACGTGATGACCGACTTCGGGATGCGAGCGGTCCGCGCCGCGATACAGTTGCCCGTCCAGGATGATTCCGCCGCCAATACCGGTGCCCACCGTCACGTAGATCAATCGCGATTTGCCTTTTCCCGCGCCCCAGGCTGCTTCTCCCAATGCGGAGGCGTCGCCGTCGTTTTCCAAAGCCGCGCGAACGTTGAATTCGCGCGCCAAGTCTTTTACGGGATTGCAGCCTTTCCATCCTGGGAAAAAATCCACGTCGCCGAATTCGCCGGTGAATGGATAAACCCATCCGGTTGAGCCAATGCCGATGCCAGTAAGTTTAGCCTGGGCGATTTTCGCGGACTCTCGCAACATTCGGGAAATGTGCGCGAGTCCGTTGGGGTAAGCGCGGGCGGCGTCGGTAGGAGTTTCGAGCCGGGACAAAACCTTGCCCGCGTCGTTCACCATGCCGACGGCAATTTTTGTTCCTCCGATGTCGACGGCGCCAATCATACTTTTTTCTTGCCCGTGACTTTTGGCAAAAGACCAGACTCGTCTTCGACAATGTAGGAGCAAAGCCGGAAGGTGTCGCAATCCACTCCGGAAAGGCGCGACAATTTTTCGGCGGCAAGTTGCGCGGGCATGATGTCGATGAGGAATTGCCAGTCCGGCAGAATCGCGGGAAGTTGAAAAACCAAGTCGCCTGCATCGTTTGGAAGATTTTGGCCAATCAACATTACGAATGCGCCGAGTTGACGAAGATCCCGCGCGACGGCCAGATCCTGCTCGCGCATGCGCGCGCCGTCAATCCACATGCCGAAACGAAAATCCTTGGCGATCATTTCTTGCGGGCCATGGCGGAAGCTGCCTGTGCCCATCGCCGCGGCTGGAGATTTGACGCCCTCTTCCCACATGAGGCGAGCCTCATAGCAACTGCCGAGACTGCTGCCACGAGCGAGAAAATAGCTCACAGAATTGGGTGCAAGCCACGCGGAGTTTTCAATTTGTTGCTGCCAGCGGGGAATGGCGCGCGCGGCTTCCGCGATCGACTGCGATAGCGCGGAGACGAGCTGAACATCGAACGAACCGGCGGCGTGGCTAGCGAGAATTCCCGCGGCGGCGGCCAAGGTAGAGTAAGTGTTCACGGAAATGGCGTGATCGAGCGCGGCGGGAATGATGATGGAAATCTGCGCCTCTTTCGCAAGCGGCCCGTCCGGCGAATTCGTCACAGCGATGACGGTTGCGCCGGCCGCGCGCGCTTTCGCCACGAGTTGGACGATCTCGATGCTGCGGCCGCTGCGCGAAATGATGATGATCGCGGCGCTGGGCGGAAAGCTGGAAAACTGCAGCAACTCGGCGGAATCCTGCATGTAGACAGGACGTGCACTCTGATAAAAGTGTGCGCCAACATTCAGTGCGGCATGCCAACTACTGCCGATCCCGGTCAGATAGACGTGCCGAGCATTGCGGATGGTGTCGGCCGCAGCATCAAGAGCGGGCTTGCCTGCTTTGGAGAGGTACTCGATGGTCCGTCGCAATTCGTCCGGCTGGCGGAGAATGTCGCGCAAGAAATGAGTCATCATCAGCTCAGGCACAACACCGGTGCCGCCTTCGCGTCGCAGCAACTCCAGGTCACTGTCTTCGACGTCGGCCTCAGCTGATGCGTGGTTTGCGAATGGATATTTTGCACGCACAGAAGGCTTGCTAAGGCTAGAACTCCAAGGCTGATCAGTTTTGAGCGCAATTCAGTTGCTCCCCTTTTTTGATTTCTTGGGTGGCGGACCGCCATGGTCGATCATCACGGGGCTGGTATAGATTGTCACTTCGTCGGGCAGGTCCATCGTGATCCAGTTGTCCGGCAGCACGTCCTCATTGTCTAGCCGGTAGTTAAACTTGATCGTGTGCTCGAAGGGAGCGTTCGGCGGACACCCAACACAGCCAAATGTCCACTTTTTGACCAACTTTTCGGCGTCATCCCGCAGAAGCTGGAACCCCGTTGTATCTTTATCTCCTGGTGTGGATTCCCTGTTGAGAACCGTCCCATCGGCCGCGATCGTGAGCTTAATCAGGATCGTTCCACGTAGTCGAGTTTGTCGCGCGAGCGGAGGATAGCCATGCGGTGGCACCAAGTGCTTGACGTAAATGATCCGCTGCTTCTCGTCTTGAGCTTGGGGCGCCGGCGTGAGCATCCGGACCTTAGGGGCCATGACCGTCTTCGGCGTCGGTTCTAGCGTATACGCCGCCTGTTGCGCAAAAAGCGTAGACGCCAAGAAAATGGTTCCGTACCCGACTGATACGACCCTACGCAACATGTGATCTCCCTAGCGGTTATCGCTAGAACTACCGGATAAATTTCTTCAGCGTTTCGGCGGATATCGGTCCAGACCTCTTTGCCTTTGCTATGTCGGCGACGCATGCAAGGCGCCGAAGCCCATACCAACTTCCAACTCCGCAGACTGCGACGGCCGTCAGAACAGTGTAGATAAGAGGCAAACGATGAGTTTGCAATGCACGGACAAAAACGTAAGTCCCGACACCAAATAACGCTGGGATTGATAACACGCCAGCTAGCACGGAATAAACTGGCCACACTCCTGTAGCCTGCCTGAACTTGTGCCAGCCTCGGTATTCGTCGCGAACTCCCTCGAACGTCGATCTAAGCTCCCAGAACATCCTATTAGGTCTCCGTTCCTTACCTTGGACTAAGGATGGGTCATGTCCTCGGGCTTGACGAGGGCGTCGAATTCTTCGGCGGTGACGTAGCCGAGTTTGAGAGCGGCTTCGCGGAGGCTGATGCCGGAGTGGTGGGCGGCTTTAGCGACCTGGGCGGCCTGGTCGTAGCCAATTTTGGGGGCGAGCGCGGTGACGAGCATCAGGGAATTGTGGACGTAGTCATCAATCTGCTGGCGGTTGGCCTGGATGCCGTACACGCAGTGCTCGACGAAGCTGTTGCAGGCGTCGGCGAGGAGTTCGACGGAATGCAGATAATTGAAAATCATGACGGGTTTGAAAACATTTAGTTCAAAGTTGCCTTGGGAGCCGGCGAAACCGATGGCGGCGTCATTGCCCATGACTTGCACGGCGACCATGGTGAGGGCTTCGGCCTGCGTGGGGTTCACCTTGCCGGGCATGATGGAGGAGCCGGGCTCGTTTTCTGGGAGCGTGAGTTCGCCGAGGCCGCAGCGCGGGCCGGAGGCGAGCCAGCGAACGTCGTTGGCGATTTTCATGAGCGAGGCGGCGAGCGTTTTTAACGCGCCGGAGGCGAAGACGATTTCGTCGTGCGCGGAGAGC
>JBGPIX010000328.1:0-6016 GCA_041485085.1 Candidatus Acidiferrum sp.
CTATCTTCTAATCGATTTAAACTGTGAATTAATCAGATTTGATAAACGATTTAGAATAAGTTTTCTTGACATCCCTCCTCATTCTGGCCTAAAAGTTATGTCAACCTTAGCTCGATTAAGTGGTGGCTGGGTTGCCCGGGGGAAACTTTTATTTCACTAAGATGATCTTGCTTCGGCGTACTGCCGGAGCTTCCCGTGCCAGTTGGCATCCCCACATAAATTTTTAACCCATGAAGGTGCGCGAAAGGAGCAGTCTATGAAGTCTTCAAATTTCGGGAAGGTATTTTTCGCAATCCTGTTGATTTGTTTGTTCGTCTCTGTCACTGGCCGGGCCCAGACTGGAACGTCTTCCGTAAGGGGCGTGGTTACCGACAAAACGGGCGCAGCAATTGTCGGCGCGAAGGTTACCGTCGTCAATGCGGCCCAGGGGTTGCACCGCGAGGGCGCCACGGATGGCACTGGCGCATACGAATTTCCGGCGCTTCCGCCCGGCAGTTATGTGCTGACGATTGAATCGAAGGGGTTCCGAAAATTCGAGCAGAAAAATCTGCAATTACAGGTCAACTCGCCGGCCACTGTCAACGCCATGCTGGAAGTTGGCTCGGCAGCCGAGGTCATTGAAGTTTCCGCCTCGGCCGTGACTCTTAATACTACCGACGCATCTCTGGGCAGCGCGTTTAGTGAAAACCAGGTCAAGCAGCTTCCGTTGGAGGCCGGCAACGTACCTGAATTGCTTTCCCTGCAAGCCGGCGTAGCGTACACCGGCAATCGGCCGGATATCAATAAAGATACCGATACCCGGAGCGGCGCCGTGAATGGGGCCCGCAGCGACCAGAGCAATATCACGCTGGACGGGGTGGACGTCAACGCGGACACCAAGGGATACGCATTCACATCCGTACTGCCAATTACCCAGGACTCCGTGCAGGAGTTCCGCGTGACCACCTCGAATTACAACGCGGATGAGGGACGCTCTTCCGGGGCACAGGTCGCTCTGGTGACCAAGAGTGGCACGAACAATTTCCATGGCTCGCTCTTCGAAACCCATCGCAATACCATCACTAGCGCCAACGATTACTTCATAAAGCTGTCGGAATTGCAGTCTGGCCAGCCAAATGTGCCTCCCAAGCTGCTGCGGAACAATTATGGCGGCTCTCTGGGCGGGCCGATCAAAAAAGAGCGCCTTTTCTTCTTTGTGAACTACGAGGGCCACCGCCAGCGCGAAGCGCAGAGCGTTGTCCGCATAGTGCCCAGCGCAGCAATGCAAGATGGCGTGATCACATACCAGTGCCAGACCCTTGCAGACGGGAGTCTAGACACCGCGACCTGTCCTGGAGGAAGCGTCCAGGGCCTTACCGCCTCGCACAACATTATTCCGGGCTATTTCGGTTTGACCCCGACCCAAATCAAAAACATGGACCCGCAGGGAATTGGGGTTAGCACCAACGTCATGATTCCCTATCTCAAGTCCTTTGCGCCCTTTGTTCCGAATGACAACTCAGTCGGTGACGGTGTGAACTTTGTCGGTTACCGGTTCAAAGGGCCGGTGGCCATCAACACCAGTTGGTACATCGCACGCGCTGATTACAAGCTCACCAGCAACGGAAATCACAGCATCTTCTGGCGTGGTGCCTTGCGAAACGACACGAACGGTGGCGTGCCCTATCTGCCGGGCGGCGCCCCCGAGCGCAGCCAAGTGGATTACAGCAAAGGTTATTCCGTTGGCTACTCGGCCGTGCTGCGGCCAAATCTCGTCAACAATTTCCGGTATGGCTACACGCGCCAGAGTTTTGGCCAGATTGGCAACCAGTCGCAGGACATCATCTACTTCCGCGGCCTCAACGATAACAGCACTTCGAACAACTCCAGTCTCGTTTACACCACCAATTCCAATTTCCAGGTACCCGTACACAATTTTGTGGATGACCTCTCCTGGATTAAAGGGAGGCACACCCTCCAGTTTGGCGGAAACATCGGCATTTTGCGCAATCCGCAAGCTAACAACACCAATTCGTTCGCCTCTGCTAGTGATAATCCTTCCTGGCTGGACACGGCTGCAATGGCGGGCACTGGGACAGCCGGCCACTTCGATCCGGGATTTGAGGGTTTCCCGGCGGTCGACGGCGGGTTCGGCAACAATTATGACTACCCGATGGGTGCAATCATCGGCATGATCCCTCAGGTCAATGCGCAGTACAATTTTACAAAGAGCGGCAGTGCACTGGCCGATGGAGCGCCGGTTTCGCGACGTTTTGGGGCGGACACCTGGGAGATGTACGCGCAGGATTCCTGGAAGGTCAAGCCGAATCTGACCATTACCTTCGGGCTTCGCTACGCGCTGTTTTCGCCTCCTTGGGAGACGAACGGTTTGCAAGTCACTCCCAATATCAGCTTGAGCACTTATTTCAACTCCAGAGCGACGGGGGCGACGCAGGGTATCCCTTCAAGCGCTACCGGGCCCCTTAGCTTCAATTTGGGTGGACCTGCCAATGGAAAGCCAGGATTCTACAACTGGGACAAGAAGGACTTTGGTCCTCGCTTCTCACTAGCCTGGTCACCAAGCGCCAAGGAAGGGCTATTCAAGAGCCTGTTCGGAAATCCCGGCCAAACCACGATCCGGGTAGGTGCCGGCATTGTGTATGACCGCCTTGGTCCTGCACTCTTGGCCACCTTTGACGCTAACGGCTCGTTTGGTCTTTCGACAGGGCTGACCAACACCGGTGGCGTTCAAACCCCAGGAACTGCTCCGAGAATTACAGGTCTGGCTGGGCTGAGCAACATCCCTACCACCGATCTCACGGGTTCGCAAATTTTTGCCAGCAACCCGGGCGGGACATTTCCGCAAACATTTCCGAGTGGCTTAAACGGCGACGTTGGATCCTATGCCGTTTACTGGGGGATGGACAACAAGATCAAGAGTCCCTACTCCTACACCTTGGACCTCTCAGTCGGGCGGGAAATTGGGCATAATCTCTCATTGGAAGTCTCCTATGTTGGGCGTCTGTCTCACCGTCTGCTGACTCAGTTCGATGTGTCCTCGCCTCTGAACTTGGTGGATCCCAAGACAGGAATGGATTACTTCACTGCGGTTAAGGCCCTCGCCCAGGTTTATCGCCAGAATCTCCCAACGCAGTCTGTGAACGACGCGATGTTCGGTGCTGCTGCACAGTACTGGACGGACCTGTATCCAGCCGCGCCCGCTGGCGGCTTCCGCTTGCATCGGTGTACCGGTTCGGACTCGGCGGGCAATGCCATCAACATCGGTACTCCCGACCCCGTTATAGCAGCCTACGACCTGTTTTGCGGGTTCGCCTTCAACGAAACCACGGCCCTTCAGGGCATTGACCAGGGTTTCGGTATCGAGGACATGGCCCACAATCCCCTTTATCCCAAGACTGGTCCATACACCTTCGTGGATCCACAGTTTGCTGCCCTCGACGCGTGGCGTTCGACCGGAGCAGCAGCTTACAACGCATTGCAGGTGAGCCTCCGTAAGCACTTTAGCCATGGTCTGCAATTTGACTTTAATTACACCTACTCGAAGTCCTTTGATGTTTCTTCCGATGCGAGCCGCATTAACGCATATGGTGGACTCGGTGGACAAGTTATCAATGCCTGGAGTCCGAAACAACTTCGCGCTCCCTCCGACTTTGACCTGACTCATCAAATCAATGCGAACTGGATCGCCGAGCTACCCTTTGGCAAGGGAAAGTGGATCGGCAACGAAGCGCATGGCGTGCTTGAGGGGATCATCGGCGGCTGGCAGCTTACAGGACTGGCGCGCTGGACCAGCGGGTTTCCAGTTGGTGTTAGCAATGGCGCCCAGTGGCCCACAAACTGGGAGTTGTCGGGATTCGCGACTCAGACAGGTTCGGTACAGACGCATGGGGCGGTCAAAAACCCGGACGGCACTGTCAATCTGTTCGGGAACGCCTCCGCTGCGGCGGCGGCGCTCAACAACTTCCAACCCGATTTCCCGGGCCAGTCCGGAAACCGCAATAGCCTCCGAGGTGACGGTTTCGCCGGCTTGGATCTCGGTCTCAGCAAACTATGGCACATGCCCTGGAAGGAATCTCACAGCTTGCAATTCCGCTGGGAGGTTTTCAACGCCCTGAACCTTACCCGCTTCGACGTTGAGAGCTTGAGTCTGTCGATCACCAATTCCAGTAACTTTGGCAACTACACTGGATTGTTGACCAACCCGCGCTCGATGCAGTTTGCGTTGCGCTACGAATTCTAAAGGGTGACAGCACTCCTTTAGATAACACTTACTGTCCAATCGCCGCCGGGAAGTTCAAGCTCCCCGGCGGTGTTGTTTTGGCCCCGCAAATTTGTCCTCGGGGACCGCACCCATGGTAGGTCTGAAGACGACAAGCGCCTCGGTTCCGAACGCCAAGCACAAATACTAAACGAGAGGCTCGCTGTAGCCCGCGAGCGCAGAGCTGTGTTATTCTGATAATCCCCCTTGGGACGGAGGATTCCGCCCGAGGTTCTCCGTCGGGGCGTAGCGCAGCCTGGCTAGCGCGCCTGGTTCGGGACCAGGAGGTCGATGGTTCAAATCCATTCGCCCCGACCAATTCCTTCCTGATGCCCTCAATTATTCCTAAGTAGGTGCTGCCGACTCCGTTGGTTTGCCTTCCGAGAGAACTACTCGCCGTAGGGAACCCAGATGTTCTTCACCTGGACGGTGTGGTCGAGGAACCACCGGCCCTCGCCTTGTTTCACGTCGAACCAGTCGATGGCGCGGCCTTCGTTGGTGAACACCTGCTTCAGATTGCCAATGGATAAAGTTTTCGCCGCCGCGGCACCGGCTTCATCGGTAAAGCACCAGATGGCGTCGACGTCGTCATGTTCGGCGAGCGTCTTCAGCAACTCCGTGGCGCGGCCTGTGACTATGTTTACGACGCCATCCGGCAGATCGCTGGTCTCGAAAACCTGGTAGAGATCGCCGGTAATCAGCGGATATTTTTCCGACGGAATAGCAATGGCGGTGTTGCCCGTTGCAATAGCCGGCATCACGAGAGAAAGGAATCCCAGCAAAGGCGCATCCACCGGGCACACCACGCCAACCGTGCCGACTGGTTCTCTCATCGCTAGGGCGACGTTGCGGAACGGTGGATTGTGCACGGCGCCGTCGTACTTATCCGCCCAGGCTGCGTAGGAAAAGATGCGCTCGATCCCCAGGTTGACTTCAGCTTCCGCTTGCTTCTTGCCGACCACCCCAGATAACCGGGCAGCGATTTCGCCGCGGCGCTGTGAAAGGTTTTCCGCGATGTAGTAGAGGACCTGAGCACGATTGTGCGCTGTTGCTTTGCCCCAGCCTTCCGCTTTGCGCGCTGCTTCGACGGCGTTGCGTATGTCCTTGCGGTTGCCAAGCGGGGCTTTTCCGAGCAAACGCCCGTCCGCGCCATGCACTTCCATGCTGTAACCGGAGTCCGGCCGTGCTTGTTTGCCGCCGATGTAGAGCTTCACCGTGCGATCAATCGGAGGCGCCGTGAAATCGGCAGGCTGCTCCGGCGGCTGATCTATCGCGAGAGGCGTTGCGCGCAAGGGCGGCGCGTTCTTGAACCATGTCGGCTCGAGATATTCGAGAAGCCCTTCGCGCCCGCCCTCGCGTCCGTAACCGCTCTCGCGATAGCCGCCGAAACCGCAAGCGGCGTCAAAGAGATTCGTGCAGTTGACCCAGACCACGCCGGCTTTGAGCTGCGCGGCGACGTGGAGTGAAACATTGATGCTCTCGCTCCACACACAAGCGGCCAGACCATAGACCGTATTGTTGGCGAGCTCGACGGCTTCGCGCGGCGTGCGGAACGTCATCGCAGCGAGCACCGGGCCGAATATTTCCTGCTGTGCGACGATCGAAGTCGGATGAACATTGCTCAGCAGCGTCGGTGGAAAATACAGCCCTCGCGCCGGCAGCGGGATGGACGGTTGCCAGCAAGTCGCACCTTCGGCGACGCCTTGATCGACGAGCCGCTGGATGCGTTCGAGCTGCACGCGCGCGACAATCGCGCCA
>JBGPIX010000329.1:0-5984 GCA_041485085.1 Candidatus Acidiferrum sp.
TGGACGACTGGATGAAAGTCGTCGCGAAAAAAGAGGGAGTGATAATCGTTCCCGGCCACCTGGACTGGGCAGGAATCGCGGCGATCAAGAAGGCGTACAGCATCTTTCGCCAGCGTGGATATCGCACGCGTTTGCTGGCTGCTGCCTACCGTCACCACATGCACTGGTCAGAACTGATCGGCGGCGACATCGTCATGACCATCCCGTACGACTGGCAGGTCCATTTCAATCAATCGGATTTGGAAGTCAAGGAACGAATGCAGGATCCCGTCGATCCGGAGATCGTTTCGGAACTCTACCGCAAATTCTCCGAGTTCCGGCGGGCCTACGACGAAAATGGAATGACCTTCAGGGAATTCGACTCTTACGGTGCGACCGTTCGGACGTTACGCACGTTCATCGGCTCGTATTACGAACTACTGGGCTTCGTGCGCGAGTTCATGCTGCCGGATCCAGACATGAAGTGAAGTTGGCTGTACGGCGCACCCTGTGCCGCCACGGAACGCGCTCCTGGGAGAGAAGATGGCGAATTTGCGAGTGGGCAATGCTCCATGTTCCTGGGGCACTCTGGAATTCGAAGCGACGAAAGCTGAGCAGATCGGCTTCGACCGCATGCTTGATGAACTGGTGGAAACCGGTTACTCAGGAACAGAGCTAGGTGACTGGGGCTACATGCCCACAGACCCGCAAGGGTTGAAGCGGGAGCTAACACGTCGAGGGGTCATCATGCTTGGCGCCTTCGTGCCGGTTGCGCTGAAGGATGCTTCTTCCCACGAGGCTGGAAAAGAAAATGCCATCAAGACGGCGCGATTGCTCGCGAGCGTTGGCCAGGATCCAGCTCCGTTCCTTGTACTCGCAGACAACAATGGCAGCGTGCCGCAACGCACTCTGAATGCAGGACGAATCACCCCGGAGATGGCGCTGTCCGCGGAAGAATGGAAGATATTCGCCGGAGGCGCGGACTCGATCGCCAGAGCAGTTCGTGACGCCACCGGGTTGCGGACAGTGTTTCACCACCATTGTGGCGGCTACGTTGAAACTCCGCAGGAGATCGCACGTTTTTTAGAACTCACCGACGCACAGCTCATCGGATTGGTTTTCGACACGGGTCATTACGTGTTCGGCTCGGGCAATTGCGATGTTCTCGCAGGTTTGGACCGCTTCAGGGACCGCATCTGGTATGTCCACTTGAAGGATTGCCGTCAAGACGTCGCTCGCAAGGCGCGGGCGGAGGGCTTGGATTATTTCCAATCCTTGCGACACGGAATTTTCTGCGAACTGGGGCACGGCTGCGTGGATTTTCCAGGTGTGCTGCGTTGGCTGAAAGGCTCGCGATACGAAGGCTACGTACTTGTGGAGCAGGATGTACTGCCAGGAATGGGAGCGCCGAAAGAAAGCGCTTTGCGAAATCGCGAGTATTTGCGCTCGATTGAACAAAATTTCACATAGCTAGCGGCCAAGGAGACTCGCTTGACGGAGAAAAATCTTCGAATCGGCATCATCGGCGCCGGCCGGATCGGGAAAGTGCATGCGGAGACCCTGGCGTTCCGGCTGCCCGACGCAACCGTATCGGCGATCGCCGACGTTAACGGCGATGCAGCCAAAGAGGTGGCAGAGCGGTTTCGAATTCCCCGCGCGGTTATAGACAGCGGGGAAATCATCAATGATCCCTCCATTGATGCCGTCTTGATCTGTTCCCCGACCGAGACGCATGCGGAACTAGTGATTCAGGCCGCGCGAGCCGGGAAACACATCTTTTGCGAGAAACCGATCGACCATTCTCTTTCAAAAATCGATCTCGCTCTCCATGAGGTGAAGAAATCCGGCGTCAAATTCCAGGTCGGATTCAACCGGCGCTTTGATGCCAATTTTTCCCGGGTGCGAGCCGCCGTGACAGAAGGCGAAATCGGAACCCCCCATTTGATGCACATCGTCAGCCGCGATCCAGGCCCCCCGCCGATTTCATACGTCAAGGTCTCTGGCGGTATTTTTTTGGATATGACGATTCATGATTTCGACATGGCTCGATTCCTAGTGGGGGATGAAGTCGAAAGCATTTACACCGCCGGAGGCGTGCGCGTGGATCCGGAGATCGGAAAGGCTGGCGATCTGGACACCGTTGTGATCGTGCTTCAGTTTAGGAATGGAGTGATCGGCACAATTGACAACAGCCGCCAGGCCGTCTACGGCTACGACCAACGCGTCGAGATTTTGGGAAGCAAGGGCGCTATCACCACGGAAAATTGCTATCCTAACCAGGCTATCCTGAGCACTGGCACCGCGGTCCAGCGAGACCTGCCGCTACATTTCTTCATGGATCGTTACACCGAAAGTTTTGTCAGCGAATTACGGGCGTTTGTGCAGGCGATTCTGCGGAACAAACCCGTACCGGTCAACGGAATGGATGGCCGCATTGCAGTGGTCATGGGGCTGGCCGCGCGCAAGTCCTATGACGAGCGCAGGCCGGTACAGCTTAACGAAGTCGCCGAGGCGGAGCCGCTATTCGTGTAAGAGACCGCCGCGCACGATCGCGTTTGGTTCGAATCAGTGCTTGCTATCCGCTGTGCCCAGCATGGGGTTTTTCGGCAGGCTGACCATATTTGCAAAAATGCGAAAGGCTCCGGGAACGCCCTCGGGGAGCTGGCGGTAGAAGGCATACGCGTTATAAATGTAAACACCCTTGCCGTAGCGAGTGTAGAGTAGCCCGCCCTTTTGCGGTTCCTGCCCCTCATCCTGCGTGGAAAGCAGGGCGTCGTAGTGGGGGTCCCAGGATTTCAGAAATTTTGACCCGCGTTCCTCGACCCAACCTTCAAAGTCGCGTGGTGTAATCGGATTCGGCCAGAGGAACACGGGGTTCTTGGGGTCCAGAATGTCCATCTTGGACGCCTCATCCGTCACTTCCTCGGCGAACGGTCCCATCACATAGGGATAAGGCCCAAAGTTATGGTCGTATTCCTGCGTATTGTATTGCACGATCATGACGCCACCATTTTTCACGTAGTCCAACAAGCGGCTGTTGTATGTCTTGAGTTCCTCGCGGGCTGCATATGCCCGCACTCCAAGCAGGATGACGTTGTATTTGGACAAGTCTCCTGTCGCCACTTCATTTGGAGTCAGGAAAGTCGCGTGGATCCCCAGCGACTCCAGCGAAGATGGCACATCGTCGCCGCTTCCCGTAATGTAGCCAACGCGCAAACCCTCCGCGACCTTCACATCCACTCCGGAAGTGCGGAGCACCGACGGGCGGTATAGATAGTAGGGACGCAAGCCGGGATAGCCTGTCAATTCGTAACCTTCACGATATTCTTTGCCGTTCACTTCGGCTATTGCCGTGATCTGGTAGGATTTTTCCGCCAGTCCGACGGGCATCACTTCGAACGTCAACGACAGCTCGTCGCCATCTGATTTCGTGGAGAATTCGGCATCTACCGGGCGACTAGTCCAACCGTTCGGCAAGTCAAGCTTGACCGTGCCCTTTCCGGCGCCCTTCATATTGCTGTGTAACGTCGCGGTGAGTTCGAACGTCTTCGCCTTCAGCGGAACGATGCCCGCTCGCGGAGTGATATTGATCGACACGGCCGGTCCTACCACTAGCGGTTCAAGTACTTCACCGATTCCCGAGACACGTTTGCTGGATTGTACGACCTGCGCGACCCGTACGGGCACGCCTGCATACTGAAATTCCGCCCACGCCTCGAGAGGATATGGAGGTAGTGGCCAATTGAGGTAGCGCTGATCGGAAATGTCGTAATAAGACTGCTCGATGTCAGGACGCGAAAAATACGGCCGCGTGTTTGCCGTGTTTGGCGGCACGCTCAATTCGAATCGCGCATCAACGGGTTTATCCTTAACGAGATCTCCGCTGACGCTGCCGGAACTCTGGAGCCCCCAGTCTTTTCCGTCGGTGGCTTGAATCCGGATCTCCTCCAGCCTGACCGGTGCCGCAGCCTGGCTTACAGCATGCACCTTCACGCCGAATTTCTGACCAGGAATGATTGTGCGTGTAGTCTCTGGATCACCCATAAACATGGCGAATCGGGGATCAGGCTCTTTTTCTGGCGCCAGTATTGCTGCGACGGAAAGCCCGAGCGCCTGCGCCAGCGCGTTATTGAACTGCGCCTTCTTAATTTCGAGCTCGAAGATAATGTTGTACTTGTCTTCGTCCGATAGCTGGCTGGCCTTTACTTGCTGCATCAACTCTTCCGTTTGTTTCCAACCTTCGCCAAGCTTGGGTGCGACCTTCTCGGGCTGAGCAATGGAAAACTCCGCGATCGCACTTTCGACCAGTCCGTTTAGATGTTTCAATCCCGGTAGAAGGAAATCGCCCTTGCCGTTCTTGGCCAGCGCCGCGATTCCCATCAACGAGACGTCGATCTCGTCAAAGAATGAGTTCTCTTTATCCTGCGCAGACACCACAGAGTCAAAACGGTGGTACGTAGAGCTCAGTGCCCCGGCCTTGGGGATCATCCCCCCGCCGGTCTGCGATTTCTGGTAGCCCAAACCCTCGCGCGAAATCTGCACGTAGGACATGCCAAGAACCGGATCGTAGTCGCCTTCCGGAACATCCACGTTCGTACTGAGCTTGCCGTCATCGTTTCCAAACCATGGAGTTCTTGCATAGTCCTTGAGAGGCGTCCAAGGCCTCAGTCCCGCGGCGATCTGGTCAGGGAACGCGTTCGGATCGCCGGCGGCCTTGAACACTTCCTGGGCCATTGCACCTGCGGTCTGGTGATTGCCGTGCCCGTCCGTAGGTCCGCCGATGAAAACGGAAGTAATCACCAGAGGCCTCGTCATTCGCACCACACGAACGACGTCATACAGCACTCGATCGTGGGTCCACTTGGCGATGGATTCGGCTTTCGTCTTAGAGAAGCCGTAGTCCACAACGCGAGTCCAGTACTGATCCACCCCATAGTACCGTCCGGCAGCTAACAATTCTTCGGTCCTCACGAGGCCGAGTCCGTCAAAGTAGTTCGCGGACATGACGTTTGCGCCACCCTCGCCACGATTCAAAGTCAGCAGCGCCACCCTCGCACCCTGCCCGCGGGATTCATATACGAGCATCCCACCGTCCTCGTCGTCCGGATGTGCGGTAACCATGATCAAGCTGGCGCGGGTGTGCAACTTTTTCAGAGTTTGCCATAGCGCAGTCGAGCCACGATTAATCGGCAGTTCGTGAGCCTCGGGTGAAGCTTTGATGGAAGAATCGTACGGGGTCTGCGCGTACAGTGCTGGAGCAAGCAGAATAGACAGCCCAACGAACAGATATCGTCTCATTGTTGGCCTCGCGGAAGAAAAATCATCCCTTTGGTGATCGCCAGAAATATCTAGCCTGGGTCATGCAATTTAAACCCGTCGGGCATCTCCCGGATCGAAAATACGGCTCCAAGAGATACCCGAAGGGCCCGGGGTGGGGTTAAAAATAGAACTTCAAAGCAAGCTGAAGCTCGCGCGGATCAGTAATTGTGGACGATATGATTCCGAAATCCCCTGCGCCGAAGAAATTTCCAGGGTTTCCGAAAGCAGGGTGATTGAACGCATTGAACGCTTCCGCGCGGAATTCGAACCGCATCGTTTCCCTCAGAGGAAAACTCTTGAATAGGCTCAAATCCACATTAGTAAATCCAGGACCGTGGTACCTTCCCGGTCCGCAGTTGCCGAAAGCGCCCACGGGCGATGCGAATGCAGCCGGATTTAGCCACAATCCAGTGCGTGGATCATTGGATGCCCCACTCCTGGCGTTTCCGATGCAATCAGGCCGCATATTGAAGCTGCCCGTCCCGTGAATATCAGGTCCAGAAACTTGGATGGTCGTTCCGGTTTGCTTGGTAAGAATCGTATTTACCTGCCAGCCACCCAGAACCCCGTTAACGATTCCGGCTTGATTCATATATTTCTTCCCTTTGCCGACGGGGAGTTCATAAGTCAGGTAGCCGACGAAACGATGGCGGACGTCAAACATGGAGTCGCCGCGTTCTGCCCCA
>JBGPIX010000330.1:0-5979 GCA_041485085.1 Candidatus Acidiferrum sp.
GAGATGGCCGAGACGCGCGGGTGCCCGCCGCCGCCGAATTTTTCCGCAAGTGAAGCCAGATTTTGATTCGCGGTTGCTTGATTCCACGGGTTTGTGCCCAGCGAAACTTTCGCGCGCACCGCGGAAGCGCTCACGCTCACGGAATACACGCATTCCGGGTGCAGCAGATACGGAATAAACTTGTTGTAACCCTCCAGATCCATATCGCTGACGTCGAAGAAGATTACACCGTCGCGCGCTTCGATCCGCTCGCGCAGAATTTCGATCGATTTGCGGTGACGCTCCAGAAGCGGCCCGAGGTGCTTGGCCACCAGCGGGAGCTTCACCATTTCACTCAACGGCCGGTACGCCAATTCCGGAATGATGCGCGCCGGCAAGCCGTTTTCCGGCGCTGCTTCAATCACCAAACCGAGTTGCGTGGCCGGTTCGACCATCTCCACGGCGGACTGCGGTGTGGGATACTGCGCGCCGTCGATGATGTCGCCCCAATAGATCAAATTTTCGAGCGGCTTGGTGTCGAAGCCAAACTTTTCTCTGGCGATCGTCGCGATCAGCTTGGTGCACGATTTGTAATCCGGCTCGTAAAACATGTGCGGGCCGGGATGCTTACGGAATTGTTCGGCATCGGCGGGCGTCAGAAACGCGCTCTGATGATGGTCGAACCACCAGGTCACTTTCGGCGAGTTGGAAAATTTGAAATCGACGATTACGTTTTCGTCGCCGTCGAACAACCCCGCTTCCCAAGGCTGCGCGGCGCGGTGCGTCATTCCGGTGAAGCCAAATTCCGCGTTCTGGTCAAATCGCTCGCGATAAAAACGGTAGAACAGAGCGGCGGAAGCAGTGCCATCAAAGCAGCGATCGTGAAAGCAGAGCCGAACCTTGGTCATAAATGAGTGAGTTCGCCGCTTTACCTTGGAATAGTTTAAAGGCGAGGCGACGAAGCCAACCAAGATGTACGTGCGCGGCGGGATTGTCAAGAAGAAAGGGCTGCATCATTGGATTGAAAATGTTTGGCCGCTGGCGCGATACGGGCGTGATTCGAACAGTTCCAAGCGCTCGCTCCGCTTGACTTCCAGTATGGAATAGCCGTACTTACTCTAATACCCCAGCATTCACAATCGATTCGTGTGCCCAGGAGGCTGCATGCCCGAAGAAAAGAATTTCTTTGTGGGACTATTCGATTTTGGTTTTCACGGTTCGCTGCTTCGCCGCCTTGTAAAGTTATTGTATGTCCTTGCCATCGTTTTCGGCGGGATCACGGTTGTCGCTCGCGTCGTGGTCGGTTATCAGCAATCTCCCGCCGACGGAATCATCAACTTAGTCGTGGGAATCGTATCCCTCTTCGTGGGCGTTCTGGTCGCGCGAGCGCTGCTCGAACTCGCATTAGTGATCTTGCGTATTGCGGAAGGCATTGAGCGCGCTACGCATCCAGGAAACTGACAACGAAAAGCAATTGGGCGCAAAGGGCGCCAGTTCTTCTCAGGCCCGGGCGACTTGCGCGCGCGTCCTTGCGCCTCCGGCTCGTAATGTGAATTTCTGCGCGAAATAGGGCGCCTGGACCAGCACTTTCTGAAGTTCAAGGTCATCCGCATAGCGCCGCTTCGGAATTCGCCGCGACAGTATGCTGATTTCGAGCGGATCGCGGCGAAACGGGTAAGGTTCCAGCGTGGCCGCGTTGCTTTCCTCAGGTTGCAGATCCCAATCCACTTCCTTGCCTCTGTAATCGGCAGGTACAGCGTCGATGGTCGCCGGCTCCATCGGTCCGAGGCAAAAATAAAGTGAGAGACGATCCAGCGCTTCGAGGCGCTGGGCGTTGGCTTGCAACCATTTTTCGTCGGCAAAACTTTTTGTGGCCGGATCGCCGCGAAGGTCCACTTTCAGGCGCAGTTGCTGCAAACGCAACCGCTGCAGGAAATCACTGACGAGGGGAGCTTCAGGGGCCTTCACGTACTTGGCGGAAAATCCCGGCATGGTCGCGCGTGTCTTATCGTACAGGCCCGCGCAATGCATGCTGACCAGGAGACCGGCGTAGCGGTCCACTTTTACGACGCGCTCGATTCCGCGCTGGTAGAGATCCATGTGCTCCGGAGTAGGAAGAGACATGAAGCTGTACGGCAAAAACGTGACGGGGTCGATGCGCGGCTGCAGTTCCCACTCGTTCCAGCCGTTGTCGTGCTCCGTGGCAGCGAGTTGGAAGGAATCAAGAGGCTCGGGGCGGGCAAAGCTTTCGTTGCCGGCTTCGCGCGCAAAATAACCCGACAGAACGGCATGATCCGTCTGGCGAATCAAAATAAGATGATCGCCGTGCTCTTGAATGATCATGGCGCTGCCCTCGTTCGCAGCGACACCCACGCGCGCGCCCCTTGGGATAGGCGCTCAGGTCTTGGCAGGGGGACACAAGCCAAGCAATTCTTTTCTAGACAACAGTATTATGCCCTCCCCCCTGCCGCTAATCCAGCACCATCGTTGGCGCCCTGGTGCGGGTGCCGGGCGTTAAAAATGGCGGGCAAAATCACGGTGGAGCGGAAGTTCCCAAGCTTGTAGAATAGAGCCACCACTGCGGGAGTGGCGGAACTGGCAGACGCGCAAGACTTAGGATCTTGTGGCCGAAAGGCCGTGCAGGTTCAACTCCTGTCTCCCGCACCAAACTCTAAGAAGAAAAGAGGGCACGATAGGAAGGAGCCGAACCCTAGCGCCGCCTTTGTGGCGGAACTGTGGGATCGGCACAACGTCCTGTTCTGTCCGGAGGCATTTCCTGACGTTGCGGCGGTGCGGTCCAAGTTGGCGGAAATTGAAAAAGAACAGGCCGAGTTCGTGAATGGCGTGACCAACGAATCCTTACAAAGAATGCTCCCTCTGCGCAACACGCAGCTCAGTTTGGGGCACTTGATGCAACACATAGCGAACCATTCCACCTACCATCGAGGACAAGTGGGCATCAACGCGCTAGCACAATGTGGCGGCGAGTAATCCTAAATGAATAGCTCTGCACTGACATGGAAAAATGCGGCGAGCTTCTTGGCCTGCGTTTTGCTTATGGAACGTTTGGCGTGAAACACTTCGGAGGCAATTCCTTTCGAGCCGAAAACCTTCCAGAGGTCTTTCTGCGTCAGCTTGCGGGCCTCCATTAAGTGATGCAGCGTTTGGTGCGGGCTCGCCTTCCGGATGGGGTAACGGCGCTCCTCATACTCGTCAATCAACACAGTCAGTAATTCGGCGAGTTCCGCTTCTTCCGGCGACAGGTCTTCCCGTTCGTCAAGCCGCAGGAGTTCGTTCGTGAGACGTTCACACTCCTCGTCGGTGCGCAGGACATGGGGGAGCGTACGGCCCAGCAGCCGCCCGTAAGTCTTTTCGTCGAGATCGATCGTTGTCGTGCTCATTGTTTCCAGGCCCCTTTGTCATATTCCGCGTGCGTCAGCAAGTACAACACGAAGATTCGTTGCGTAAGGTAGTTCACGCGCGCGATCAGCCGGTATTTGTTGCCGGCAATGTTGAATACCGTTCTGCGGCCCACCAAATCCGCGTTGCGATAGACCTGCTTCAGATCTGCTGGCGATTTCCAATCTGCCTTGCGCACGACCCCATACCATGATTCGAGGCTGGCCTTAGCGTCCGGATGTCGCTGCCAGAACTGCTCAAGAGCGCCTCGTTTGATGATGCGCATGAAGCTTCAGGTTCTCACAATGAGAACTCGGAGTCAAGCATTATAGGTCGCCCAACCGACTTGGGGCGAGCGTGCCTGGAAGGAGTACGGAAATTTCAGAACCTGCTATGAGCGATTCTATTGCCAGTGGGTTCCCGCCGCGCTACGGCAAATCCTTTTGCATGCGGTCGAGGACTTCCTTGGGCTCCGTGACCGGGGCGTTGTTCAAATACTTGCCAAAAAAAACCAGGTAGCGCTGGACGCGGTCGACCAAGTGGCGCGGCTCGACGAAGCCGTGATTCTCGCGTGGATAGACGACGTACTCGACGGGAACGTGGCGCTCGTAAAGGGCGCGATAAAATTCCTCGGATTGCGGGATGGGCACGCGGGTATCGGACTGGCCGTGGAGAATCATGGTGGGGGTCTTCACGTTGCCGACAAACTTCATAGGGGAATGATCCCAATACTCCTGAAAATTGTCCCACGGCGCCTTCTCACTAAAATAAAGCCGCATATAACGATGGATGTCGGTTTGCGAATACATCGAATAGAGGTCCGGCAGGCCGGCGCCGGGTGAAATGGCCTTGAAGCGATCGGTCTGCGTATCGATCCAAAACGTCATGTAGCCGCCATAGGACCATCCGAACGCGCCGAGGCGATCAGGATCGGCCCAGCCGCGATCCACGACCGACTGCACGCCGCTCATGTCATCTTTATAGTCGCCGTTGCCCCAGTCGTTCTGATTGGCGCGCGCGAATTTTTCGCCGCGGCCCATGGAGCCGCGAAAATTCGGCTGCAAGACCATGTAGCCGTTCGCGGCCATCACCTGCGGGGCGAGCGAAAACGAAAGCAGCGAAGTTCCCGCCGGGCCGCCATGGGGATTGAGCAAAAAGGGCACTTTGTGGGAGCCGTCGTAGTCCACCGGTTTGGTGACGATCCCGTCGATCTCCATGCCATCCTTGGTGCTCTTCCAGCGAATCACTTCGGTCTCGCCCAGGGCGTAATCGGCGAGCCAGGCATTGTGATTGGTGATCGGCTCGATGGAGCTGAAGCGGAGGTCGCTGCGAAATACTTCGTCGGGATGCTTGGGATCGGACCAGGTTCCGACTGCCGTGCCGGTCTTCGCGTTGATCGCGGACAATTGAATGACGCCGGGTTTGTCCGTCAAGCGGCGGACGGTACCGGCCGACACGTCCGCGGCGAATACTTCCGCCGTTTCGCGGTCGACGGTGCTGAAATAAATTGTTTTGCCGTCCTGGAGCCACAAGGGCTCTTCCGCGTTCAACTCGAACCCGCCCATCAACTTGCGCGGCTCGCCGCCGTCAGCGCTTACGACAGACAGATTCTGCTGGTAAATCGCGGCGCCCGACGCGCTCAAATAGGCGATCCATTTGCCATCAGGCGACCACCGCGCGGTGTGCGTTGCTTCCTTGGTTTCGACAAGCTTGCGCTGCTTGCCTGTCGCAACGTCCAGCACCCAGGCGGTTTGCTCGCTGCCATCGTCCTGGCGCGGCGTGGGATTCGACGTAAACGTGATGCGTGTGCCATCGGGCGACCATCGGGCGTCGCTCACCGTAAATTCACCGTGAGTGATCTGTTTTTCCTCGCCGGTGCCGATGTCCCAGGTCCACAGGTGCTCCATCTTCAAGTCGTGATCCACCACTACTGCGTCATCCTTATCTTTCTTGCGCTTTTCCTGCTCGGCGGTCTCCGGGACCGTAGCCGTCAGGAGCAGAGTCTTGCCGTCGGGTGAAAATTCGTAGCCGCCCACGCCCGATTTGTGTTTGGTTACCTGCCAGGCTTCGCCGCCATCCGCATACAGAAACCATACCTGCGGCTTCGCATCCTTTTCCTCGTTGCCTTCCTTCGTAAAGGCGAGGATTTTTCCATCCGGGGACCACTTGGGATTCGAGACGCTCTTCTCGCCGCGCGTGAATTGGCGGGCGGCGCTTGCCGGCCCCGCCGTGGGAACAACCCAGAGTTGCGAGACGAATTTTCCCAGGTCGCCACCCTTCTCCGCTGCGTCCCCTTCTTTCCCCCGGGTGATCGACGAAACCAAATAGGCTACCCGGGCGCCATCCGGCGAAATCCGCGGCGCACTCACGCGCACAATCCGGAGCATGTCCCCAGCCGCAAACAATTTCTTACCGTCCTTACTATGCGCAGCCACCGCCGGCTGCTTCGGCGAAGTTTCCTGCTTGGACGAGGGCTCCTGCCCCGCCGCGCCAACCGCCACCACCATCATGGCTGCCAAACTCAGTTTCGAAATCGTGCGCATTGTTTACCCCCGACCTTAGGTTAGGACTCCCACTCTGGCCACCCGAATCGGTCGCATC
>JBGPIX010000331.1:0-5934 GCA_041485085.1 Candidatus Acidiferrum sp.
CGCACCGGCGAACGCGTCTCCCTCGTGGGCCTCGGCGGCTATCACATCGGCATGCAGTCCGAGGAACAAGAGAGCGTCAAAATAATCCGCACCGCTCTCGATAGCGGCATCAATTTCCTCGATAACTGCTGGGACTACAACGGCGGCAACAGTGAAATCCGCATGGGCAAGGCGCTGCGCGACGGCTACCGCCAGAAAGCTTTTCTAATGACAAAGATCGACGGCCAGACCAAGAAGGCCGCCGCGATGCAGCTAGACGAATCTCTCAAACGCCTGCAGACCGACCATATCGATCTTCTCCAATTCCACGAAGTCATTCGCATGACCGATCCGGAGCGTATCTTTGCTCCTGGCGGCAGCATGGAAGCCGTCCTCGAAGCGAAGAAAGCGGGCAAGGTCCGCTACATTGGGTTCACCGGCCACAAAAATCCCGCCATGCACCTGCACATGCTCGAGACCGCGGCCACTCACCAATTTCATTTCGACGCCGTCCAGATGCCTCTTAATGCAATGGACGCGCACTATGAGAGCTTTGGACAAAAAGTCCTTCCTGTCCTGGTGAAGAATGACATCGGCGTCCTCGGCATGAAGCCCATGGGTGCCGGGCTTCTCCTCCAGAGCAACACTTTGTCCCCCGTCGAGTGCCTCCACTTTGCCATGAACCTGCCCACCAGCGTCGTGATCACCGGCTGCCAATCACTTGCCAACGTCCAGCAAGCTCTCGAAGCCGCGCGCAGTTTCAAACCGCTCAGCCCTGCCGAGGTTGCGGGCTTGCTTGCCAGAACAGAGCAAGCTGCCCGCAACGGTCAGTTCGAAGGCTATAAGACCACCAACAATTTCGATGGTACAGCCCACAATCCCCAGTGGCTCGGCTAGCCCAGATTCTTTGCCATTAACGTCTCGCTGATCACGTGCGGAGAATGTAGCAACTGTCATCCTGAAGCGATCTGATAAGGATCGCTGAAGGATCTCAGCGTCTTCTTAAAACACAACTAATGAATGGAATGAGTCTGGGGTTTAGAAAACTACCGCAAGAGGAAGCTTAGGCAGAAACGGAAGCCGTCTTTAGCGGGTACTTCTTCGCGATGTAATTATCGACGAGCGCCTGAAACGCAACCGCCAGCTCATCATAAGTGCCTTCAAGCGTCACATCTTTTTGCCCATCAATATAAACAGGGCAGCGCGGCGCTTCGCCCGTCCCCGGCAGGCTGATGCCGATGTTGGCGGCCTTCGATTCCCCCGGCCCATTGACGATGCAGCCCATCACCGCAAGGGTCATTTCCTCGACGCCTTCGTATTGCGTCTTCCAGATAGGCATGCTGTCGCGAATGTAGCCTTGGATCGCTTCGGCCAATTCCTGAAACGTCGTGCTCGTGGTGCGCCCGCAGCCGGGGCAGGCCGTCACGCTGGGCGAAAACGAACGCAGTCCCAGTGCTTGCAACAATTCGCAAGCCGCGTAGACTTCTTCGCGGCGATCGCCGCCCGGCTTGGGTGTAAGCGAAATACGAATCGTATCGCCAATGCCCTCGTACAGCAGCACGCCCAGCGAAGCCGCCGACCAGATCTGCCCCTTCATGCCCATTCCAGCTTCCGTGAGGCCCAGGTGCAAAGGCTGTTCGGTCTTCGCCGAAAGATCACGGTAAACCGTGATGAGGTCCCGTGGCCGCGATGTCTTGCAAGAAATAATGATCTGGTCCTGCCGCAGTCCGGACTCTAGCGCCAACTCCGTCGATTGCAGCGCCGAAAGCACCATGCAGTCATTAATAATTTCTTCCGACTCTTTCCCCAGGTTTTTGTCCGTGTTCTCCTGCATCTTGTGCATCACCAACTCTTGATTGAGCGAGCCGCCATTCACGCCGATTCGAACCGGCTTCCCGTTATCCACGGCGATCTTGCAGATGGTGGAGAACTGCTCATCGCGCCGCTGTCCCGCGCCGACGTTTCCCGGATTGATGCGGTATTTATCCAGTGCCTTCGCGCACTCGGGAACTTTCGTCAGCAACACGTGCCCGTTGTAATGAAAATCCCCGATGATCGGCGCAATGCACCCCGCATCCTGCATCCGCTTCTTAATTTCCGGCACCGCCGCCGCCGCTTCCGGCACATTAACCGTCCAGCGCACAATCTCGGAGCCCGCCTCCGCCAGCTCCAGAGTCTGCTTCAGCGTCGTTTCGATGTCCGCCGTATCCGTGTTCGTCATGGACTGCACGACGATGGGCGCGCCCCCGCCCACGCGCACGTGTCCCACCTTCACGCCATAAGTCTTCCGGCGCGGATGCCGGCTCGCGGCGGCGTCAAATCCTTCAATCTGTGTAAGCATTCCCTACAATTCTAACGTGATTTGCCCCATCCGTGAAATCGCCTGTGCCTATCGATGGGCCAATCCGCTTCACCGAGCCGGCTACTTCCGGGACCAAACTCAAGCCGTCGTGCGCTGGTCACTCACTCGCGTAAGGCACGCGCCGGATCGGTGCGCGTGGCGCGCCAGGCAGGCAAGAAACACGCGGCAATCGCTACGATCATCATTATGACAAATGCCGAGCCGAAGGCCAGCGGGTCGCGGGGGCTAACCTGGTATAGCAGGTTGCCGAGCAGGCGGGTCAATGCAAGTGCAACGACTACGCCGAGGGTTACGCCGCCGGCGGTCAACGCCAAGCCACGCGACAGCACCAGCCGCAGCAGATTGGATGCACCTGCACCTAGCGCCATGCGCAGTCCCAGTTCGCGAGTGCTTTGGGACACCGCGTAGGACATTACGCCGTAGAGTCCGATGGCAGCGAGGAGCAGTGCCATTCCGCCTAAAATCCCGACAAGGGTTACGGCCACCTGCTGCGGCGACGTCGAGCGATCGACCTGTTCCTGAAGCGAGATTACCTCGTAGAGCGCGAGATTGCCGTCGAGCGCGTGCACCTCGCGAGCCAGCGCCGTCGCCATTGTTTCTCGGCTGAGCGGCGTGCGGATATACAAGCCCCCGCCAATCGTGAAATTCTGGCGCCGAGGCACATAGAAAAAGGGCTTGGGCGCCTCACGAACACTCTGGTACTTGGAATCTTTCGCCACGCCGATTACCTGCATCCATTGGCCCTTAACCTGAACGCGCTCGCCAATCGGATTCCTGCCCTGCCAATAATGCGTCGCCATGGTCTCGTTCACGACCACGACCAATGCATCTTTTTCGCCATCGGCGCGGGTAAATTCGCGGCCGGAAACCAAGGGGATACCCATGGTGGCAAAATAGTCCGGCCCCACTTCGTTGTACTGTACGGTGGGCTGCTCATCAGGAGGGGGCTGATAGCCATCCACAGCAATCGGCGTGGAAGAGAAATATCCGTAGCCCAGCGGCGTGCGCCTCGCAAACGCCGCCGATTCGACGCCGGGCAGGGCTTTCACGCGATCCAGCAACTCGTCTTGGAAAGCTTGAGCGCGCTGCACATCGTATCCCGCCGACACCAAATCGACAGCCGTGAAGAGCACTCCGCGCGTTGAAAAACCCGGACTGGTCGTTCGAATTCTCCGCAGGCTCTGCAGCAGCAGACCTGCTCCGACTAGCAAGACAAAACTCAACGACACTTGGACGACCACCAGACCCGAACGAACCCACGCTCTTCCACCTCCACCAACGACACCCGACGATTCGGCCTTTAGAGCGCCGGCAACGTCGAGCTTGCTGGTCTGCATCGCGGGAACCAGCCCGAGCACAAGCGTCGCGACGAGACAAACGCCAGCGCTGAGCGCCAGGACGCGCCAATCGATTTCGCCCGGAAGATGCATGGTTACGCCACCCCGCGCGGGAAAGAGCAGCACGAGCGCATTACGACACCAGTGTGCCACCAGAAGTCCGCCAGCTGCGCCGAACGCGGACAGGATCAGGCCTTCGGTGAAAAGTTGCTTTAGCAACCGGCCGCGACCGGCGCCAATCGCCAGCCGCACCGTCATCTCATGCCGCCGCGCGAAGGACCTTACCAGCAGAAGATTGCCGACGTTGGCGCAGGCGATGAGCAGTACAAAAACCACTACCGCAAGCATGATCTCGAGAGTGGGGAGCAGCGTGCCCGCATTATTGAATGGCGTCTGCCATAAAGGCCACAGCTTGATGCCGCGACCGCGATTGGTGTCCGGAAAATCCACTTCCAAACGTTTCGCGACCGCGGAGATTTCCTGTTGCGCCTGCGTGGGAGTCACGCCGGGCTTGAGCCGCACATAAGCTTCGATCCAGCGCGCGCCGCGATCCTCGAGTTTGTATCCGCCGCCTTCAAAGATTTCCTCCATCGATGCGGGCACCCAGAATTGCATGCCCCAGCCCACGAACGTCCCGTAAAATCCTTCGGGCGCGACGCCCACAATCGTGTGAACTACGCCGCTGAGCCGCTGTGTTTTCCCGATGATTTGCGGGTCGCTTTTGAAGCGCCCTTTCCATAGCTGGTAACTGATCACCGTCACGGGATGAGCATTGCGGCCCACATCTTCGCCCGGTTCGAATCCGCGCCCAAGAATGGGATGGACACCGATGGCGTCAAAATAGTTCGCGGAGACGATGCTTCCGGTAGTGACCTCGGCTCGGTCGCCGACGCTGAGTGTCGTCCCCATAATTTTGCTCACGATAAATGAATCGATCAGCGTGCTGCCGCGCTGCAGGTCGAGGAGATCCGGCCAGGAGATGGCGGTGGGACCGGACTCGCCGCGGGCAGTTCCACTAAGTGCGAGCAACTGCTCCTGGTGGGTAACCGCAGGGTACGGACGGAAGAGGATTCCTTCGACCCAACTGAAAACTGCAGCATTGGCGCCAATTCCTAAAGTCAGGCACAGGATCGCCAGAATAGAAAAACCGGGATTTCGCCGGAGCATGCGAAGGCCGAAGCGGAGGTCTTGCAGGGCAGTCTCGATCATAGGCAAACCTCTTTGGTCGCGGTAGAGTTCCTTTGTTTGCTCGACGCCGCCGAAACCACGCAGGGCTTCGCGGCGGGCGGCCTCGGCGTTCATCCCTTTGCGCTGATTCATCTCCACTGCCATTTCCAGGTGAGAACGAAGTTCCTCGTCCAGGTCGTCTTCGAGTCGCCGGCGGCGGAAGAGCGCGGCGATACGTTGGAAGAACGTGTGAAAAAGTTCGCGCATACGCTAAGTTGCCTTCAGCATGCGATTGATCATCGTGGACATGCGATCCCAGCTCTCCTCTTCCTCATTGAGTTGCTTGCGTCCAGCGCGCGTCAAGGAGTAGTACTTCGCCCTGCGGTTATTTTCTGAAACGCCCCACTTGGAAGCGATCCATCCGCGCTGCTCGAGGCGCAATAGCGCGGGATAGAGGGTCCCCTGGTTCAATTGCAGCAAGTCTTCCGACACCTGCTGAATGCGCAGTGCAATCCCGAAGCCGTGCATCGGCCCCATGGAGTCGAGGGTCTTCAGCACCAGCAAATCGAGTGTTCCTTGCAGGACTTCGGACTTGGGAGAAGTCATACGCTCCTTTAGATGGTCAACAGGAGAAAAGGAAGCATAGCACATTCCTTTTGGCCGTCAACAGAAGTTTTAGAACAGGAGAATCCTCTGCGCCGAACGGCGAGTATCAGTGCGATCGGAAAAGCGGGCCGGATGCTAGCCTCTTGCCTCGGACAGCTGAATCAAGAATGATTCGCGGCCGGGGCAGGAGTCTCTTTTTTCGGCTTTTCAAGGTTCACGGCCACATGGGCGAGCCGTTCCAATTCGTTCCTCAACTCGACCCAATACTCGGAGCCGATTGTCGCGATGAAGCGCTCCTGCGCCGCGCGCCACGCCGGCACGCTCCGAGCGAGCGCCTGTTCACCTTTGGCCGTCACGCTCAGGAACCGTTGCCGCTTTTCGGCGCGCTTGGAAATGCTGATCAGGCCCTCTTTCTCCAGCACGCGCAAGCTCCTCGTCAGCGTCGTGCCGTCTATAACCAGCATGTCTCCCAGGGTGCCAATC
>JBGPIX010000332.1:0-5921 GCA_041485085.1 Candidatus Acidiferrum sp.
AATTTTTCGCGAGCGGAATGTCTCATTCGAATCATCGCGCGCGGTTTGACCGATATTCGAACGATTGCTCGATTAAAGGCTTGACAAGCTGCGGGGGGAGGCGGTAGACCTGCTGCTCAGCCGGGGTGTATCTGTATTTTTGTTGCGACGAATCGGCCGTTCGAATCGCCTGTCAGAGGGGTGGTTGGTTACGCCGAATCGTCGATTCGAATCGTCTGTCTAAGGGGTGAATTATGAGGCTACGTTTAGGATTGTTGGCCGTCCTTGGGATGGTAGTTCTCGGAGGCTTGGCGAAGCCTTCGCTGGCGCAAGTCGGCGGCAGCGCGGCGCAATTGAACGGTTCTGTGCGCGACGAAAGCGGGGGCAGCGTTGCAAAAGCTGCGATCACGCTGCGGGAGACGGAAACCAATCGGACGTACACGGCGGTTTCGAACGATAACGGATTGTACGTGATTGCCAGTTTGCCGCCCGGGCGCTACGAATTGACCGCGGAAGCTCCCGGTTTTGCGAAGTCGACGCAGACGGGCATCGTTCTGACCGTGGGACAGGCCGCCACGATCGATGTGATCGTAAAGGTCGCGGCCAGTGCAGAAAAGGTAGTGGTCACGACCGAGACGCCGCCCGTAGAGCCGACGCGGACGGAGGTCAGCCAGGTGATCAGCTCGAGCCAGATTGACTCCCTGCCGATCAGTGGCCGTCTCTTCACGGATTTCGCGCTCTTGACTCCCGGGGTTGCCACGGGGCGCACCAGCCTGCAGTCCACCATCACGGAGACGGAAGTCACGCGGATTTCTTTCGGAGGCATGCGTGACTTGAGCAACATGGTTACGGTGGATGGGGCGGACACCGTAAACACGGCGACCGGCTCGCAGAGGGGCACTCCCTCACAGGAAGCTGTTTCTGAATTCCGCGTGGTCAACAACGGTTTCGGAGCGGAACAAGGGCGGGCACTGGGTGGCATCGTCAACATCATCACCAAGTCGGGAACGAACGATCTGCACGGTTCGATTTACGACTACTTGCAGAACAATGCCACCAACGCGCGGTCGCTGCTGAAGCCTTCCACTGTAGCAAACCCGCAGCCAAATACTCTGCGGCAAAACCAGTATGGCGCGACGCTGGGCGGCCCGATCAAGAAGGACAAGACATTTTTCTTCATGAATTTCGAGGGACAACGGCGCGGGGAAGCTCCGACGTACCCGACCGTCCTGATCAACAACCTGGCGCTCATCAACAGCGCCAAAGCGTTGCTGGGAATCGATCCCGAGAATCTCGGCATCCTGAAGACGGCGGATTCCGAAAGGGGACTCTTCAAACTCGACCACCAGCTCAATGGCGCCAATCGCCTGTCGTTGCGCTACAACATTGAGGATGCCCGGGATTTGAACGTGCTGGTGGGCGAGACGCTGGATGGCGGTGGCATCGGAGCACCGAGCAGCGGCCACAATAACTACTTGCGCGACCAGTCCCTCGTCGGCATCTTGTCAACGCAGCTAAAGCCCGACTTGATCAACACCGCACTGGTGCAGTACGCGCGACGCCACTCGACCTTCCCGGGAGTCACCGGACAACCCAATCTGGACCTGCCGAACTCGCTGCTGATGGGCCATAACTTCGGCGTCTTCGATGCGACCTACGAGAGCCGCGCGCAGGTTTCGGACTCGCTCTACTGGGTCAAGGGAGCGCACTTAGCGAAATTCGGAGTGGACTATAATTACCTCAACGATCATGTCATCTGGCCCGGATTCAGCCCGATGCGTATCGTTCTTCCCGGCGTCAACTGCCTGGTGGATTTTGCCAATCACGTGGAGCAGGTGAAAAATCCAAGTTTTGTCCCAGGGAACGCCAATTTCTTAACTTCCAATTTTGCCGAAGGACCGTGTCCCATGGCGCTGCCGCCGAATGGGGACCCCAGTCAGAACGGTGGGTCTCCTTTTCCTGCCGCTGCGGGGCCTAATCCTGGGGACTTCGCGAATGGCATAGCGGTGATCTTGTGGCCTTCTCCAGTAGGTAACGCTGATAATAGCGTTGTGAACCTTACGACACCGCCCTCGGTCAATACCAACTGGAAGGCCGCGTATCCGGCGGATCAGACGAAGAACTACTTCGCGGATATCAACCACAGTTATTACGGATTCTTCGCGCAGGATCAATGGCGTGTGAATCACAAACTGACGCTGAACTACGGCATCCGATGGGATTTTGAGAAGGGGCTGGAGAAGCAAATAGCAGACAACTACAAAGGATTCCAGCCAAGAGTGGGGCTGGCCTATTCACCGGATAAACACACGGTGATTCGTGCCGGCTTTGGCATCTTCGACGACCGTTACAATCTGTCTTTCCTGTTCGTGACTTTCCCGCAGCGTCCGGTCGATCTTGCGGGGGTTAATCTTCCGAATCTTCGAAAGGGCGCCTTCAACGCTCCCTATGCTTTGAGCCAGTTGCCCTTCGTTCCGGGCACGCCTTTGAATCCCACGGTGCCGGCCACGAACCTGGTTATGAATGGCACCTATCCAATCGTGAATCTCATTAGCGACCTCTCCAGGGGGCTGGTTTCCAGCGTGGGTGATGGTACGGTGGAATACCACAGCAAGATTCCATACTCGGAGCAGAGCAGCCTGGAGATTGACCGGGAAATTGGGCATGGGCTAGTGCTCAACGTCGGGTATCTTTTCGTTTCCTCGCACCATCAGGTGCGTGCGGAAAACCTGAACGTTTGTCCTGTTGGGGGCGCTCAGAGCGGGCAGCTTCCTTGTCCTGCGGCGCCGGGTGCGCTGCCGGGGTTCGCCGCTGGAAAAGATAATTTCAGCGGTCCGCTCTGGCTGCTGGCTGGGCTGATCTACTCGACGGACAACAGCGGGAACAGCATCTACCACGGGGTGACGCTCTCAGCCTCGGAGCGCGCCGGTAATTATCTCCAGTTCCATGCCAACTACACGTTCTCGAAGACGCTGGACGACGGCACATTCACCACTTTCGTGAGCACCCCCCAGAATCTCTACAAGAGGGCGCTGGAGCGGGCCAATTCGAACCAGGACATTCGTCACCGGTTTGTGGCGAACTTTACCGCCAACGCGCCGGATAAATCGTTCGCACGTTATTTCATGTTGAGCGGCATCGTCACTTTGGAGAGCCCGCGACCCTTCACGATGTTCGTGGGATTCGATGCCAATGGCGATACCAACCCGGTGACCGATCGCGTGGGAAACGCCGCTCGGAATACCTACTGGGGCGACAATCTCCGGACCGTCGATCTCCGCCTCTCGCGGTACTTCAAGTTCAAAGAGCGGCAGAAGATCGAAGTGGCCGTGGACGCCTTCAATGCCTTCAACCGTGCCAATGTGAACGAGGTGACCTCGGTGTACGGAACCTACAATTTCTGCGGCGGCGTTCCGAACCACTATAAGGACGTTGCCTCAACCGCGGTCCAAGGCGTGCAAGATAACTGTTATGCGCCCGGGACGGGAGGATCTCCCGTGGGGTTGGCTGCGGGGCCACCGGTCGCCAATCCGGGGTTCGGCGGGCCGAGGACGATGTTCAACCCCCGGCAGTTCCAGTTCTCGCTGAAGTATTCATTCTAGGAACCCTGTAGCGGCAGGGCGGGGCGAAGCACGCGCTTCGCTCCGCCCTTGCTCGCCTTCAGGAGATTCGCAGACTGCACCGCAATTCTCTTAATTACGAACATTTTGTAAGAGAGATCGAAGCAAACGGGCCCACAGAGACTCCTGGGCTGCGGCTCGGATATTCAGTCAGCCTTAGCATCGGACCTTCTCAGGGGGAGCTGTAATGGCGGTGTTCGTTCTGGTGCATGGGTCGTGGCATGACGGGGGCGCCTGGGAAGGCGTGATTCGTCAGCTCGAGAGCAGAGGGCACAAGGCGTTCGCTCCGACGGTGATGGGTTACGGAAAAGGG
Source organism: Candidatus Acidiferrum sp. (assembly GCA_041485085.1). Lineage (GTDB taxonomy): Bacteria > Acidobacteriota > Terriglobia > Acidiferrales > UBA7541 > Acidiferrum. Next base: position 3,913 of record JBGPIX010000332.1, read on the forward strand.
GCGAACAGGAAAGTCACGCACGCCCAGTGCGTCAAATCGATCATCGATTTCATCAGCGATAAATCGCTTTCGGATTTTGTTCTGGTTGGCCATAGTTTCGGCGGGACCTTCATTTCCAAAGTTGCCGAGGCGATCCCCGAAAAAATCAGACGGCTCGTTTATCAGAATGGATTTGTCGTTCGTGACGGCTGCAGCGTGATGGACGAATCGCCTCCGGCGACCGCGGCGCTGTTCGAAAAAATGGCTGGGGAATCTCCTGACAACGCGTTTCTTCTGCCGTTTCCCGTGTGGCGAGACGCGTTCATAAATGATGGGGACTGGGAAACGGCCAAGCGGACTTATGCGCTGCTTTCTCCCGAGCCTCTGCAACCATCCAAAGACAAGCTGGACTTGAAAAAATTCTACTCGCTGCACATCCCAAAGAGTTATATCAATTGCACGGAAGATATAGCGCTGCCGCCGGGGGAGTGGGGATGGCATCCGAGGATGTCGAACAGGCTGGGGCTTTACCGGCTGGTGCAGATGCCGGGGAGCCATGAAGTGATGTTCACGAATCCGACAGGGCTGGCGGGAAAGATCCTGGAAGCGGGGCGGGATTAGGAAGTGATGAGTTGTTGGTTTTTAGTTCTAAGTTCTAAGTAGGAACAGAGATGAGAGTTTTTGCATGTGGCTGTCAAGAGGCTTAGCGGGGTAGCCCGGAATAACTGCAGAGAGTTCAGCCGTTCTCCTGGCTAGCAGAAAGTTATTTTACACAGAGTTCGCAGAGAGCACAGAGTACACAGAGAGGAAAAGGCAGAGAAGCAATGTTGAAGCTGGAAGCCAAGCCGGGGCCGGTTGAGGTGGAGCTGGCGAAGTCCGCGGTGGTGGTCGTGGACATGCAGAACGCGTTTGCCTCGAAGGGTGGGATGCTGGACGTCGCGGGGGTCGACATTTCGGGTGCTTCGCGCGTGGTCAGCTCAATCAAGACGATGTTGGATGCGGCCCGGCGGGTGAACGTTCCGGTTGTTTATGTGCAGATGGGATATAAACCAGACTTGAGCAACAGCGGCGGGCCAAATTCTCCGAACTGGCACAAAGAACTGGCGATGAATTTGATGAATTGTAAACCGGAGTTGAAAGGGAAGCTGCTGACCGAAGGCACATGGGATTTCGAGATCGTAGAGGAATTGAAGCCGGAGCCTGGGGATCTGGTGGTGATCAAGACGAGGTACAGCGGGTTCGCGGGGACGACACTCGATTCGCAACTGCGGACTCGGGGAATCCGGTATCTCTTTTTTGTGGGCATTGCGACAAACGTTTGTGTAGAGTCCACGCTGCGGGACGCGTATTTCCAGGATTACTGGCCAATCCTGATTGCTGACGGGGCGATGCAGGCGGGGCCCGCGTCGCTGCACGAAGCCACGCTGTTCAACGTCGAGAATTTTTTTGGCTGGACGATTCATGCGGATGAGTTTGTCAAGGCGATGAGAACGTCCAATCCATGAGGCTAGCGTGCTGACTGCGGATATCGATATCGGCGGAACACTGACGGATGGCATCTTCATTGATGGCAAGAGGCTGGTGTGTGTGAAGGTGGACACCACCCCGCACGATTTGACGGTATGCCTGTTCGAATGTCTTACGCAGGGCGCCACGCAGTTGGGTTACGGCGACCTCGATGCTTTTCTAGAGAGCCTCGAACTGATTCGCTGGTCCACCACGATAACTTCCAACGTGCTTGCCGAATCCCGCGGACCAAGGATCGGATTGCTGATCTCGCGTGGCCACGAAGCAAAACTGTATGGGCATGATGCGCACAGCGTGGTGCTGAAGGGGATACTTTCCGAGCGCGACGTGATTGGAGTGGACGATTCCACGAGCGAGACGGAGATCATGAACGGGGTGCGCTCGCTGTTGGAGGGAGGAGTGCGGCGTATCTGCGTCAGCCTGCAGGGTGCGCACCGCAGTCCGGAGCGGGAGATGCAAATCAAACGCATCATCGATCAACAGTACCCGGATCATTTTCTGGG
>JBGPIX010000333.1:0-5917 GCA_041485085.1 Candidatus Acidiferrum sp.
CTCATAAGTGAATCCCCTACGATAGCGTGATACCCGCAGCCACGGCAACAAGCGTAATGCCGCATCCCCACAAGAAAACCAATGCATTTCTGGAACCTGTCCTCCAGGACGGCTTGCGGCCCACTCATGCAGGTGGTACGTTTAAAAAGACTCTTGCTGCTTTACGCAGCTTTAGTCCGGCGGTGATTCGGGCGTTCCGGGAGATTTTTTCGGTTCCCAGGCCTGCCTGCAGCAGGCAGGTTCGAGGAAATTTTCGACGGACATTTTCGGAGAGACCCTGCTCGTTTTCAGGGTCCACTCGAAACCCACGCTGTAGATTTTTTTCGTGACGCGAGTTTAGTCCGGCCAGTCGAATCAAACTGTGCCAGACCGGGCGAGAAGCCCTGAGAAAAAGTGCGCGCGCGCGGGGTTTTCGTGTCGTACTGGTTCCGCAACGACAATCGATTGCCGCAAGGGCGGCTGGCCGTGGCTTCCTACGTTATCGTGGGAATGATCGGCGTGTTGCTGATCGGCTTCTGGAAGCTGCAGGTCATTGACGCCGATAAGTACAGCTCGATGGCCGAGCGCAATCGCGTGCGCTACATTCCCGTGATCGCGCCGCGCGGCCGCATGCTGGACCGTGATGGCCGCGTGTTGGTGGACAATCGCCCGTCCTTCAGCGTCCTCCTCCTTCGCGATGATCCAGCTCAAGTGGAAAAACATCTTGCAGGCATCTCCGACGGTCTGGGAATTCCTGTGGAAGATTTGCGCGACCAGCTTGCCAATACCAAGAATCTCCCGAAATTTCAGCCCATCATCATCAAGCCCGACGCCTCGCCAGCGGACATCGCCTTTATCGAATCGCATCGCTCGGATATTCCCGTCCTGGAAATGATTTCCGTCTCCCGACGCCGCTACTTGCCTGGCGGCATCCTCTCTCATGCTGCGGGGTATGTCGGTGAAGTCAGCGAGCAGCAGATCGAAGCGAGCAATGGCAGGCTTCGTCCCGGCGACTTTGCGGGAAAAACTGGCCTGGAGCGCCAGTACAACGACCTGCTTCAAGGCACGGACGGCATGCGGCGCGTGGTCGTGAACAGCATCGGCAAAGAAGTGGATCGTCTTGCGACTCAGGAAGCCATCCCTGGCAAACAGATTACGCTGACCATCGATTACGACTTGCAGCAGATCGCTGAACAGTCGCTCGGCCAGCGGCCCGGCGCCGTTGTGGCGCTGGATCCGCGCACGGGCGAAGTGCTCGCGATGGTGAGCCGCCCCACTCCGGATCCCAATGACTTCGCCGTTCGAATCCAAGCGGATGAATGGAAGAAGCTCACCGACGACCCGCTACATCCTCTGCTGAACCGCGCCATTCAAGCACAGCTGGCGCCCGGCTCGGTTTTTAAAATCGTCACCGCCCTTGCCATGCTGGAGGATCACAATCCACCCGAGAGTCTCACCACCTACTGTCCTGGCTACGGCACGTTCTACGGCCGCCAGTTCAAGTGCTGGGTCTATTCGTCAAAGAAGGGTCCTACCTCCCACGGCACTACAAATTTGCACGAAGCCATTCTGAAATCGTGTGACGTTTTCTTCTATACCGTCGGAATGCGCCTGGGCATTAACCGGCTCTCCTACTACGGCGACAAGCTCGGCCTCGGCCACAAGACCGGCATCGATCTGCCCTCGGAAGAAACCGGACTCATGCCTTCCGAACAGTGGGTCGAGCGAGCCTTTCACCGCAAATGGTATGCCGGCGAAACCATTTCCGTCGCTATCGGCCAGGGTGCCGTCACCACGACTCCCGTGCAACTTGCACGCATGATCGGCGGTATCGCTTCCGGAGGTGTTTTTAGGCAGCCGCACATGCTGAAGGATGCGCAGCATGTCGGTGAAGAGCGCTTCCCGCTCTCCGAGCACACGATCGAAGGCATCACCGATGGAATGTACGGCGTGATCAATGAAGCGGGCGGCACCGGCGGGCAGTTGAGACTGGCGGGGATCGAACTGAGCGGCAAGTCCGGAACCGCGCAGGTCATCGGCTATGACACTCGCGCGCGCGTGGGCAAATCGAAAAAATTCGAAGACAACGCCTGGTTCGTTGGATACGCGCCGAAGCGCAATCCGGAAATCTGTGTCGCGGTTCTCGTCCAGGAAAGCGGCCAGCACGGCGGCGAAGCTGCCGGCCCGGTGGTGAAAGACATTATCAAGGCCTACTACGACAAGAAGAACAAGAAGACCCAGGGCCAGGTTACTGTCGAAAATAAGAGCCCGGAACCTAAGAAAGATCCCGTGCCAACGGCGGCGCGCGCTCCTCGCTCCGCAGTGAAGCCGGACGAAAGCGCCGCTGTTGTGCCAGTGCGCGCCAGCGCGGATCCTCAGCACTAAGGGATTTTATGATTTTGTCTCATAAAGATCGATCGCATCAGGCCAGCAACCACGCCGGCGCCAGCTTGGATCTTCACTTTCAACTTTCAACTTTGAACTTTCAACTCTCCCCATGAAAGACGCACCCGGTACACGCGACTACGACTGGTGGCTCCTGGCCATCCTCGCCGCCATCTGCGCGCTCGGCGTGATCGAAATCTATTCCGCCACACACGGCAGTTCTCTTTCGGGCATGCACATGAAGCAAGTGCGATGGCTGGTCATAGGCTTCGCCCTGATGTTCGTGCTTTCCCGCCTGGACTATCACCTGATTCTCGATCAGGCTCCCATCCTTTATCTTATTGGCCTCGCTGCTCTCGTCGCTGTTCTTCTCGTTGGACGCACCCATTTCGGCGCCAAGCGCTGGATCGTCATCCCCGCTCTGGGGGAACTTGTTCAGGTGTCAGAACTGGTCAAATTGATTATAATCATTGTGCTGGCGCGCTTCTTTGCCGAAGTGCGCTCTGATCAGCTTGATCTTCGTGATCTAATTAAGGCAGGATTGTTAGTAGGTGTTCCGCTGGTCTTGATACTCAAGCAACCCGATTTGGGAACAGCGCTCGTGCTGATCCCCATGCTTGTCGTTGGCGCCTTTCTGGCGGGCTTGCAGTGGCAACACGCAGCGGTGTTTTCTTTGGCGGGGATTTTGCTTGTGGGCGCGGTTTTCTATCCTCCCGTAAGCAAACGGATCCTCAAGCCTTATCAGCGTGAACGCATTACATCTTTCCTGCACCCTGAAGAAGACGCTAAGGGCCACGGCTATCAACTTTTGCAGTCGAAGATTGCCGTCGGTTCCGGCGGTTTCTGGGGTAAAGGGTTCAGTAATGGCAGTCAGAACCAACTGGGCTACATCCCCGTCCGGTATTCCGATTTCATCATGTCGGCGTGGGCTGAAGAACAGGGTTTCAAGGGCGTGCTTTTGGCCCTCGGGCTGTATATGGCGCTTCTGTTGCGTTTAGTGCAGAATGCTCAACGCGCGAAAGATCGCGCGGGAATGTTTCTGGTCATGGGCGTCGCAGCGGCGCTTGGGTTCCATGTACTGGTAAACGTGGCAATGGTCATCGGCGCTATGCCGGTTACCGGCATCCCGTTGCCGTTGATGAGTTACGGGGGTTCTGCCACGTTGTTTGTTTTCCTGGCGATTGGCCTGGTGATGAATGTCCGGCTTCGCCGCTTCGTCAACTGACCAAGCCGCCAGTGCCGTGTGACGTCTCCGCTTCCTCGGAGCGCACCGGAGAAGAAATTGGATTTGTGCATCCCGGCTCGGCCGGGGTCGCAAGTAAGAAGGATTTTAGAGTGAGGACAGCATCGTCCGCCGATCGCCCGGCTAGTTTCCGGCGACGGACCAGCCTCGTAAGACTGAGGAATTTTCTTCCCTCTGGCTTCGAACGACAAGCCACTTCCCTACATGTGTGGCCCACGTGTCCCGGTCTCAACCGGGACGGCGCCTTTTTCGGCAACTCCGCTGGGCAGAAGCTCGCGGCGATGCGTCCTGTCGGTCCCGGCCAATCCGGGTCCGCACAGAAGGGTGGCTCCGACTCGGTCGCAGTCACGCATAAGGAGTTTTCATGTCGAAAGAATTGGTTATTTCCGCGGCCTCCCACGAACGGCGGGTCGCGATTCTCGAAGAAGGTCAGTTAGTCGAAATTTACATCGAGCGCGAAAAAGAATTCGCGCTCGTCGGCAGCATCTACAAAGGAAAAGTCACCCGCGTCCTTCCCGGCATGCAGTCCGCTTTCGTGGACATTGGTCTCGACGGCGACGCCTTCCTGTACGTCAGCGATGTTTTCGAAAACCTTGAGGATTACGATCACGGGCACCCGCACGAGCAGCCGCAAGTTTCGGCTCCGTCGCTGTCCCCTGCGAACGGATCGCCAGTCGAACTGCTCCCTGGTGAATCCCTCGCCCGTGCCGCTGAACATCATGAAGAAGCGCACCTCGAAGAGTTCCATCAGGACGAAGCTCACCACATGGATGAGCAGCCTGCCTCCCCCGAGGAAGCGCACGCCTCCGAAAGCGACCTTGAAGAACGTCACGGAGAAGTGCCGTCAGCCTCCGCGGAAGAACAGCACCCCGAAGCCCCCGAAGAGCGCCAGCCGGATTCGAACGCTTCCGCGCCGCAAAATTTTGCGCCGCATTACAATCCGACCCAGAATTATCCCGCCCGCGGCGGCAGCGACCGCCCCAGCCAGAACTTTGGCCGTGGTAGCGATCGTGGCAATGATCGCGGTGGAGACCGGGGCGGCGATCGCGGCCGTGGTGGCCGTTGGGGACGCCGTGGCGGACGCTCACGCGGCGGACGCCCACAAGGTGCTCCAGGCGGCGGGCGCAATTTGCCTCCTTCGAAATATGCTTCCCCGCAAGGCGGCGAGTCCGCCGGGTATGACAATCGTGGCGGACAACCGCGCAGTTACGAAAACCGGCGTCCGGAAGCTCCGCGCAGCTCGGCGCCATCCACTCCCGTTGCTCCCGAAGACGAGATCATTCTCCCCGGTGAATCCCTCGCAAAATATCGCGGCAAGCCTGCCGTTGCCCCCGCGCCTCTTCCCAGTGTTGAACGGGAAACCCGAGAAGAGCAGAACGCGGCCGAAGAAATTACACCGCGTGCAAGCAGCAATTTGCCCGCCACCGCTCCGAGCGGCAGCAGCGTTCCTCGCCGCTTCTCTGGCGGTTTGCCTCGTTGGCTCCTAGCCGATGGCGGCGGCGAAGCAGAAGCAACTCCGGCGGGAGAAACTGCTGGCGCTGAGGAGCAACCTTCCGCCGCAAGCAGCACAGTTGTCGAGCCTTCACAGGAAACGGCTGGTAACGGCGTCGAAGCCGCCCGAAATGACTCTGAGCTGAACGAAGATCAAGTCGCCGCGCTGGCCGCCGATTTCGCAGAGGCCAAGCATGAAGAAGCCACCGAAGAAGCGGAGGCCGATGCCATCGTCGGCGGAGCCGAATTCGATGAAGAGTCGGATGAGGACGCCGAGGAAAAGCCCGTCGTTCCGGTTTCGGAACTCTCCGAAGAAGAAGTCGCGGAAGTCGAAGCCGGACGCGCTGCCAACCGGGCGGAATTCGCCGCGGACGTAGCCCAAGAACACGCCGAACACGACGCCGCTCATGGCACGCACGAGCACGACGAGCATGAACATGTTGAACAAGAACATGTCGAGCACGAACATACCGAGACCGAGCACGCCGAAGAAGAAGTGCTCTCCGCTTCTGCTGGCGAATCCGTCGTCGAAGGCGCACCAATCGTCGAGGAGGACGTGATTCTCCTCCCCGGCGAAACACGCGCTCCCCGCGTCGGTGGTCCGGCAGCTCCACTCGAAGAATTCCCGCGCGACTCCGCGCGTATCGGCGGCAGCCCACGTTCACGTTTCCAGCGCCCGTTCCGCAGCGGCGGACGCGACCGCGGTCGTGATAGCCGTGGCGGACGCCCGGATCGTGGAGGCCGTCCCGACAGCCGTGGCGGACGTCCCGATCGCGGTGGACGCCCCATCACTGGCGGCCCGCGTTTCGAACGCCGCCC
>JBGPIX010000334.1:0-5901 GCA_041485085.1 Candidatus Acidiferrum sp.
GAAGCAGGATCAGGCGGCGTTTCAAGTGCAGCAGGACGAACGCAGCCTCGCCTCGCTGGCCTTGCATGCGCCGCTCGATGGGGTCGTCGCGTTGCAAAATCACTGGCAGCCACAGGGTGGGCCCACTCCTTTTAAGCCGGGTGACCGCGCCTGGCCGGGCGCCGCCATTGCGGAGCTTCCCGACCCCTCCACGCTGAAAATTTCCGCGCGCATCGAAGAAGCGGAAAGAGGCCAGTTGAAATTAGGGCAGACCGGGTCCGTGCGCATCGAAGCCGTTCCCGACGGGAGCTTTGAAGGCCGCATCGAGACCATCAGCCCCACGGCCAGCCTGGACTTTAACGCCGGATGGCCGGTTCCTAGAAACTTCACCGTGGAAGTAGCATTGGCAAACAGCGATGCGCGCCTTGCGCCGGGAATGGGAGCGGTTGTCCGCGTTGCCGTAGACCGCGTTGCCGACGGCATCGTGATTCCGGCCGCCGCGCTTTTCCGGAAAGCCGGGCGAACGGTTGCTTATGTCCGGCGCGGCTCGAAATTCGAAGAAACCCCCGTGGAAGTATTGCGCCGAAGCGGCGATGAAGCCTTAATCGCCAAGGGATTGCAGCCGGGAGAGCAACTGGCATTGAAAGATCCGACGCTGGTGGAATAGGAAATACTTGGAATGGGTGGCCGGTCAAAACCACGAGCATTTCTTCTGGCCCTGGCGCTGGCGGGAAGCGGCTTCTCTTGCCGCCAAACCAACGTGCTGGCGACGGATTCCGAGATTCCAACGGCAATCGTCAAAGAGGTTGACCTTCAACTCAAAGTGTTCACGACTGGAGTTTTGCGTACTGCTAAATCAAGAGCCATCACGGCTCCGCCGATCGCAGGGGGCACGCTGCAAATCGTCACGCTGGCGCGTTCCGGAGCCCAAGTTCACACGGGTGACGTGGTACTCGAATTCGACCCCAGCCAGCAGGGATACAATCTCGGGCAGAATCGCAGCGATTTGCTGCAAGCGGAGCAGGAGATCGTCAAAGCCAAGGCCGATGCCGACGTCCAGACGGCCGAGGACCAGACCGCGCTGCTGAAAGCAAAATACGCGGTGCGCCGCGCGGAGCTCGAAGTCAGCAAAAACGAACTGGTGAGCCCCATCGACGCGCAGAAGAATCTGCTCGCGCTCGATGAAGCCAAGCGCGCCCAGACGCAGCTGCGGCAGGACATCCAATCCCACAGCGCTTCCAACCAAGCGGCGCTGGCCATCAGCGAAGAGAAACGGCACAAAGCCCGTCTCTCCATGGACCAGGCGGAGCAAAACATCAAGAACATGCACATCACCGCGCCGATAGACGGCCTGGTGGTCATCCACGGCAACCGGGATTCCACCGGCGGATTTTTCATGGGTGGGATGACGCTCCCGGACTATCACGTCGGGGATCAGGTGAATCCGGGAAGTTCGATCGCGGAAGTCATCGACATCTCTCATCTGGAAGTCTCGGCGCAGATTGGCGAGACCGACCGCATTAACCTGAAGGCGGAGCAAGCCGTGGAGCTGAAGGTCGACGCGCTTCCCGGCGAAACGTTCAGCGGCAAAGTGCAAACCGTCGGCGGAGCGACGAGCCACGAATTCTGGGACGATAACACCCAGCGCAAGTTTGATGTGGCGGTGCGCATCGACAGCACGGATCCGCGCCTGCGCCCGGGCTTCGCCGTTCGTCTGAGCATTCTCGGTGATAATCTTTCCCGCGCGGTTTCCATTCCCGGCGGAGCGATTTTTGATCACGACGGCAAGAAAGTAGTGTATTGCAAACGCAATCGCGGTTTTGAAATGCAGGAAGTGAAAGTCCGCGCGGTGAGCGAAGGCCGCGCGATCCTGAGCGGGCTGCCGGCGGGAACGGTCGTCGCCCTGGTGAATCCGGAGAAAAAACTCGCCGGCAACGGCAAGAGCGGCGGAAGCTCGAATCCCGGCCTGGGTCCCGGTTCCCATTGAGGCTCGGCGCACAACGATGAAACCCAGCTCTATCGCCGAGCCGAGATCCCTGCAACAGTGGCTCCCCGATATCGTTTTCGGGTTCGAAAACCTGGCCAGCCACAAACTGCGATCTCTCCTGACCATGCTGGGCATGATTTTTGGCGTGGCTGCAGTCGTTGCGATGCTCTCTATCGGAGCGGGAGCACAGCAAAAAGTCATGGCGTTCATCGAACAGCTTGGCGTTCGCAATCTCATCGTCGAAGCCAAGGAATCCAACAATTGGCAGGAACTGCAGAAAGTTCGGAAAAATTCGCCGGGCCTGACGCTCAGTGACTATCAGATCATTCGAAAGAATGTTCCCGACATTAAGGACGGCACGCCGCGCAAACGGTTTGCTCCGGGAAAACTGCTTCCCAAACCGCAACAGGACACTCCAATCGTTTATGGCGTCGAGCCAAGTTATCTGGGGATCACCCATCTGCGCGTCACGGAGGGCCGCTTCTTCGAAGCCGCGGAGAATGAGTCGGCTGCGCCGGTGTGCGTCCTCGGGGCGGCCGCGAAGGAGAGTCTCTTTGGCGCGGCAGCGGCGATCGGCGAATACATCAAGATCAACGAGCAATGGTGCCACGTGATCGGCATCGTTGCGCCACAGATGGCTCCGCAGACGGAAGTTTCCGGAGTGCGCACCGAGGACATGAACAATCTCATCTATGCGCCCTTGAATGCGGTGAGGTACCGGCTCGAAGACTCGCAGAGCGATTTGAAGGATGAGGTCGACGGGCTGTATCTGCATCTTGACTCGCCGGAAACAAGCACCACCGATGCCGAAGTGGTCCGCGGCATCCTGAACGCCTCGCATCACAGCGCCGGGGACTTCAATGTCATCGTCCCCGCCGAACTGCTCGCGCAACAAAAACGCACGGAACAGCTTTTCAACACTGTTATGGTGGCGATCGCTTCGATTTCGCTGTTGGTTGGCGGGATCGGCATCATGAACATCATGTTGGCTGCGATCCTCGAGCGCACGCGTGAAATTGGCGTGCGCCGCGCCGTCGGCGCCAGGCGCTGGGACATCGTGCGCCAATTTGTCATCGAAGCCGTGCTGATTTCTTTCGCCGGTGGGTTACTCGGCGTCCTTCTGGGATTCGCCATGTCTCAACTTATCGCCTGGCTCGCTGGATGGTCGACCATCGTGACCATCAGTTCCATTCTTCTGGCTTTCGTGGTTTCCATTTCCGTTGGGCTGATATTCGGCATCTATCCGGCGGTCAAGGCGGCACGGCTAGATCCCGTTGAAGCGATCCGCTACGAATAGAGGCAATCTTTCGCGAGAAATTCCCCTGGGGGTGAGTGATGAGAGTACTGCGCATTTTGTTTGTTCTGACATCTTCGGTGCAAGCGCTCAGCTTCTCGGCGCGGGCGCAAGACTCCATGCGGATGGAGCGACTGCTTGGCATGAGCGGCCGGCAGAAACCTCCGGCGCCGCTCCCTGTACCTCAAGGTTTGCAGGATCACGTTGCAAACGGGAAGCTGGTGCTCTCATTGAACGACTGCGTTCGCCTGGCGCTTTCGAATAACACCGATATCCGGCTCGACCATTCGCAGATTGAGTTCGCGCAGAACAATTTCGGCCGCGTCCACGGACCGTTCGATCCCTTGCTCACGTCCAGCTTTGCGGACAACCGAACCAAGTCGCCAGCCATCACGCAAACGCAAGGCGCGGCAGTTCTCGACACGCTAAGCCAGAACACGTCATTTGGCTACGCGCAGACTTTCCAGACGGGAACGAACTTTCAAACCTCATTCAATGCCGGCAAATTGTCCACCAACAACTCCTTTAGCTTGGTGAACCCGTCGATTGCGACGGACCTCCAATTCACGGTCACTCAGCCGCTGCTTCGCAACTTCGGCCTGTTCCCTAACCGAGCTCCCATCCTGATCGCTCAGCGAAACTTGAATCAGGCACGCTCGGTGTTTCAGGGAGAGGTGAATGACATCATTCTTCAAACCGTAGGCAATTATTGGAACGTCGTCCTTGCCCGCGAATCTCTCACCGTGCAACGCAAGTCCTTTGAAGAAGCTCAGAAGAGTTACGACCACGACAAGAAAGCTCTCGGCCTCGGGGCGCTTCCACCTTTGGATATCTACCGCTCGGAATCACAAGTCGCTTCCCGGCGGGTGGGCGTCATCCAGGCGGAATATGCTCTCAAACAAGCCGAAGATCAGTTCCGGCTGGTCATCGGCGCTGACCTTGATCCCGTTATCCGCGTTCTCGATCTCGAACTTACCGACCAGCCGGAGCCGCTCGGCGCGCCGCCAATCACGGATATCGCCACCACGCTTACTCGCGCCCTCGCCAACCGCCCGGAACTGGAAGCCACGCGACAGCAGCTAGCCGGCGATGAACTGAGCATTCGACTGGCGCACAACAGCTTGAAACCCGACCTCGAACTCTCCGGCTTTTATTCAGGCAACGGCGTCGCTGGCAACCAGTTCAATGCGGCGGTTCCTCCCCTGCTGATTAATAGGACCGGCCTTGGCGATGGCCTCAGCCAGACTTTTCATTTCGCCTATCCGGCCTACGGCGCAACTCTCTCGCTGACTCTACCCATCAAAAATCACAGCGCGGAAGCGAACCTCGCGGATGCTTCTGTGAGCCGCCGCCGAGATCAATATCAGCAGCGGCGCACCACCCAGAGCATTACTCTCGAGGTTACCAACGCAGTCCATGCTCTGGAGCAAACCAAGCTCTCCATGGAAGCCTCCAAAGTCGCGCTGGACCTGGCGCAGCAGTCCCTTCATGCCGACGAACGCAAGTACGAATTGGGGGCGGAAACAGTCTTCTTTGTTCTCGACGCGCAAACGCAACTCGCTCAGGCGGAGCTGAATCTCATCCAGGCCCAGATAAATTTTCAAATGGCTGTTGGTCAGTTGGACCACGCGACGGGAGATCTGATGGAGCACCATCACGTCGAGATTTTGGAGCCAAAAAGATAATTGCCTTCCCCAGTTTAGTAACGCCAATCAGCTAGACCGGTCCGCGCGGCATACCGTCGGCTGCCCTCAGAACGCCAGGTCAAAGGCATCTTCAATTGCCCGTTTAATTGACCGAATGCCCCGGAACTCTATCCCCCTTTGTATTGAATCGATTACCTCCAGCCTGCTGTCTCTTTGGCTACCAGTACCCCGGTACGCTTGCTTCCTGAAAATTCTATAATCCATAATCACAAGTACTTTGTTCTGTGTACGGGCGCGACTTTTCTGCGTCGCCGCACGATTGTCCTCTCGTGTGGGCGGCGGCGTTACGGGTACACATGGCAAGGCATGAAAGTTTGTTGTGTCTTCGTGACTTGCGGAATTTCGTCCGCGATGCAGGCGGAGAATCGAATGTTTTTCTGATGCATCAGAGTTTCATCTCCATGGCGCTGCTGATTGCCACTACTTTGGTGGCGGGATTCTTCGCGTACATCCACAGCATCAAGCGCCAGACGTATCTTCTGCTCTGGACTGCGGCGTGGGCGGTGTTTGCCCTTCATTATGTGGGGCCGACACTGGCGCCAAATAGTGCTGCTAGCCCCATACAGAGTGCTTTGAATCATTGGCTTTTCGGGCTCTCCGGAGTGCTCTTCTTTCTGGGAGCACAGCTTTACTCCCAGCGAAAGCCCTGGAAGATTCCCGGACTGGTTGTGGCTATCGTTTTCGGGCTCTGGGCCGCGTCCAACGTCACTAACGCCATTTCCGTTTCGGCAATCATTCCCGCTTCCTTGCTCTATATTGGCGTGGCGGTGGTGTTCTGGCAGGAAAGCCGGCGCCAGGAAACGCTAGCCGATCGGCTTCTGGGTGTTTCCTTCGCTTGCTGGGGAGTTCTTTCCCTGGCGCTTCATATTCTGAATGCCACGCCGGAGCTTCAGGGCGCAAGCATGAGCGTGGTTGCCGCGGCTCCGTGCGCCTTC
>JBGPIX010000335.1:0-5897 GCA_041485085.1 Candidatus Acidiferrum sp.
CCGGGCCGGCACGCCCGTACGGAATCGCCTTGCAGTAAGAGTCAGGAGGAAACAGGACCGATTGGCGGCGCACTCGACATTGGGCCCGAGTCACGGGCAAACCGGAAATAATGCCTCCGGGTTGGCAGATTGCTCCCGATAAGCGCGCATCTCGTCAGTGCTTGATTTCCTGACGAGATGCCGACTTCAAAGGACTAATACGCACCGTGGATCCCGGATAGCTTCCGGTTAGCCGACCATTCGCCCAGAATCTCGTCTTTCGATTCCGCCGTCTCGTCGTTTGTTAGAGACCTGGAACCACGGCCCAATCGCCTTGACAGAGGCTGCTAACCATTCGAGACTGACATAGTCTAACTATGTCAGGAGACGAGGACATGCCTCGAGACGAAATCCCTCCTGGAACACTCTATCTGCTGATCCTGAGAACTCTGGCGCGCTTTGGCGAGATGCATGGATATGAAATCGCCAATTCCATTCAGCGGATATCGGATGACGTTCTTCAAGTCGAAGAAGGTTCGTTGTATCCCGCGTTGCAGCGGATGCTCATCAAGGGATGGGTAACCGCAAAGTGGGGCACGACGTCTGGAAACCGCCGCGCTCGCTATTATCAGCTGACTGCCGCGGGCCGCAAACAATTGTTGGTCGAAATGTCACAGTTCGAACGCGTCATCGGGGCGATCACGCGTGTCATTCGAGCGGTTTGAAAGGAGTTCTGACATGAACTGGCTGCGCGAACTCGCAAGACGAATCGGGATGCTGATGCATCGTCGGCAATTCGACGCGGACCTGGAAGAGGAGATGCGCCTGCATCTGGAAATGCGCCAGCATGAACATTTGCAGTCGGGCATGGAGGCAGATGACGCTCGGGCCGCAGCCCGACGTCAGTTTGGCAACGTGACCGCGCTGAAGGAGATAAGTCACATGGCGTGGGGCTGGGAATGGTTCGAGCACCTCGCGCAGGACGTTCGTTACAGCCTGCGCATGCTCCGCAAAAATCCCGGCTTCACCGCCGTTTGCGTCCTCACGCTTGCGCTTGGAATTGGCGTGAACACCGCCATTTTCAGCGTCGTCTATGCGGTGGTGCTCAAGCCGCTCCCCTATCCCGATTCGCAGCAGCTCTACACCATCTTCCAGCAGCGCACGCAGGACGCCAGCGTCCAAGCGGGTTTCTCCTACCTTGACCTGCAGGACGTGATCGCGCAGGACACGGCTTTTAGCGGCATGACCGGAGTCTCGGCCCATGAGCTCACTCTCACCGGACACGGCGATCCCTTCATCGTCAGGGTGGCCGATGTCACTCCTGAGCTCTTCTCCGTCTTCGAGCAGCAGCCCCTTCTCGGTCGCGTGTTCAGGCTCGAAGACGGCAAACCCGGCGCGGCGCATGTCGTCATCCTCAACGAAAGTGTGTGGCGCAGCGTCTTCTCGGCGGACCCCAACATCATCGGTGCCTCGATCAACCTCGATAAGCGCTCCTTCACCGTCGTAGGCGTCATGCCGTCAAGATTCAGCTTTCCGCTGTTGTCCGACACGCGCGAAGTTTGGGTACCTGTGGGCCAGGATCCCCTGTTCGAGTCGTGGATGAACCTCCGCGCCAGGCACTGGCTGGTCACCACCGGCCGGCTCAAGCCCGGCGTTTCTCTCGCCGAGGCGCAAGCGGAACTCGATGTGATCGGACAGCGTCTCGCAAAGCAATTTCCGGCCGAGAACGCTGGCTGGGAGATTCACCTGTTCCCGCTTCAACGCTTAATTGTCGGCGACGTTCGCTCTCCGCTCCTAGTGCTTCTTGGCGCCGTCGCGCTCGTGCTCGTCATCGCCTGCGCGAACCTCGCGAACCTGCTTCTCACGCGCGCCACTTCCCGAACCCGCGAAATCGCCGTCCGCACCGCGCTCGGCGCAGGCCGCAGCCGCATCGTGCGCCAATTGCTTAGCGAAACCACCGTCCTCGGAGTGCTCGGAGGAGCTGCCGGCATCCTCCTCGCCTATTGGGGCGTACACGCGCTTGGCTCGCTCGTTCCGAAAAGCGTGCCGCAACTGAATCCGATTCGCGTGGATCACGTGGTGCTTCTCTTCGCACTGGCCATTTCCGCGCTCGCGATTTTTCTTTTCGGTTTGGCGCCCGCATTTCTGGCTGCCAAGTCCGATCCTCAAGCGAGCCTTCGCGAAGGCGGCACGCGTTCGGGCGAGAGCACCGGTGGCCGCCGCGCTCGGGCCATATTTGCCGGGGCGGAAATCGCGCTCGCGATGGTGCTACTGGTCGCTGCGGGTTTGCTGATCCGCAGCTTTTCGAAACTCACCGCCGTCAGCCCCGGCTTCGATACCGCGCATATCGTCAAAGCCAACGTCTCATTGCCGCGCGACCTGTACAAAACGCCGCAGCAGTGGCTCGCGTTCACGGACGACCTTCTCGCGCGGGTTCAAGCCGAGCCGGGAATGCAGGATTCGGCTCTCGTCGTTCCCACTCCTCTCGCGGATACCGAAGCGCGTGTTCCCTTCGAAATCGTTGGCCAGCCGCCCGCCACCGCGGCGGAATCGCGCACTGGGGACTACGTCGCCGCCACTCCGAACTATCTTCGCGTGATGGGCATTCCGCTCATTGCGGGCCGTTTCTTCACCGCAGACGACGTGATGTCCGCGCCGCGCGTGACCGTCATCAGCGCCGCGATGGCGCGCGTCTATTTCCGCAATCAAAATCCCATCGGCAAGCGAATTTCCTTCTCTTTTCCGCCGGATCCGGGCGTCCCCCGCGAAATCGTCGGTATCGTCGCCGATGTGCGCGATTCGTCCTTGGGCGAAGACCCGAAGCCCATGATGTACGTGTCTTTTGCGCAAGCTCCGTTCTGGGGTTCGGACCTGGTCGTCAACTCCACGCTCTCCACCGCCAGCGTCGCCGCCGCGATCCGCAAGGACGCCATGGCGATCGACAAAGACTTGCCCGTCGGCGACATCGCGAAAATGACGGACGTTCTTGCCACAAACGTCGCTCAACCGAAATTCCGCACGGAATTGCTCGTTCTCTTCGCTGCCATGGCTCTTGTTCTCGCCGCCACGGGAATTTTCGGCGTGATCTCCTACTCCGTCTCACGCCGCACGCGCGAAATCGGCATTCGAATGGCGCTCGGCGCTTCGCGCAACACAATCTCGCATATGGTTTTGCGCGAGACGTTGCTTCTCGCGCTTGCCGGGCTTGCCGTCGGGGTTCCGTGCACGTTCGCGGCGTCTCGTTTGCTTGGCCATATGCTCTTCGGCATCTCGGCAAACGATCCCATCACCTTAATCGCCGTAGCCTTCACCCTCATCGCGGTCGCGGTGATCGCCGGCTTCGTTCCTCTGCGCCGCGCCATGCGAGTCGATCCGATGGTCGCATTGCGCTACGAATAGTTCGCCTCCCCCTTATCGGCATTCGGCTGTACTCACACGGCCAGCATCTCACCTCGCTGAAAATCTCGAAGTCCG
The DNA here is from genome assembly GCA_041485085.1 of Candidatus Acidiferrum sp. GTDB lineage: Bacteria > Acidobacteriota > Terriglobia > Acidiferrales > UBA7541 > Acidiferrum. The sequence goes on from JBGPIX010000335.1 coordinate 3,454, forward strand.
CTCGGCGGAAGAGGGGAACTCCAGCTTGCGCCTGGGTGACGGGGAAACCGGAGGTAATGCCTCCGGGTTGGCAGATTGCTCCCGATAAACGCGCATGGAGCCATGCATTTCCCGACACCCATCTGATCCTGGAATTGTGGCGCTATGCCGACTTGTGGCTACCGATTCGCTCTGGCAAATGCCCTTTCGGATTCGAGCAGGCTTTAAATTACTTTGCTAGGCTACAAGGGCTTGCGGCGCAGCTTGATGGCCTGCCAAGCAGCAACGAACACCCACAAGCAGTAGGAAAGGATGATGAGCCGGTTGGCCCACCCGTCTAGTGCAAGCACTCCTGGCGGCAATGATTTCGGCGCGTGTTGAGGCAAATGGCCGCCGTTGGCTCGGCTGAGTTGCATGGTCATCAGAGCCAACGTCGCCACCAAAAGGACAACGCTTATCCAGCTAAGGTTCGCGATCCACAGTAGCGTCTTCCTAACGCCCTGCCACGCTTCAGCGTGACCAAGGCCTGCACTCAGCAGCAAGGCCGCGACGGGAAAGCCGCAAACCCCGAGCAAACCGGCGATGCCGTGCCCGGTGTCGTGGGTGACATCAAAAATGGAAGCCATGGCCTCGCCTATGCCAGCAACGACTAGAAACCACAGGCCCACCTTGCCGGCTTTGGTCTTGACCTGCGACCAAATCGCGACCGCGATAGCCCAGGAGCTAATGCCCCATGATAGAAACATCAGCGACAAGACCCAACCGTAATGACCGAACGCATATTCACTCACCATGCGCCAAGAAGGCGCAAATTCGGGGCTCAGTACGTGCAGGCTTGCTAGCAGCAGGATAGTCGCAACGGCCGCTCCGGCAGCTACTTGCGCTGCCTGGGCTTCGACATTCAATCTAATTTCACTGAAAGCCGAACTTCGCATGTGCTGTTCTCCTTGAAAACTGTCTTGCCACTCGCAATTCAGGGAGCCTCGCCCCCGCTGTTCCGGTCTTGCAACTCACGAACCACGGACTTCCGGACTCAAATAGAGCATTCCTTCCAACCGAACGTAGCTGGCTTCCATTCCGCGTTCCATCCCTGTCGCAAGCATGGCCGCCCGCGTGTGAGCATCAGGCAGCGTCATTCGCATGGTCATCAAAGTGCCTGTGCCCTCAATATCAAACCTGGTTTCAATATGATTGTCCGGCGTGGGATCTGGCAGGTGCATCCGCTCGACATGCACGATCCTGCTGTAAGGCTTGAGCTCCAGAAATTCTCCAGTCAGGCGGAATCCGCCGCCTTTACCATTCGCCCACTCATAGTGGATCTTGCCGCCTGGTCTCGCTTCATTGACGCAGACGGGCATCGACCAACCTTCCGGACCGAGCATCCATTTCTGGACTAACTTCGGATCTATGTGCGCGCGGTATACCGCTTCCGGAGGCGCAGCGAAGCGCCTTGTCACCACTACGTGTGTGTCGCCTTCTGCTTTCAGTGTCAATGTGCTCATCGCTTATCTCCTTTTTTCTGTCGCTCAATACTGGCCAGAACCTCGTCCAGCCGGTCGTAGTTTCTTTCCAGGGCTTTTCGCAGCATCGCAAGCCATTGGTCCATCGCTTCGATGCCGGCCTTTGCAAGGCGACGAGGGCGCTTCGTACCCTCAACGCGACCAACAACAAGCCCTGCGTCTTCGAGCACCTTCAGGTGTTGCGAGATTGCCGGCTGCGTCATCTTGAAGGGATCGGCCAGCTCCATCACTGTGGCTTCTCCTTTGGCGAGACGTGCAAGAATCGCTCGTCGCGTCGGGTCGGCTAAAGCAGAGAAGGCAGCGTCAAGGCTTTGCATAGGTTATAGCTTATATAAGTATATACTTATTGTAAAGCAGAATTTCATCGCCTTCATGGAAAATCGGGGAGAGCGGGATGGATCTCCGGTTCTGAAAGGTCTGGCCCAGCGGCCACTTTCGTGGTTTACCATCGAACGTCAGATGATGGCCAGCGCTTTCATTGTCTAAACCAAAAAATCGATGAGCTGCGAAGCGCAAGAGTCTTTTGTGAGCGAGCCACGGGCAAACCGGAAGTAATGCCTACGGGTTTGGCGGATTGGTACCGACAAACGCGCTAGCAGCGACGGTTAAATTGCTGGTGAAAAGCCGACTTCACAGGACTAATGCCGCCGTGGAAGCCGACTAACCGGGATTAGGTCCTTCGCCAGGCGAGTAGGCCTGAACTCCCATTGAGTCAAATTGTCCGCTTGAGCCAGCGACGACGAGAACGCTTTGTCCTATGTGGATGGCGGCGGGCAATGAAGATAAGAAACTGCTTGACATCTGGAATAGTGTTATAGTTAACTAGAACAGTATATGACCAGGGATTCGTTGAGGCTGATTGATCGCAAGTGAGTGAGCCTGGGAATACCCCGACCCGAGATCAGGAAGAAATGAATTTCTTAAGGAGAATGAAACATGAAATCC
>JBGPIX010000336.1:0-5882 GCA_041485085.1 Candidatus Acidiferrum sp.
AGCCGTCTCTGCGAAACTTCTTGACGCGGCCCCCGCTACCGCCGAGCGCTTCAGCGAGCACCTCCGCGCAGCGGGCGGCGCTCTCCGCCAATCCCGCGCGGGCCTGCTGCCGCGTGCAATGCGCGCGGTCGAGCTGTCGTGGAACCTTCAGGTGCGGAGCGGTAAGCCGGACCCACTTGCAGCGCACATTGTGCAGATGCGTGAAGATCGCGGAAATGGGGCGGACCTTGCCAGGCGGTTTGGCTCTCCAGGCGGCAGGGTCAAGATGTTCGACAAGCATCTGGTTCATGCGCTCATTGGCGGCAAAGATCTGCACCGCCGCCCGGCCCAGTTGTGTGTGAACCTGTTGCGTGTGAACCTTGTCTTGACGCGTGGTCACGGCTCCCTACTCCTCGACCTATATTACTTCCGGCGGGGTGGGGCAGGCTTGTGAATTGGGTGGCGCACCCTTTGGGGTTTGGTTTTACAAAGGGTGCGGCCTTTGACTTTGTTTTTTCTTCGGCGGGGGCCGCCGAATTCCCTGCCTACTTTTCTCGGCAGGGAACTCGGGCGATTTGCGATGGTCTGGGACGCTTAGCTATTTCACCAAGATACTGTCGAACTTCCCTGCCCCTTGCTCATAAAAGAGCGCGCCTTCGGTCTTGTCGCCGCCGCTCCAGTGTTTGTGGCCACCGGGGACGAACAGGTATTCGCCTGGCCCGACACGCTTTTCACCGGCTTCATCTTTATATAGGTAGGCGCCTTTGATCACCACGATGGAAACGTCGTTCGTGTGAAAGTGCATGCCCGCATCGTACCCGGCATCGAACTTTGTAAATGTCGCATGAGGGCCCAAGTCGATGTCGCCCACGAGGGTCTGCATGGAAACGCCGCCCATCGGCGACGGTTTAAAAGTGACTTGCGCAGAAGATACGTAGATGACCTTCTTGTCTTTCTGAGCCTGCACAACTCCTACGAACGCCGCGACGATGGTTAAAGTCGCGACTACCGACACGATCACTGATCTTTTCATTTTCTCTCTCTCTGTGTATTTCTAGGCTGGGATTCCGTTTTGACTTCTCGTACGGTTATACACCATGGCAGCTCGGGTCCGGCTAACTATCCGTTCGCCGCGTGCCTCGGGTGCCCGCTTTGCACCTGGGGCTTTTGACTTTTCCCTGGATTCCTCAGCGCCGGCGTCTACCCCGGCCGGGTCGGGGCGTCGGCGCCTGCCCCGAGCTTCTCGGGGCGGTATATTCTTCTGCAATTTTTGAGGGCTGCCATTCGCTAGCCTCTTTGTTCTCTTGAATTTAACTCCGCGTCCCGAATGGCGATTCCCTCTTTTTCTAGTTTCTGCCTTCCAGTTCCCAGTTTTCCTTCTCGCCCATGTCCCCCTTCTCCCTGCCCCACTATCCCCCTTTCCTAGCCTCTTGGGCAAAGGGGACGGGCAAAGAGGGGGCGGCAAAGGGGACGGCAAAGGGGACGGCAAAGGGGACAGACGGGATGTTTCCTCATTTTTTCAGCCACACAGAAACCGTTCACTCCCCCTAATAGCCGTTCAATCGAAGATCCCGACCTTGTCGGGACCCTCATTTTCGACCATTCGCTGTAAAACACTTAACATCTTCATTAAGGTGTGCTATTCTCTCCCGTGTTTGTTCAGAGGCAATAGCCACGAACCATGCTCGCCCGCTACGCGGTCCTTCCATCTCCCGCACCAGCCTCAGGCCCTCAAGTATTACTCTTATCTAAACTCCAAGCCCCGATAAACCATGCAGAATCAACACTTCTACAAGTGTTCTTTCTAAAGAACTTAAAACCCTTTGGAATCAACACTTTTGAGAAACAGGGAGGGGGGTCCCCATTATGGTTAACCAATTGTTCTAAGAAAGGAACCTTTTCCGGAAACTTTTCCTCCAGCACTCTCGTACCTATCTCCAAGAACCGGCACCGCGCCGGTCAGGAGGCATCCAGTCATGTCCGACCGCAATAGCCGTTTCTTCGCCAAGACCGCTCTCATCGCCGCATCTGCACTCTTCCTTTTGCCCCTGGGCGCCTTGGCGCAATCCACCTCCGCCCCGGCAAGCTCCGCTCAATCAACGACATCCGTATCCAAGGACCGCTGGTTGCACGTCCGCGTCATCAGCTCCGACGCCAAAGGTGAGACCGTCAAAGTCAACGTCCCCCTCGAACTCGCCGAAAAAGTTCTCCCCGCCATCCACCAGGAACGCTTCCACGATGGCAAGGTCAAAATTGACAACGCTCATATGAATGACGTCGACCTCCGCGCCCTCGTCGAAGCCATCCGCACCACCAAAGACGGCGAATTCGTCACCGTCCAAAGCAACGATTGCGACGTGCGCGTCGCCAAGCAGGCCAACCACCTGCTCATTCATGTCCTCGACAAGGGCGTCCATGAAAAGGGCGAACTGAAAAAGTCCGAAGTCGAAATCAAGGTGCCCATGAAAGTTATCGATGCCCTCTTTTCCGCCGGCAAGGATGAATTGGATCTCGTCGCCGCGCTTCACGCTCTGTCCGCGCAAGGCGACACCGAGCTGGTTTCCGTGAAAGACCACGAAAACACCGTGCGCGTCTGGCTCGATTCCAAAAATGTCACGGACTAAGAGGTTTTGTAGTGGCCGGCTTTTAAGCCGGCGCTTTTTCTGATTCTGTAGCGGCGCCCTTTGGCCCGATCAGGATGCCGCCAGGTTTTGGGGTTTGGTAGCCGCGGCAGAATTTATCCCGACCCGGTCCGGATGCCGCAACACATAACTGGCAGGAGGCAAACATGTTGCTACTCGCGAAAGCAGCTCTCGGACTCGGCGGCACTCTCGTACTCGCGGGCGCCTATACCATGCGCGAAGGCGTGATCCGCATCGATGTCGACGAATTCCGCTCCGGCGGCTCCCACGTTCATATGTGGGTTCCCGCCGCGGCCGTTCCCATGGCCCTGCATTTCATTCCCGCCGAGCACATGCGCCACGTCACCCATGAAGCGCGCGAAGCGATGCCTATTCTTCATGCCTTCGTCAAAGAGCTGAAGAAATATCCCGATGCCGAATTTGTTCAGGTCGATGATGGCAACCAGCACGTTCGCATCCGCACGGTTGCTGGGCGATTACAAATTGATGTCGACGCCCCGGACCAGAAAGTTCATGTCCTCTGCCCGCTATCGACCATCGAAGACGTCACCGTCCAGCTCGAAGAGCACGGCCCCGGGGCCTAGCCCCAGCTTGATGAAAACTGTCAGCCCGCTCAGGCTGCGTCGTCCTTTGTCCGCTGAAAATAACTTTCTTCGAACACGGCATCTTTTTTCCAACCGGCTCGCTGCAGAATCCCGCGCACATTTTCCACCATCGCCGGATGCCCGCACAAATATCCGGTCGTTTCCGCTGCCCGCAACCCCCACCGATCCGCATACTCCCGAATCAAATCATCCGCGCGTCCCGTCTCTCCGCGCCAATTCAAATCTTCCCATGGCCGGCTCACCGTGGGCACATACTGGAACCACGGCACTTCGCTCGAATAGCGTTCGAGCTCTTCACGATAACCAAACTCCGTGGAACGGCTGGCACCCTGCAGGCAGTACAGTTTGTGGTTCCCGGGCATCGGGCTCGCGCCACTTTTCCAATCGCGATAGAGCGTTCGAACGTAGCTGACAAACGGCGCGATTCCCGTCACCGTGGAAACCAGCAGATGGTTGGTTCTCCCGCTGCGCAAATCCAGCGTGAAGCGCCCCTTGGCGATTTTCCGGCACAGGAGCGCATCACCTTTGTTTAGTTGGAAAAGATCCGGCGTCAGATCTCCGTGCGGTACAAGCTCAACAAAGAATTCCAGTTCGTTTTCGTAAGGGGAGGAAACGATAGAGTACGCTCGCTCGATCCGCCTTCCATTTTGCTCGACTCCGAGAGTGGCGTACTGCCCGGCACGGAATTCGAACGGTCCGCCGGGGTCGACGCGCATGATCCAGAGATCCGGTGAAAGGTCCCGGCGCTCCAGAATCAGGGCCTGATAGTGCTTATCCTGGGAAGTAGCCATTCCCATTTTTCCCACGGGATTTGCTCCGTGTCAGCAAGAAGAACACGGAACCCAGTTAGTTCGCAACTGGCCGGGAGAACAGGGCTTATTGGTACGCAAGGGCTATAAAGGAGTCATTTCTCGCTCGCCATGCAGGCTGGTATTTCGATATCGCCGATTTTGTCGTAGGAATAGTCCATGTGCATGCCGCCCCGTCCCTGCGGATCGGTCATCTCAATGCGCAAGGGCAGGCCGGTGTCTTTGGCTACCAGCAAATGCACCGGTCCCTGGAACTTGTCGCCATCGCGCACGTAGAACTCATAAGCCGTGGCGGGCTTGCCCTCCACGGCTTGATCGCCGAGCAAGCGCATATCGGTGAGTAAGTTCTTTCTCTCGCTTCCCTCCTGACCGCCGCCCAGTTTATCCATGCATTTCCAGGAGAAAAATTCTTTCTCTTTTTTGAGTCCTCGCTCTGCCATGACGTGCCCAAGGGCCGTTTGCGCTGCCGTATTTGCAGCGCCGATCCATCCCAGCGGCCCACTGACCGCTGCTTGAGCTATCGCCGTTGCAGCTTGGCGGTCCAGCATCGCCATTTGCATCTCCACCATCTGCTCGCTGAAGCGCATGATGCGCGGCACGGCCGGCGAGGTGATTAGCCGCGCGCCGTGGCCGTTTTGCACGACGGCGCGAATCTCCCAATCGTCGATGGTGCCGGGCTGGTCCATGGCCGGCATTTTCCAGTGCATGATCACTTGATGCACGCCGCTTTTCACCACGTGTTCCGCAGGGCTCATGCCCATGCCCTGGGCCATCATCTGGGCCATGCGCGGATCACTCGGCTGGGCGGTCATCGTCATGCGATAGGCAGGCTGCTTTTCAAGCAGCTTAAAGGCGTTGAAGAGCGGCCCGTCTTCGGGAACCGGCACGCCAGCGGGCTTTGTCTGCGCGCGCGCAGGCGTCACGAAACACAAACATGCCGTAACCACAAGCCACGCCCATTGCTTCCGCTTCATCAGTTGCCCCTCCGGAAATTCGTCGCCTCGGGCTGCCAAGAAATTCCACTCGCCCCAAGAGCTTAAAGATAGTTTGAGAGTATTACCAGTTTTATGGAGGCGGGGCAATCAAAGTTCTTGAGAACTTGGTGGACATTTGTAACTAAGATCGCTCTTCGGAGAGCACCCGAGAAATCACAGGCGCTCGGTGGACCGCGCGGCCATATTAGATGGCCTGTGGCGCAGCGCTGCCTAAAAGACGACGCCTGCTCCTTCCAATAATTGGACTTTGCAGCGATGTGGCGATTGGCTCGGGGCTATTCGTAAGCGAGAGCGACGACAGGATCGTAGCTGGCGGCGCGGAGGGCGGGGTAAACTGCTCCGCTCGCGGCTCCCACGAGAGCGAGCGCGGACGCGGAAAAGAGCCATGCCGGAGAAATCAGAATGGTCAGGCCAGGATTGGTCTGCTTCAAAATCGCCTGGATCAAAAAGGTAAGCGCGATTCCCAAACCAGTACCCATCGACGCCAGAATAAGCGTCTCGCCCAGCAACATCCGGACGACGTCGAGCCGGGAGAAACCGAGCGCTTTCAGAATACCGATCTCCCGTGTGCGCTCCATCACCATGGTGTGCATATTCAAGAGGACCACCAGGAAGCTCACCACAATTCCCAGCGCTACCATCGTGCGCGTGAAGGGCCGCAACTGCGGCAAGTTTGACGAGTTCATCAGCGTCATGTATTCGGACAAAGAGCGGATGCTGTTCTCCGGCATCAGCTTAAGAATCTGCGCGCGAGTGGCTTCCGTATCTCCTTTGCTTCTCACATAAAACATGGAAACGCGCTTTTCCGCTACGGCAATTTCCTGCGCCGTGCGGATGGGAATGAAGTAACGC
>JBGPIX010000337.1:0-5868 GCA_041485085.1 Candidatus Acidiferrum sp.
ACTTGTTAGCGCTGAGAGCAAGCTGAAAATTGCCTGTGTCGGTCCTGTAACCGCCGAAGCTGCGCGGCAAGCGGGGCTTCCGGTTGAGTATGTTGCGGAGATGCACACCGGTGCGGGGCTGGCGGAAGAATTGGGAAGCAAGCTGACCGGAGCAAAAGTCTTGTTGCCGCGAAGCGATCGCGCAAATCCGGATTTGCCGGTGGCGTTGAAGCGGCATGGCGGGGAGGTCACCGAAGTGATTGCTTACCGCACGCTGCGGCCAACGGCTGTCGATGCAAGGAATCTGAGCCAGATCGCCGACGGGGCAGCCGATGCGGTCCTGTTTTTCAGCCCGTCGGCCGTCCACCATTTTGCGGAGCTATTTGGAGGCGAACAATTCCGTGCTTTACAAGATAAACTGGCGATAACGGCGGTTGGACCAGTAACGGAGAAAGCTTTGCGTGGGGCGGGGATCCAGCGAACTTTGTTGGCGGAAGACACCACAACCGCGGCGGTCATCGAAGCATTGGAAACACATTTTGCGAGTGTTGTGAAACCGGCGCAGGCAGGAGCTAAGAGAGTATGAGTTTTCCCACCCATCGGCCGCGGCGTTTGCGGCGAAGCGAAGCACTGCGTGGACTTGTTCGAGAAACTCGCCTTACCACCGCGGGTCTAATCTATCCGATGTTTGTGTGTCCGGGGACGAAGGTTCGCCAGGAAGTCAGCTCCATGCCAGGCGTGTATCAGCAGTCGGTCGATCAAATTGTGAAAGAGTGCCGCGAGGTGGAGTCGCTCGGAATTCCGGGGATCATCCTTTTCGGGTTGCCCGAGTCCAAGGATCCGCGCGGCGCCAGTTCCCTCGGGGCGCAGGGGGTGGTCCAGCGCGCGATTGAAGGGATTCGTAAAGCGAAACTGAAACTTCTTGTGATTACGGACGTGTGCCTCTGCGAATACACGGATCATGGTCACTGCGGCGTCATTGAGAACGGCGAAGTGGCTAATGACGCCACGCTGACGATTCTTGCGCAGCAGGCGCTTTCGCATGCGCGGGCGGGGGCCGATATCGTTGCGCCATCCGACATGATGGACGGGCGGGTAGGGGCCATTCGCGAAACGCTGGACGAACACAAGTTTGAGAACATTGCCATTTTTTCTTATGCCGCGAAGTATTGTTCCGGCTTTTACGGACCTTTCCGCGAGGCGGCGCAGTCCGCACCGCAGTTTGGCGACCGGCGCAGCTATCAGATGGACCCGGCAAATGTGCGAGAAGCGCTGAAGGAAGTGGAGCTGGATCTGGAAGAAGGCGCGGACATGGTGATGGTGAAGCCCGCGCTGGCTTACTTGGACGTAATCCGGCGAGTGCGCGAAGCGTTTGATGTGCCGGTGGGCGCTTACAACGTCAGCGGGGAGTACGCCATGGTGAAAGCCGCGGCGCAAAAGGGCTGGCTGGACGAGAAGCGAGTTGTGCTGGAGATTCTGACGGGCATCCAGCGAGCGGGGGCGGAAATCATTCTTACCTACCATGCCAAGGATGTCGCACGCTGGCTGAAGGCGTGATAATTTAAGCGAGAAAATATGAGTACAGCGCAACCCGGATTGAAGCGCGAGCGCAAGCGTTCGCGCGAGATTTTTGAGCGCGCCGAGAAGGTGCTGGTAGGCGGCGTGAACAGTCCTGTCCGGGCGTTCCGTTCCGTTGGCGGAGAGCCGCTGATTATCGAGCGCGGCAGCGGGCAATATCTCTACGACGCGGATGGGAACGAGTTGCTCGACTACGTGTGTTCGTGGGGCGCGATGATTCTGGGGCATGCGAATCCGGCGATCAGCGAGGCGATAGCCGACCAGGCGCGCCGGGGCACAAGTTTTGGAGTGACGACCGAGTTGGAGCTGGAACTCGCGACGCTGATTACGCGGGCGATTCCATTTATTGAAAAGATTCGGTTCGTCTCGAGCGGTACGGAAGCGACGATGAGCGCGGTGCGGCTGGCGCGCGGAGTGACGAAGCGCGACTTCATCGTCAAATTCGAAGGGTGTTATCACGGGCATGCGGACAGCTTTTTGTCGCAAGCGGGGTCAGGGCTCGCGACGCTGGGAATTGCGGAATGTCCGGGCGTGCCCGCGGTGCTGGCAGCGCTGACGTTGAACGTGCCGTATAACGATCTGCAAGCGGTAGAGCGCGTATTTCAACAGCATAAAGATAAGATTGCGGCGATCATCGTCGAGCCCATCGCCGCGAATATGGGAGTTGTTCCTCCGGAGATCGATTTCTTGAAGGGTTTGCAGGAAATCAGTAAGAAGAATGGCGCGCTGCTGATCGTCGATGAAGTGATAACGGGATTTCGTTTGCAGAATGGCTCGGTGCAGGATCTCCTCGGCGTCGAAGCGGATCTTACGACACTCGGAAAAATCATCGGCGGGGGAGTTCCCGTGGCGGCTTATGGCGGGCGCGCCGAATTGATGGACCAAGTGGCGCCGCTCGGACCGGTGTATCAGGCGGGGACGCTGGCGGGCAACCCGCTGGCGATGCGAGCTGGAATTGCGGCGCTGCAACAACTGACAAAGCCTGAGCTGTACGAAAAGATGACAGAGATGGCGCAACGGCTGGTTCTTGGGCTGCGCGAGGAACTAGCGGACGCCGGAATTCCCGCGCAGATCAATGCCATTGGCTCGCTTGCGACCGTTTTCTTCACGCCGGAACCGGTGAGAAACTACAACGATGCCAAGCGTTCCGACACCAAACGGTACGCGCGGTTCTTTCGCGAGATGCTCGATCGGGGTATATTTCTGGCGCCATCGCAATTTGAAGCGGCGTTTGTTTCGGTTGCGCACACCTCACAGGATATTGACCGCACGCTGGCGGCGGCGCGGGAGTCACTGCAAGTGATTTCGTCTGATTCCGCCGTCTAAACCTGCAAAGGGAGAATTAAGGAATGGGCGAGGGTATCGAGCTTCCTGAGAGGCATCACGAAGATCATCCGCTGGTGCTGCCGGTCTCGATTACGATCTCGATCATGGCGGTGTTTGTGGCTGGTGTGTCGCTGCTCGGCCACCGTGCGCACACCGAGGGGTTGCGCCTTGAGACGCAAGCAGCGAGCCGATGGACGCAGTACCAGGCGAAGAGCATCCGACTGCACGAAACGCAGGAAACTTCCGACGTTGTGAACCTGGTGGCGCCGCTAAACAAGGAACTGGGAGAAAAACTCAAAGAGAAGTACGCCAAGGAAGTGGAGCACTACGAAAGCGATAAAAGCGACGTCAGCAAAGAGGCAAAGAACCTGGAAGAGGAGCGCGATTTGACGGTTCGCCAAGCCGACCGGTTCGATGGTGGAGAAGCGCTACTGGAAATTGGGCTGGTCATCTGCTCGATCACGCTTCTAACCAAGAGAAGATTCTTCTGGATCGGCGGCGTACTCATCGGTGCTGCGGGCATCGCGCTGGCGGCGACAGGTTTCTTCCTACACTAAATCAAGCGCGTGCCGGTGGTTGGGAGCCCCTCAATTGGGCGATTTCCTGGGTTAGGCGTTCCAGCTTGCCGAGCAATTCCTGGTGCCGCACTTCTTCAGTAGCTGGTTTCTTTCCGACGAATGTAAGCGTACCGCCGGGCTCGAGGACGCACTGCTCGACTTCCGAGAGAGAGTCAAAGCCTTGCTTCCGCGCGGCAGCTTCGAGCTGTGACATGGTAATAATCTCTCGCTTTAAGTTCCGTGCGCGGACCTTGCCGCCCTCGATTAGTACGTCAGCTTTGCCTTCGACCAACTGGTCCAGCTTTCTGTGATCGTAGAGGAAGCGAACGACGAGATAGTTGGTGACCAGCAGGGAAGTAGCGCCGATGATTCCACCCAGGACGCTGTTGTCTTCACCGATGATGGCGTTTTGCACGGTATTCGACAGTGTCAGCAGAACGACCAAATCGAATGGATTGAGTTGAACGAGTTCGCGTTTGCCGGAAAGCCTGAGGCTGACCACCAGGAATGCATAGACGATGATCGGCCGGAGGATTTTTTCGGCGAGGGGAAGTCCAATAACGAACATGTCTTTCCAAGTATCGTGCATAGCAGGAGCGCCTCCTCGGGTTGCCCGCACGGATGAAGTCCAAAGCGGGGCGTTCTCTTTGCCAGGGAACGGTGGGAGCGTAACACGCACAGAATTGGAGTAAAAGCAGGCCTTTCCGGGAGGCCGGCCTGACCTTTGGTACAGTCATATTTTCGCCACGTTTTCTGATCCCAATGGTTACAGCAACGTTCAGTTTTTGTATGATTAAAACGATTTGGCGTGTGCCGCAGCAAGTAAGCAATACATTCAAACGGAGGACGCAGGACTCACCTTTGCCCGCAAGGTATTTTTGCGCGGGTTAGTGTCGCGAGCAGCTACCAAATGTCTCAACGCGCCCCCTTCGCGCAAGGCACCTTGCTTGGCCCGGAGCAACTCGCCACGTTGCTGGACTCCGTCCGGGAACTGCTCACGATTCTCAGCCCCGAGGGTATTATCCAATTTGCGAGCGCTGGTTTCAGGCGCCTGCTTGGCCATCGCGTAGAAGATCTCGTCGGAAGATCGATTCTCGAGCTGGTTCACCAAAGCGATGCGGAGGAAGCTCGCGAGTGTCTTCGAGAGCTCGCAGTAAGTCAGTACGGGAAATTTGGCAGACGCTGCCGCCTGCGAAGCAAAGACGGGAGCTGGCGCTGGTTTGACGCTGAGGCCCGCAACTGCTCGAAACTCCCTGCTATCGAAGGCATCGTCGTCAGTTTTCGCGACGTCACTGACCTTCATCGCATGGAGGCGGAGCGTCAGGTCATTTCCGAAATCGTGCAGGCCCTCAACCAAACAGCCAATCTGGACGAGCTGTTGCGAGGCATCCACGCCGCGCTGAAAAAAGTAGTCTATGCTGAAAATTGCTTCGTGGCCCTGCATGATGAAGCAGCGGACACTTTTAGCTTTCCATTTTTTGCGGACCAGGTTGACGCGGCGCCCGCACCGCAGAAAGTGGGCCGCAGCTGCACGGCGTTTGTTTTTCGCACCGGGTCCCCGATGTTGATTCCGCAGATCGAGTTCGACCGGCTGGCGGCCGAAGGGAAAGTTGAGCTGGTCGGTTCGCCATCGCCTTCGTGGCTCGGAGTTCCTCTAAAAACACGCACAGCGATCATTGGCGTCCTCGTTGTCCAGCACTACGAGAATGAAAATGCCTACGACACTCGCGATCTGGAGTTTCTAAGCTCCGTCGGCGGGCATATCGCTTTGGCGATCGAGAGGCGCCGCTCGGAAGACGCTCTCCGCAAAAACGAGGAGATGTTCCGATTGTTGTTCAGCTACAATCCGCTCCCCACCTGGGTGATGGACAGGGAATCGCTGAAGTTTCTGGAAGTGAACGAAGCAGCTGTTCTTCAGTATGGATATTCGCAGAATGAATTCAAGCGCATGACGGTCCTCGACTTTCGGCCGGAAGAGGAACGGTCAAAATATCTGGATCAATTGAAGCTGATTCCTCACGAAGGGCTTTATCACGGCAGTTGGAAGCACCGCAAGAAAGATGGAAAGATTATTCAGGTCGAAACTATTTCGCACGAATTGGAATACGAAGGACGGCGAGTCCGGATGGTAGTGGCGCAGGACGTCAGCGAACGATACCTTCTCGAGCAGCAACTGCGGCAGTCTCAAAAGATGGAGGCGGTGGGACGGTTGGCGGGCGGCGTCGCTCACGATTTCAACAACCTCTTGATGGTGATCAAGGGACACACGGAGCTCCTCCTCAACGCTCTCCCTTCAGAAGATAAATATTCGAGAAAAATTGAACAGATCGACCGGGCCGCGGATCGCGCGACCGCTTTAACGCGCCAACTCCTGGCATTCAGCCGCTTGCAAGTCCTGCAACCGCAAGTCATCAATCTGAACGGTGTC
>JBGPIX010000338.1:0-5810 GCA_041485085.1 Candidatus Acidiferrum sp.
CGCTGGCATCTGGGCACCAATTGGAGCGGCGTGGTCACCTTGAAAGAAGGCCACGAGTTGATACGCACGGGGCCGTACCGCGCCATTCGCCACCCGATTTACACAGGCATTCTGCTGGCGCTCCTTGGGACGGCTGTCGCGGCGGGTGAAGTGCGCGGATTGGTCGCGGTAGCCCTGGCCTGGGTATCGTTTTACTGGAAAGCGCGCCGGGAAGAGTCCTTTCTCACACAGGAGTTTGGTGAAAAATTTGGAGAGCATGTAAAACAAACCGGGATGTTCCTGCCGAAGATTGTCAGTGGTTGAGCGACAGGTTCAAGAGAAAAAAGAAAGGCGCCAGCCTCGGCGAATGGAAGTGATTGCCAGGATGAGAGCTTCGCGGTCGAGCGCGGTTGTTACGTTACGCCGACTCCGGGTTGGAGGCTTTCGTCGGGGACGGTGCGGGCGGGGCGGCCGTGCCAGGCGACGAAGCCTTCTTTTACGAGGCTGAAGATGGTACGGCGATTTTGGTAGATCAATTTCAACCACGATAACGGGCCCATTTGGGGGAAATAGATTCCGCGGAAGCACATGCGGGCGATGAAAATATTTATGCGGTAGCCCAGCGGCTTGTCCCGGAGGGAATCGACAGCTTCAGCCATGGCTTCGGGGCTGTAGGCATTGGCCCAGCCTTTTCTCACTTCGGCGTGAGCTTCCTCGATGGTCATTTTCAGCGGCGTGTGGGCCATCGCAAAGGGGATGAATTCCTGCCAGTGTTTCGGACGAGTCAATCGCCCGGCGGCTTCCAGGCGTTTGTAAAGCGGCGTGGCGGGCAGTGGAGTGAGCAATCCAAAAATGGGCAGACCTGCGGGCCAGGTGCGAATTTCTTTCAGAGTGCGCTCGGCGACGCCTACGGTGTCATTGTCCATGCCGAAAATAAACGATGTGATGGCGTAAACGTTGCGAGCAGCGAGCCGCTGCAGCACGGCGGCATATTCGCCGGGCTTGTTGAAGCCTTTGTTTACGTCGGCGAGATTTGTGGGATCAATGGACTCCATGCCGATGAAGACCCACTTGCCGCCTGAGGCGGCAATAAGGTCCACGAGTTCCTCATCGCGCAAGAGATTGGCGCTGATCTGCGCGACCCAATGGACCTGGGCGCCGGCGGCGATGATGTCGCGCAAGAGGGATTTGGTGCGTTTGATGTTGATGGCGAAATTATCGTCGATGAAAAAGACGGCGATCTGGCCGCCTTCGGTTTTCGCGCGAGCTTTCAGGAGGAGCAGCTCATTCACCACGCTTTCATTGGTGCGAAAGCGGATGGAGTCGCCGAAGAAGCCGGTGACGGTGCAGAATTCGCAGCCATAGGGGCAGCCGCGGCCGGACTCCATGGGAATGATGCGAAAGGTGCCCCAGCCCTCACCGATACGCTGAAGCGTGCTCTTCACCATGTTTGGAATGAGATTAAATTGGGCGAGATTTATCTTGTCCCAGGGAATCGCGGGATATTCCTTCAGGCTGGGCTTGCTTTCCTGGCCAAAAGCATCCACGGGAGCGTAGATATCCTTGAGTTGACCGCGTTCGGCATCCGCGACAATCCTTGGCCAGGTTTCATCGGCTTCGCCGAGAGCCACAGCGTCGGCGTGGCGCGGGCCGCCGTTGCGGCCGAGCGCTTCGTCGGCCTCTTCCGTAACGTGAGGGCCGCCCATGACGACCGGGACGCCAACGGCGCGGATGGCATCGGCCATGCGGTAGGCTTTGGCGATCATGCGAGTCATGGCGCCAATGCCGACCAGTCCGATGTTTTGTTCGCGCACAAAACGGGCGATGCCCGCTTCATCCATGGGTTGGGCGTTGCCGTCGATGAGCACTACTTCGTGGCCGGCAGGCGTCAAGGCCTGGAGCAAAAACATCCAAAGATGAGGCATGAAATTACGCGTGACCCCATTGTCCGGGTTGTACAGCAAAATGCGCATCTGCTCTTCTCCATCTAGAAGGCGTTTCCATGGCGCTGGGCTGGCCAAGCCGCGAGCTAAACGTTTGTTGTCTAGGGGCCACAGAAAGACGAACAAACTGGCTCTGACCATACCACTTTCCCGAGGCGGCGGTCTGAAATTTTAAAAAATCAAGTTGCAGATCAGTAAGCAGAACCTCGGGCGGCTGCAAGTGCGGCGCGATGGCGGCGCGGCTTATTCGTGGCCGTACGGAGAAGCGGACTGGAGGGCGCTCGGCTGGATGCAGAGTGCGGCCCTTGACTCCAAAGCATTTAGCATTTGAACACTCCAGCGGTCATTGCATGCCCGCCCTTTTTTTTTCTGCGTTACTCTCAACCTGGGAATGTGAGTGCTTGGCCTTCCCGGGATAGCAAACGCAGACTACTCTGTCGTGGGGTGTTGGATGAATCACCGCAAAACTCTTTCGTTTTTTTCAGTTCTTCTGCTCGCCAGCTTCTCCCTTGCTGCCTGCAGCGGCCCCAAGGGCGTGGTCTGCACCGCTAACTGCGGCGGCGGTGGCAACGCCAACCTGAGCCTAACTCTTCTTGATGCCCCGCCCACCAACACGGCCTTCATCAATTTCAATTTGCCCGTCAGCCTGGTCAGCCTAACTCCGCAATCCGGCGCGGACGTGAACGTCCTCAGTACTCCAGTCACTTATGAAATCACGCGCCTGCAGAGCGATTCCACCGTCATTGGAACATTCCAGATTCCCGCCGGAACCTATACCAAGCTCAATTTTTTCGTGACCGGCAACGCTCCAACGAGTGTTTGGATTAATGCCTCGAACGCGACGATTAACGGTTGCCTGCCATTGCAGGTTTGCCACCTAGCAGGAACCTCGCAGGGCCAGATCAGCGTGGATCTGGTCAAAGCCCTCGGCGGGCAAGGTCTCGTGCTAACTAGCGGACAAAACATTGGACTGGGAGTGGAATTCAACCTGAACAATGCCATTACTGCGGTGAACGGAATCAGCATCGACCTAACGCAACCAAGCGTTTTTAATGTCATAAAGCTTCCGAGAACGGGCCAGCCTTCCAATACTCTCGACACCATCGAAGCCTTCACCGGGGTGGTCACCACCGTGAGCGGAAATAACATCACTCTCAAAGCCGACTCCGGCGCCACCCTTACCGCCGTTTCCGGCTCTGCTACGGCCTTTAATTCTCCGCCAGGAGGTTCCACGGCCTGCGGCGGCAACTTCAACCTCGCCTGCGTCAAAGTAGGGCAAAC
The DNA here is from genome assembly GCA_041485085.1 of Candidatus Acidiferrum sp. GTDB lineage: Bacteria > Acidobacteriota > Terriglobia > Acidiferrales > UBA7541 > Acidiferrum. The sequence goes on from JBGPIX010000338.1 coordinate 3,204, forward strand.
GCTCAGTGTGGACGCTACCGTCGCGCTGAATGGCTCACTTGCGCTCACGAACGTTGACTTTCTCGATGTACCCGCGGTCGACGAAATCGAGGGAACCATCTTCAATACGACGACTGCCGGCACCTACTTGCTTGTTGTATCGGACAAGACTCTGGTCGGCACCAATGCCATCTTGCAGACTATCGGATCGTCCACCACTCTTAATCTCACGCTGGACCCAGCCACGACTTTCGCCGTGGAAACAAGCGATCTCCCGGTTGCCAATCCGGCCGGTTTCCTGAGCGCAGGAGACATCCTCAACGGGCAAACAGTTCTGGCTCGCGTCAAGTCCGAGACCAGCAGTACCAGCATCAACGTGGTGGCCGACCGCCTGATTCTGCGCTTCAGCCGCTTCACCGGCACCGTGGGCACCGTCTCGGGACCTGTTTTTACAATCCAGAACCTGCCGGCTTACATCGGATTTACCTTAGCCCCGCAGGTGCAAACCTACGTCCCGCAAACCACGTTTGACGGCGTGGCCGACATCACCGGCTTGAATGGCCTGACGACTCCGGTTTCCATTCGCGCGCTCTTCTTGAATCCCGCGACGGCGCAGCCTCCTCTACTCGCTGCCAAAGTCCGCGTGCACTAATTCTGAATTTTCGCCTCCGCAAAAGGCAACGGGCTCCGGATCGGAGCCCGCTTGCCATACCCATCTCTGACATGCTCTTTTCAGTGAGTTCTCAAAAAGCGAAGTCCGGGCGCAAAAATCCGGGCTCAGGCTTCTTCTTCGACGAGTTGTTCGCCGTGGGCGGCTTTGTGGGCGGCAATCACCTTTTCAGCGAGTTCGCTGGGCACGTAGTCGTAGTGCGAGAACTCCATGGAGTAGGTGGCGCGGCCTTGCGTTTTTGAGATGAGGTCGTTGGCGTAGGTGAGCATTTCGGCGAAGGGGACCTGCGCTTTGATGATGACATTGTGGCCGCGGCTTTCACTGCCAGCGATGCGGCCACGGCGGCCGCTGAGGTCACCCATCAGGTCGCCGGAGTATTGGTCGGGGGCATAAACCTCGACGTGCATGACAGGCTCGAGGAGCGCTGGGCGCGCCTGCTTCATGGCTTCCTTGAAGGCCAGCGAGCCGGCAATTTTGAACGCCATGTCCGAGGAATCGACGTCGTGATATTTGCCGTCGTAGAGGATGGCGCGGAAGTCCACTACGGGAAATCCAGCCAGGAAGCCGCGAGCGGCGGCGTCGCGAATTCCCTTTTCGACCGAGGGGATCCAGTTCTTGGGGATGGCACCGCCAAAGACGTCGTCGACGAATTCGACGCCCTTGCCGCGCTCGACAGGCTCCATCTTGATGCGGCAGACGCCAAACTGTCCGTGGCCACCGGACTGCTTCTTGTGCTTGCCTTCGACGTCGGCTTTGCCGCGGATGGTTTCGCGGTAGGCGACTTTGGGCGGCTTCAAAGTGAGATCGACGTGATAGCGCTTGTGGAGCTTGGCGACGACGACTTCAATGTGCTGCTGGCCGGAGCCGGCGAGCAGGAATTCTTTCGTTTGCGGATCGCGTGAAAAACGGAGCGCGGGATCTTCCTCGAGAATTTTATGAATCGAAACGCCGATTTTGTCTTCATCGGCGCGGGTTTTCGGCTCGATGGCGAAGGTGATGGAAGGCTCCGGGAGCTGCGCGGGGGAATAGTAAATGGGCGAAGCCTTGTCGCCGAGAGTTTCGCCGGTAGTGCTTTCCTTGAGTTTAGCGATGGCGCCGATATCTCCAGCGTGAAGCTCACCGACCTCCGTGAACTGCTTGCCTTGAACGGCCTGGATGTGCTGGAAGCGCTCCGGGAGGTTGCGGTTGTAATTGATGAGCGTGGCGTCATTCTTCAAGACGCCGCTTTTTACTTTGAAATAGTTGATGCGGCCGGTGAAAGGATCGGAAAGCGTTTTGAAGACAAAGAGGGAAAGCGGCTGGCTGTCATCGTATTTGCGCTCGAGCCGGTCGCCCTTGCCGCCGGGGTCCTTGAAGCCGACCTGGGCATGCTCATCCGGGTGCGGGAAAACGTCAGCAAGAAAAGTGAGCAAGCTGGCGGTGCCGATATTGTGGAGCCCGGAAGTCATCAGGACCGGGAAGATTTTTTCGGCGACGATGGCTTTGCGAACGGCGGGAATGAGGTCGTGGATAGGAATGGTGCCTTCGCGGAAAAACTCTTCCATCATTTCGTCGTCGCCTTCGGCGATCATTTCGACGAGTTTTTCGTGGGCCTCCTTGGCCTCGTCGGCAAGAGCGGCGGGGATTTCTTCGATGGAAGGTTTTCCATCACCATCGGGATGGTAGAGGTGCGCTTTCATGGCCACCAGATCAACGACGCCGCGAAATCCTTTTTCGCTGCCGATGGGCAACTGGAGAGCGACGACGTTGCGGCCGAAAACTTGCTCGAGAGATGTCATGGAGCGCTCGAAGCTGGCGAGTTCGCGGTCCATCCAGGTGAGAACGAAGGCGCGGGGGATGTCGTACTCGGTGCAATAGTCCCAAACTTTTTCGGTGGTGACCTGGGAGCCGACGTGGGCGTCGACGGTGATGAGCGCGGCGTCGGCGGCGATGAGCGAGGCTTTCGCTTCGGTGATGAA
>JBGPIX010000339.1:0-5770 GCA_041485085.1 Candidatus Acidiferrum sp.
CAGCCTTCTCTTGTGGGTTTTGTGATCGGCAAAGTGCTGGAGGAGCGAAAACAACAGGAATCGCAAGAATCAGCCCTATCATCTTTGTCCGCATCAGGACCTCTTGGAACCGAAGTTCGAACGATTCATTCCGGACTTGGCAAGCTTTCAGTCATTTGCGGCGCGATTAGTTTCTGAATTCCTCCACCGCGAAGAATTCCTTTAGACGAATCATCTGGCCCTACGCCACTAATCTTTCTTGGTAGGCAGCCCCGCCTGCAGCCAGCCTTTCCAGCCGCCGTCCATCGATTCCACGTTGTGGTAGCCCATTTTCTGCAGATTTTCGGCCACCAGCACGGAGCGGAATCCGCCGCCGCAATACAGAATGAGTTTCGTATTGGTGTCTGAGACTTGCGCTTCAATATCCCGCTCAATGATTCCCCTGCTCAGGTGAACGGCGCCGGGAAGATGGCCGTTGGCCCATTCATTGTCCTCGCGCGTGTCGACCAGCAGAAATTTTTCGCCTGCGTCGATGCGGCGCTTCACATCGGCGACGTTAGTTTCCTTGATTTTCTTTCTAGCTTCGTTGACCAGCTTCAGGAATTTTGGCGCATGGGCCATCGGAAAACTCCTTCAGGGAATAATTCGAGGCGAGCATAACACAGAGCAGTTTGCCACTCATCCCGCGCGAGACGAGTCTGCTCGCCGCGGGGTTCGAAAAACTTGGGTAGAATTATGAGGGACTGCTTAATTGGACGGAGTTGCGGCCTTTGGTTTGTCCCCAGCGCCCTTCTTGCCGAACGAGCGCACCAGGTTCACCAGATTCCAGCGCATCTTTTCCGGAGTTCGATCGCCCTCGCCTCCCAGCATTTTCCCTTTGCCGTTGCTGATGATGAAGAAAAGCTCGCCGTCGGTCATCTTATCGAGAGTAGAACCGTCTCTCCAGTCGTGAAGTTCCAGCTTCATCTCCGTGGCGAGTTCACCCTTGCCGTCGCCGTCTTTGTTGTGACACATCGCGCAATGATACCCGAACAGCTTGCGAGCTTCTGCAAGACCTTCTGGCGTTGACGCCACAGGATTTTTCTTGGCGACGTCTTCCGGCGTCATGGTGGGTTCGGTGGAACTCGATTTTTCCTGAGTGGCGCTCTGCGTCGCGGACACTATCCCAAAACTCGCGACCAGCGTCGCACTCAGGACAAGAATTGTCCTGCGCATAATTTCCTCCTGACAGGATGGACCGGCCGAGTGAGCGAGTTCGGCTTGATTTTGACCGGATTCTACGCCCTGGGAAAGCGGATGGAAAGGATTAAAAAACAAAATGATACGGCTCGAGTGGCTGGAAAGACGGACTAGTCAAGATCGCGCCAGTTTGGCCCGGAGCCGATTTCCACGACAATAGGCACCGCCAGTTTGTGCACGCCTTCCATTTCCTCCTTAACCATTTTTTCCAGCTTGGCGCGTTCCTTTGCCGGAGCCTCGAAAAGCAATTCGTCGTGAACCTGCAGGATCATTTTCGCTTCGAACTTTTCTTCCGCCAGCCTCCGGTCAATGCTAATCATGGCCAGCTTGATCAAATCGGCGGCTGTGCCTTGCAAGGGCGAATTGAGAGCGGTGCGCTCCGCAAAGTTGCGGAGTTGCATCTGGGATGAATTGATTTCTGGAATGGGCCGGATTCTTCCGAACAACGTTTTAGCAACGCCGGTCTTGCGCGTCTCGGCCAGAATATGGTCCAGGTATTCCTTCACGCCTCGATAGCGCGTGAAGTAAGCGCTGATGAATTTCGCGGCTTCTTTCTGCTCGATGCCCAACTGCTGCGCGAGCCCGAAGGGTGAAAGCCCGTAAATGATGCCGAAGTTGATGGCCTTTGCCGCCCGGCGATGCTCCGCATTTTGCGCCATCGGCCCCACGCCAAAAACTTCTTGCGCGGTCCGCGCGTGAATGTCTTCTCCGTTGCGGAACGCCTCGACGAGCACAGGATCTTTCGAAAAGTGCGCCATGACACGCAGCTCGATCTGCGAGTAGTCCGCGGAGAGCAATATCTTTCCTCTCTCGGCGACGAAAGCAGCGCGAATCTCGCGTCCCAGTTCGGTGCGGATCGGAATGTTCTGCAGGTTAGGATCGCTTGAGCTCAGCCGGCCCGTGGCCGTGCCGGTCTGCGAAAAACTAGTGTGCAAACGTCCGGTTTCGGGATGGATCAACTTTGGCAGCGCGTCCACATACGTTGATTTAAGCTTCGCGATTTCGCGGTACTCGATGATCTTCGCCGGCAACGGATGTTGCGCGGACAATTCCTCGAGAATGTCGGCGGCGGTAGAGCGCGCTTTTGCTTTTCCGCGCCGCGCGTTCGGCTGCAAATTCAGTTTGTCAAAAAGGATTTCCGCGAGTTGCGTCGGTGAGTTAACGTTGAATTCTGAGCCTGCGAGCTTCCAGATCTCTTTTTCCAGGCGGCGGATTTCCTTCTCCATCGTCTGCGACATTTTGCCGAGTTCTTTGGGATCGACGCGGATGCCGTTCCGCTCGATGTCCGCAATCACCGGCGCAAGCGGCAGGTCTATTTTTTCGTAAACGTCTTCGAGCTTTTGCTCCTGGACTTGCGCGTGAAGTGCGGGCGCGAGCCGTTGCAAATAATCGGCGCGCTCGCCGGGCCCGCCGCCCATCATCACGTTAAATTGCCGCATGACCGCATCGCTGAAATTGTGATTCGCTGTCGTAGGACGCAGTAGATAGGAATAAATTTGCGTCGCATGGCGGATATTCGCGGCCCGCCCCGTCAGCAGTTGGAAGAGCTTCGGGTCGTGAACGATTTTGGGCCGTTTCGAATCGGCGAGCAGCGGCGCGATTGCCTTCAGTGCCTCGCCTTTTTCGTCGAACCACACCGAGCGACCTTCCCCAGATTTTGAGGAAACCTCGATCGAGGCGATGCGCGTCCCGAACCCTTCCGTTTCGCGTTCGCCCACCTCAAGATTCAGCCAGACCGCCAACGGCTGTTTCGCGGGGAGTTTCTCCAGATACTCGCGGAACTCGCCGACGCTGGCGAACTGCGCGTAATCGGCCTTCACCGCCGACTCGGCATCCGCTGGCGCGGACGACGCCACCGCTTCCGCCCCGAGATCTTTCAACAGCGAACTGAAGCCTAGTTCGCGATAGAGCTCTGCGAGCGCAAGGCCGTTGGGCGGACGCAGTTCCAGTTCATGCAGGTTGACCTCGATCGGTGCATCCTTCGCAATCGCCGCCAATTGTTTGGACATCAGCACTTGTTCTCGCTGCTGCTGCAAAGCCTCGCGGTAGCGCTTGTTGGGCACTTCGTCCGCATGATCGAGCGCGTTCTCGACATTCCCGTATTTCTTGATCAATTCCGCCGCGCCTTTTTCGCCGATTCCCTTGGCGCCGGGAATGTTATCGATCGTGTCGCCGAGCAGCGCCATGTAGTCCACGACTTTTTCCGGCGGCACGCCCAGAATCTCTTCGACCTTCTTTTCGTCCACAATGATGTCGCCTTTGAGGCCGCCGGAGCCGGTGCGCAGTGTTCGCACGCTGTTGCCAACGAGCTGCATCATGTCTTTGTCGTTGGACACGATCAGCACTTCCAGATTGTGCTTCCCGGCTTTGACCGCCATCGTCCCGATCACATCGTCCGCCTCGTAACCTTTGATTTCGAGGATCGGCAAGCGCATGGCTTCGCACAAGCGGCGAACGAAGGGCAGTTGCACGCGCATTTCGTCCGGCATGGGCTGCCGCTTTGCCTTGTATTTTTCGAAAAGCTTGTCGCGGAAAGTCGCTCCGGGAGGATCAAACACAATTCCAATGTAGTCCGGCTGGTAGTCCTTGATCAGCCGACGCAGGATGTTTCCGAACAGAAACGGAACGTTCGTGGGCACGCCGCCAGGGCCGGTGAGCCGCTGAGGCATGGGCGCAAAGAACGCGCGATAGATGTGCGCCATCGCGTCAACAAGAAATAGTTTTTTCGGTGCAGCAGGCATGCGGGCGAGTATAGCAAAGCGCAGCGGCTCGCTGCCTTTAGTGGAGGCCGAATATCAGCGATCAGGCGCCTTCTAGGAAGAACGTGAGTTGAAAGTGATCGTGTCGATCTGCGGTTTCCGGCTAACAACTAAGAACTTACAGCTATCAACTAATGATGCCGAGCGGCTTCGCCACTTCGGCCAGAATGTCCGCCGCGCGCAGGAGCTGTTCTCTCTTGTGTGCCGCGCTCACAATGGCGCGCAGCCGCGCTTTGCCTTCCGCCACCGTCGGGTATCCGACGGCGGGCGCAAACACTCCCGCTTCAAAAAGTTTCTTCGAAAATTCGAAAGCCTTCGCCGCATCGCCCACGTGAATGGGAATAATCGGCGTCTCGCTCACCTTGAATTGGAACCCGCGCTTCTTCAATTCACGTTTAAACATTTTCGTGTTGGCCCAGAGTTTCTTCACCAGCTTCTCGCCTTCTGGCGAATTCAGCAGCGTGAACGCCGCCTGGCAGGCCGCCGCGGTGGCGGGCGGATGCGAAGTCGAAAATAAAAATGGCCGCGCTCGCAAATACAAGAAATCAATCAGGTCGCGAGAGCCGCAGACGTATCCGCCCATCGCGCCAATCGCTTTGCTGAGCGTCCCCACCTGGATGTGCACGCGCCCGTGGCACTGGTGATGGTCCACGGTTCCGCGACCGCCGCGGCCCAGCACGCCCGAAGCGTGCGCGTCGTCTACCATCATGATGCAGTTGTATTTCTCTGCCAGATCGCAAAGCTGCGGCAGCGGCGCGATATCCCCGTCCATCGAAAATACGCCGTCCGTAATGATCAACTTCTTTCCTGGAAAACTGGCATGCTCCTGCAGGATGCGTTCGCAGTCTTTCACATCCTTATGCTTGAAAACTTTGATCGTCGCTCTCGAAAGCCGCGCGCCGTCAATAATCGATGCGTGATTCAGCTCGTCGGAAATAATCAAATCTTCCTTGCCCAGTACCGCCGACACCGTTCCCGCGTTGGCCGTAAATCCCGACTGAAACACCACGCACGCTTCCACGTTCTTGAACGCAGCGATCTGCTCCTCCAGCTCCATGTGGATTTTCATCGTGCCGGCAATCGTTCGAACCGCCCCCGCTCCCGCGCCGTATCGTTTCACCGCATCTAGTGCCGCTTTCCGCAGTGCCTTGTGCGTCGTCAGCCCCAAATAATTGTTCGAAGCGAGATTGATCACTTCCTTCCCGTCAAAGATGCACACGGGCTTCTGCTCGCCTTCGAGCACGCGCAGCTTGGGCGCCACCCCCTTTGCGCGCAATTCATTCAATTGGTCAGTGATGTATTGCAAAGGATTCTGCTTCGTTGCGATCGTTGCGGTATCGGACATGGTGGCACTCCTGACTTGGACTCGGCTGGGGAAGAACTATTCTGCTTCAGCTGGCGGCTCAGCGCAAACAACTCGAAGACAAGCAGGAAAGACAATTCGTTCAGTGCGGCATCCCATTCGGGTACAACAAGATTTTTCCCGCCAACCCGCCCTGCAACAACGTAAACGCATTTTCAAACTTATCCAGCGAAGTCCTCTCTCCGAAAAGCGGCTCCAGATTCAACCGCCCCGCCTTCAGCAGCGCCGTCATCTGCACCCACGTCTCATACATGCGCCGCCCATAAATCCCTTGAACCGTTGCGCCCTTGAAAATCACGTCGTTCACCAGGTCCAGCGGCACCGTCTCCGTCGGAATCCCCAGCAACGACGCGCGCCCTCCGGCTCTCAGCGATTTAAAACCTTGCTGAATCGCCGTGGGATTCCCGGACATTTCCAGCAGCGCATCCAC
>JBGPIX010000340.1:0-5749 GCA_041485085.1 Candidatus Acidiferrum sp.
CGGTGAACGACGTGCCAGAGCTGAAAGATCCGCTGGGTACGGCTGAGAAAGGCGATGCTCTGTGAGAGCGAGGCCTGCTTTTGCGCCAGGAGGATGGCGCGCTCGAGTTTCTGGTCGCGGGTGGAAAACAGACCGAAGCCGGAAAATACCCAGGGACCGAACCCGGCTTGGCGCAGACGCAGCATGGAAGTCTTGAAAGGGCGCTTGAGATCAAGCACAAACATGGAAAGAAGCGAAGCGATCAGGGGCGTCTTGGCCACCTGGGCCGGAGAAGGCAACTCGGCGAGGGCATCAACGGAAAAGCCGAAGGTGGCTTTCTGTTCGGCGAGCTCCTTGCGCAAAGCTTCCTCTTTCTCCTGAATCTCTTTCATGGAGAGTTCGGCCGCGCTCAACCCTCGTGGAATGTGGGCATATAGATAGCGGCCCACGAAACCGCTGAGCGTGACCATTAGCATGCTGTAAAAGGCCATGCCGGCGATGTTGCCGAATTTGAACGAAGCGTGAAACGCGATGATGATAGGCGCGGCGGTGCCCAGGACAATGTGGAAATCAAGCCAATGGCGGGAATTCCCCATTCTTCCGAGCCAACCCCATTTCTTGCGCAGCGGATAGAGATAGATGAGAAAGAACATGAAGACGCCAACCATGCCCAGCTTGACGCCAATGGTGCCGCTAGGACGGAGGAGTTGATGCTTGGGGGAGAACGGCCGCTCAGAGGCGCTCAGCGTGTAGTAATTCATGCCGTAGCCGGCAATTACGAGGACAAACGCAAGTGCCAGCATCCAGGCTAGGAACACCCTTGTGCGATGGCCCTTTTCGGGATCCTCGCGAGTCAGTACAGCTGTGCCAATGGTTGCGGATGCGCTCATGGTCTTTTCTCAGCCTCTTCGACTTGAATTGTGGCCCGGAATCTCTTGTAGCCCGCAAAACGGTGAATATTGCGCCAGTGCTGGCGGGGCGTCTCCACGTCAATCACCGCCGAAATCGGCATCCAGTAGGATTCGTCAGGGTCGTGGAAATGCACGGTGGCGTAGTGAATCTCGCTGCGCATGCCTTGGAGTCCCAAGTCGCTCAAGCTGGTGTCCACGGAAGCGATTAATTTAGAGACCGCGCCAGTCTGCTCCTCGATCCAAATCGTTCCAGAAAGGGGCATGGGATAGCTTTGCCCGCGGAGTTGAAACGCGGCAGGAGAAGATGCACCGGGAATGGGTTTGAAATTGATTTTGGCTAAGACCACGCCGTCGACGGTTTCCTCGCCTGCAGGCTCGAAGGCATAACTTGCCTCGTAGCTCGGGTGAATGATCAGAAGCATGCTTGTGAAACCGTTGGTGATGAGCAGCGTACGCGCCGAATCACGAAAAGCAGCTTTGCGGGTATCTCGCGTTTCAACTAGTTTCAACGATCCGCTGTTGGTATCCGCCTGAAGCTGGTAATCAAAGACGGACTCTTCCCGATAGTTGGCCTTGCCGTTCTTTCCGACCATCGCCTGTGTCACATTCTCCGTGCACACGACGTTGGCGGCCTGCTGAAAATATTTGTCGACGGTTTTTCGGGCGCGCAAAAGCGCATCCATAGCCGGTGAGAGGGCCGCGGTAACAGGTTCCGGGGCGGGCTGAGCCGCAGGTTGCGATTGGCCAAAGGCGGCGCCACTACACAACAGGAACGCCGCAAAAAGGGCAGCCGAGCCAAGTAGCACGGTGCGACGGAGATTCTTCATTTGCGATAACCTCCGAAGCGATATCCGAAAACTGAGGACCACTGCTGGTAATTCATGCTTGTTCCACGATACCAACCGAAATTGCCCTCCAGGAAATAACGCGGCCCGACGTTCCAATCGGCCACCGCGTTGACAAAATTGGAATGATTGTTGCTTGTCAGCGTGGAATTGAAAGTCTGATGACCGCCCAGGAGCTGAATGTGGAACGCGTCGGAAAGGTTCTTTGAAAGCGAAACGGAAGTGTACTTGCCGCTGCCGAACGAGCTATCAAATTTCGAGTAGTGCACATCGGCAAGCAGCCCGGTCTTCCAAATATTTGGCACGGTAACGCCAAAGGCCTGATTGAGCGAATTCTTTTTGTCCGTGGTGGCTTTGCTCTTGCCCAAGCTGGAGTACACGGTGATGTGCCTGACGAGTTCCACGCGCACGTCCCCGCTGAAGCCTTGAAAGAGATATTGGTCCAGCAAGCCAGTGCCCAGCAGCTGGGGGTCGTAGGTCGGCAGGCTGCGGAAATAATTGTGATTGACGCCGAAACCCACGCGCCGGAACGGCTGGAAGTGCAGCGAAGAATAGCTTTGCGAAATTCCCGTTGGATTGCTTCCGCCGTTTACCAGCGGAGAGACTCTCGCGGCATCCGCCTGCAGGGAGCTGTAAAAGGACACGTAGCGCTTCCAGGAAAAGTTATTTTCAAAGAATGCAAATTGCCGGGCCACCTTCCATTGGATGCTGGTCACGGCGATGCCGGCCGTACTGTAAATGCGGGTGTGCTCGAAGTCGCCACTCTCGAAATTCACGAAAGTTCCGGCGATATGCTGGTTCGGGTTGTAGCTCCACGAGGTGGGATCCGGCGTGGAACCCGCAAAGACGCCCACCGTTGCGATCCGCGTGATTTTTCTTCCCAGATAGCCTCCGTCGATGGTGCTCAAGCTTGGCGCCCAAGGGAGAAACAATCGCCCCACGCCGATAGTCACCGGCGAATAAGGATTCTGATAGTAGAGACCGATTTGGTAGGTGCGGTTGATCAGGTCCGTAAGCGTTGTGGTGCTCGCGCCCGGCGGAGTGGAACTGCTTACGTTCATATTGCCGCGCCAGTAGCCCTTGAAATTCCAGTACGTTCCGCCGATATTGCTCATATCCGATTGGATGACGAGCCCTATTTGCTTGGAATTCAGTCCTCCCGGTTCCTTAATGCCGCCGTAATCAAAGCCGATCCGGCCACGGATCCTGCCGACTGGTGACTCTTGAAGCTGCTTTCGCTCTTCCACTTCGCGGACTTCCTCTTCCAGCGGGTCGCCGTACGTGAAGGTAAGAACGATAGGGTATTTTTGCTCTTCCACGGCCGATTCGGCTTCGCGGCGATCCATCAAACTATCCGCCGTCAGGAATGCCAGCTGCCCGATTCTGACTTCACCGTTGGTGCTTACGATTTCGCAAACGGAGGAAGAGTCGGCCACGCTGGTGACCTTCAATTCGGCGACGTGCTCGTAACCCCGAAACCGTACGCCCTCAGAAACACCGCCGTCTGGCGGGGGATTGACGAGAGAAAGCTTCATTCCTTCTTGCAAGTTCGCGTTGCGCCCCGCATCGATATAGAGAGAGCCGTCGGAAACGTACTTCACGCGAAAGACGGAAGGTTTCTTATCGGCGGATTGATCGGTCTGCGGGACCTGCGCGTAAATCAGGTTCGTGGAAAACCCTGTTAAGAGGCAGATGCAAAGAGCAATCGTGCAAGAGCGTGTGAGAACACATCTCACGAAACGCTCCCCTTGCCTGCTCATTTGAAACACTTGCTCTTCTTCCCCCAGCTACCGTCTCAACTTCTTCCGCTATATGTATTGGCACTCTAGAGTCCGCCGCTACCACAAAGGCGCGAATGGCTAGCCTGCTTCAACCCTTGTGGCATGGGACGCAGGTCATCGGTCCGTACGTGTAGCCACTGACGCCGCCGTGATTTGAGTCCGTACTCGACTTGCTGTGCGCACTCCGCGTATGGCAGTTGATGCAGGAAAACGTCGAGTAGTTCGTTGAGACCAGGTGGCAGTCCGAACAGACCGAGCCATTGTGCGGAATCTTGAACCAGGTGTGATTAAAGGTCGCCCCCAGCCAGCCCGTGGTGACCCACGTGGTGTGGCAGGTTACGCAGGTGGTGGGGTACTGCGCCGCAATGTGATTCGGCACGGCGCCGCCGAGGGTCTGCGTGCTCAGCCACGCCGCCTGGTGGCATCCATAGCAGTCGGTGTTCGCGGACGTCAATGAATAGTTGTTGTTGACGTGGCACGAAGCGCAAGGCGTGGACACGTGCGCGCCCTGCAACGCCCAGCCCGTGGTGCTGTGATCAAACTTGCCATCGGCCCAGAGCAGCGTGTCGTGGCAGGTCGAGCACTGCGAGGTCGGGAAACCTGCCGTGATGTGATTCGGCACTGCTCCACCGAGTGTTTGCGTGCTGATCCAGGCTGGCTGGTGGCAGCCGTAGCAGTCCGTATTCGCAGCAGTGAAAGTGTAGTTGTTGCCCACGTGGCAGTCCGTGCAGGCCACGACTTTTCCGGCTGGCGCCAGTTGATGGGAGCCTGTCAGCGCCCAGCCCGTCGTGCTGTGATCAAAGATAGCCGTAGTCCATGTGATCGTGTTGTGGCACGTCGAGCAGTTCGCTGCGGCAAACGGCGCTCCCGCCGTTGGGTGCGTCGGGTTATTCGTCGTCTGCCACGTGGTCAAATGGCATCCCGAGTTGCCGCAATCCGTGGGTGCAATCGTCAACGCGTAGTTATTGTTCTTGTGGCAATCCGTGCAGGCCACAACTTTTCCAGCAGGTGCAAGCTGGTGCGAATTCGTCAGCGGGAAACCCGTCGTGGCGTGATTGAACGTCGAAGTCCACGAAACCGTAGTGTGGCATGTGGAGCAGAGCGAGGTCGGGAAGCCTGCCGCGACGTGATTCGGCACCGCGCCACCAAGCGTTTGCGTGCTGATCCAAGCCGGCTGGTGGCAACCGTAGCAATCGGTATTTGCGGCGGTGAAAGTGTAATTGTTCCCCACGTGACAGTCGGTGCAGGCCACGACTTTTCCGGCCGGCGCCAATTGATGGGATCCCGTCAGCGCCCAGCCTGTCGTGCTGTGGTCGAACGTAGCAGTAGTCCAGGTAATCGTGTTATGGCACGTCGAGCAGTTCGCCGCGGCGAACGGCGCTCCTGCCGTCGGATGCGTCGGGTTATTCGTGGTCTGCCACGTGGTCAAATGGCATCCCGAGTTGCCGCAATCCGTGGGTGCAATCGTCAGTGCGTAGTTATTGTTTTTGTGGCAATCCGTGCAGGCCACGACTTTGCCCGCCGGCGCCAGTTGGTGCGAATTCGTCAGCGGGAAACCCGTCGTCGCGTGATTGAACGTCGAAGTCCACGAAACCGTCGTGTGGCATGTGGAGCAAAGTGAGGTCGGGAAGCCTGCCGCGACGTGATTGGGCACCGCCCCACCAAGCGTTTGCGTGCTTATCCAGGCGGGTTGATGGCAGCCGTAACAATCCGTGTTCGCGGCGGTGAAAGTGTAATTGTTCCCCACGTGACAGTCGGTGCAGGCCACCACTTTTCCGGCCGGTGCCAGTTGATGAGAGCCCGTAAGCGCCCAACCGGTCGTGCTGTGATCGAACGTCGCGGTAGTCCAAGTGATCGTGTTATGGCATGTCGAGCAGTTCGCCGCGGCAAATGGCGTTCCGGCATTCGGATGCACCGGGTTGTTGGTCTGCTGCCAGGTTGTCAAATGGCATCCCGAGTTGCCGCAGTCATTCGGTGTAATTGTCAGCGTGTAGTTGTTGTTGATGTGGCAATCCGTGCAGGCCGCAACTTTCCCGGCCGGGGCCAATTGGTGTGAATTCGTCAGCGGGAAGCCCGTCACACTGTGATCGAAGGTAGCCGTAGTCCACGAGATGGTGTTGTGGCAGGTAGAGCAGTTCGCCACTCCAAAAGCGGCCCCTGCCGATGGGTGCACCGGGTTATTCGTTTGCTGCCACGTCGTCAGGTGGCAGCCGGAATTCCCGCAGTCCGTAGC
>JBGPIX010000341.1:0-5745 GCA_041485085.1 Candidatus Acidiferrum sp.
CAAAATTGTCGTTGATCAATTCAAGGTGACCCGCTGCCTCGTCGGACAAGAGAGCCCGGTAACGGCCCAATGTGGTATTGAAGCTTTCCTCAAACAATTTTTCCGCTTGCGGGGTGGGCATGCGGAACTCAAACACTCTGAGAGGCCCGATTTTGGGCAACAGTTTAGAGAGGAACGCCAGAAACTTCTCGCCACACGACGGTCGCTGATAATTCCTGCCCCACGTCTTTTCATAACTTGCGCGAGAGAGATTGAAGAGAAACTTCTTTCTTGTGATGCCAGGCACGCCTTTCTGGATTTCGTCTTTCTTCAGCGTCCAGGCAATGCGCGTGGCTTTTGGAATCTGGTTGCTGACGGCGCGGCGGTAGGAATTCAAGACCATGTCTTCATTGGAAAGGACTGCCTTCAGTGGTAGGCCGTACGTTTCCAGGAACGCCCGCTCCAGCAAAGGAACCGCCACCTGAAAACCAATAAAATCATGGTAGCTTTCCGGCGCGTAGCGCTGTTGGGCTATTTCCAGGACATCGAAGCCAAATTCCGTTTTGACATGCGCCAGGGGGTCATTCTCATAGGTTACGTTGTCGCCAAATTTTTTCCTAAGCTTGGGATAGAGGAGGGGCACGGCCCGGTTGGTTGCAATGGGATGACCTGCAATGTCCGAGGCATAGTGTGCAAGCGCGCCCAACGAGAAAGCGTAATCATTTAACTCTTTGGAGTCCTGCGCGTCGCGGAGAAGCGCAAGAATAAAATCACCACTTCTGACATAGTGGGTGAGATCGCTGAATAACACGCTGCCATGCGGGTAATAGCCCAGGTCTTGAATAATGGCGCCGCCATAGGCGTAACCATGTGCCTGGCGTAGTTCGTCCGGCGTGGCAAGTGGGAATCGCTTCATAAGGACGGGCCTGATGTTGGTATCCCAGGCAGAGTCAATGATGGCTTCATGAGCGAGCACGGAGTAGGCCGCGCAGCGCGCCGGCCACGATAAAACCAGTGCGAGAATACAAACCGCTGCGAGACCAGTTCTCCAGAAAGTATGTATCGTGGTTGGCAAAATTCCGATTCCTCTCCATCTTGATTACAACTATAAAGGCAAAAGACATCTCCTTTTCCTCGATTTCAGATCGACCCTGACAAGATCAACGTAAGAAGCCGAGCAGGTACAAGACCAGCGCGATGAGCAGGACCGTCCCCATTATCCCCAGGCCCCCGCGTGACCCCCATCTGGAGTATCCGTAATAGCCGCCGCCTGTGCCGAACAACAGCAACAGAACAATAATTAGCAGTAGCATCGAAAGTCTCCTTTCAGGATTCCAACTTTGCCAGCGCCATCTTGAATGCATCCCGGTGGCCCATCTCGTCATGACGAATTTCTTCAAAACGAGCGGCCGCGGCTGCGTCTCCGGCAACTGTCGCTTTCTGCGCGAACTCAAGGTACATAGCCTCAATCTCGTAGGACTCGCCCCTGATCGCATCTTTCAAGTTGTCAGCATCGCTGCCGACTAACCCGGCGAGTTGCGCTTCTTCGGCGAAGTGCTCAAAACGCTCCGTATCGGCCGTCTTCTCGAACAAGTCCGCTAGTTCCTGATTGCCGCTCTTTCGGGCATGTTCCGCATAGAGTAGATACTTCGCATAAGCAAATGCTTCGCCGTGCATCGCCGTAAAGAGATTGTCGATTGTCTTCCGGTCGAAAATTCCGTGGGTCTCCGCGGTCTTCTCTGTGGTCCCAGTCACATTCTGCTTGCTAGCTCCGGTGTTCATATGTATCTCCTGTAACGAAAGTCTTGTTGAGCGAGAGCGTCCGTGCCCATGACGCTACTCACGGCCCTGTGTAATTTGTCGCCCCCGCTCAGCAGTTTCAATGGCCCCGCACTCGATGAACCGTTAGTTTACGTACACGGTGATTGAGATTCGATCCCGCGGATACCTGCGGTTGTACAGGTAATAGCCGTCCTCGGAGTAGACGATGTACACATCATCGTTGTCGTACCAGTTGTCTGACCAGTATTCAGGCCACGGGTCCATGAAACCGAACCAAAAGCCGCCGTACCGGAAGCGCGGATACCCGCCGTACAACTCCATCGGGTACCTGTGGATGCGGAACCAGTGATTCGGGCCAAAGCGCACGCGATAACGGTCTTCTGGAATGCGATAACCGTTGTAGCCTCCACGTTGCTGCCAGTCGCGGTGCTCGGACTGCCAGTTACGTGCGCGATGCTGCTGCCACACCTCCCGCTGTTGACCTTGCGGCACGCGTTCCCTTCGCTGTGAAGGTTGATTGACCTGCTGCTCACGCTGTTGTTGCTGCCTGTTCTGGCCCTGTTTCTGTGCGCGCTGCTGCTTGCCTTGGTCTTGTTGTTGTTTCTGAGCCCGCTGTTGCTGCTGGCCCTTGGCTTGCTCCTGTTTCTTCTGCTGTTTCTTCTGCTGTTTTTCCGGCTTAGCCTGCTGATCCTGCTTGGCGGGTTTCGTCTCTTGTTGTTGCTCCTGCCGCGCGTGCGTGGGAGTGAATGCTCCCAGGAGCAGCAGCAGAACCCCTGTGCAGATAGATCCAACTAATTTCATGAGTCTCACCTCCATCACGTCTATTTCTTGCCCCCCCTCGCTCGGCTCGTCGAGCGAGGGGTTGCGATACTGACTCCTACTTATCGGACTTGTTCCTGGGAGACTTCTTGTTGAGAGTGGAAACGAGCAATTTCGCCGAGGTGGGCGCGTGGATCGCACTATTGATTACGATTTCCTTCGCGCTGACGCCTTTTCCGTAAATCCTCGCTTGGGCATCGCCGTCGGGGCGAAGAGTTGAGCCTTCGAGAGAGAGCCCAGCGAACAATCCGCGCGAGCGCGAATACGAAAGAACTTCTGCTCGCATGGTGACATCCGTGGCGGCTGCAGCATTGCGGCCCTTCGGTCCCGCCGCAGCAGCCACGTCGCCGCCAAGCTTGACCTGGCTGGTGAGGATAGATTCAGCCCCGCGCTTATTCATTACCAGCAAGACGAAGTCGCTGGCCTGGCCGCCAATCTGAAAACCAACACTGGCGCCCTCAAGAGCCATCATCGCAGGCGCGCTCCAAGGCCCGTTGAAATCCGGCCCGCTCCGGCAGGACATCACACCTCGCCCATAGCTGCCGCCGACGATGAAGGCTGCCTTCATCACCGAAGGCAGAACGATGACGCATTCCGCCTTGTCCAAAAGATCCTCCGGAATATCGTCGGGCACATTGAGAATCTCAACCATCACCTTGCCGGCATTCTTAATGCGATTGTTTTCGTCCTTTTGCGCATACGCCGGCGAACAAAACAGCGCAACCATAGCCATCAACGAGAAAATATTTTTCACCATATCGCTCCTTTCTAAGCCGTCTCTAGTTAAGGGCTGGGCAAAAATGCAATTGGCAGGAGATGAAGATATTGTTCCGCTGGGACCGCTTACGAACCTTGGAACTGCGGTTCCAAGAGCCACATGCCCTTGTCGAGCGTTCGAGGAAATTCGGTGGGATACATCAGCTTTTGTCGAATGCCCACATATCGGGCCGACGCCTCGTTTACCGACAACCTTCTAATTAGTACATGCGATGGCGTTCTTCAGTGACTTTGGTTACCTTCTTGAGTGATGGTGCTCACTAACTTCGGACCGCTTCTTCTTGCCCAAGACCGCCACCGCCGGCAAACTCCTCGCAAAGGGCCAGGGATAAGGGACTATCGAATCCATGGGCTAATTTGTTGGCACTCGCGACGCTGAAACCGAAGTCGCCTTGACATGGGTGTTGACTCGGCCTACACTACGGAGTTTTTAGATGGTCCCGGAAAGCACACTGAGGGGCGGGACGTGGGTAGACAAGAGTTAGGCGCAGACAAGGTCAAGGCAGGCATGGACAAGAAAAGGCTCGAGTATTACAAAAAGAAATTACTGGCCCGGCGGGAAGAGTTAACGAAGACCATCGCGCGCACGCAAGAAGAAGGGCGCACGGCGGACGATGACCCGACAGTAGACCTGGCGGACAAGGCGGCGAACTCCTATACCAAGGAGTTTCTCTTTGGGATGACCAACACGGACCGCACGATCCTGAACATGATTGATGCGGCGCTGAAGCGCATCCAGACGGACGACTACGGCGTGTGCGCGAATTGCCAGGAAGAGTTGCAGCAAAAGCGGCTGGAAGCGGTTCCTTGGGCGAAGCATTGCATCGCTTGCCAGGAAAAGATGGAGCAGGGATTGTTGCAGTGATTGGGAAGAGAACCAGGACGCCGATTCGAAGCCAAGATTGAAGTTTTACTGCGGCGTACACTTGCTCTTTAATTAAAACGAAAAGAAGAGTAGATTGCTGCCTGCATGGTGGACGGAAACTCATCCAGCCGCATGGCGGCAGCTCAGGACGCAAGCGCGCGGGGCTGGCTTCGACACGGCCGGGGTTTGCTCGGAGAGATCAGCGGCGCGATCGTCAGCGTGTTTTTTCCCGCCGGTTGCCGGATTTGCGACGCGCTGCTGACCACCGCGAGCCGGGTTCCGATTTGCGGAGAATGCCTGGCGTCGCTCCAACGCGTGCCTGGCACCTTATGCGAAGTTTGCGGGCGGCCCCTGCCTGGATTGTCGCAGAAGGAGGGGGAGCCGCTGCTCTGTCCGGCCTGCCGAGATAAGACCTACGCTTTCGAGAGGGCCCGCAGTTTTGCATTGTATGAAGGCGCAGTGGTACGGGCGATTCTGTTGCTGAAATTTGAACAGATCGAGCCGCTGGGAGGGTGGTTTGCGGAACGGCTGGCGGAACTGGTGAAAACTGAAGGCGATGCGATGGCGGCGGACGTGGTGGTGCCAGTTCCACTGCATCGCGAACGAGAACGGGAGCGTGGGTATAACCAAGCTGCGCTATTCTCCAAGCCACTGGCAAAAAGCCTACGTTTGTCTCACAAAGCGGTGCTGCTGATGCGCACACGGGCTAGGCCGGACAAACAAGTGCTCAGTTTGGAGGAGCGCTGGGAGTCCGTTCGTGGCGCTTTTGCCACACGTCCAGGCAGCCAAGTTGACAATTTACGCGTCTTACTGGTAGATGATGTATTGACGACTGGAGCGACGCTGGATGCCTGTGCACGGGCGCTGCGCGATGCGGGAGCCAAGTCTGTAGTAGCGCTCACCGTGGCGCGGGCCATCAGAAACCCCCTGCCCAGCACCAGAGAGTGGTAAGATAGGTTGAAGAAGGCGCGATGGGCGCAAACCGGCACATGTCGGTGGATTCCCGGGGGCGCTGTACCCCCGAAGCCATTGGCGAGGCTATGCCCGGTTCCGAAGGTCCCACAGGCAGTAGATCCCACAACTTACTTTCGACCCGCCGTGCATCGCTGATGCAGGAACCGGTGCTGGTGCTGAACGCGACGTACGAGCCCATCAACGTGACGGCGGTGCGGCGCGCCATGGTCTTGATGCTGAAGGGTGTGGCGCAGGCAGAAGAAATGCACAACACGGAGGTGCATTCCGCGGCGCATGCGCACAAAGTGCCGTCCGTGATCCGCTTGCTGGCGTACCGGCATATTCCGCAGCAGAGCCGGGCGCTTTCACGGAAAAATATCTTGCTGCGGGATCGCAATACCTGCCAGTTCTGCGTGCGGGTATTTCCCAGTTCGGAATTGACGCTGGACCACGTGGTGCCGCGGTCGCGCGGCGGACGATCCACTTGGGAGAACCTGGTGGCCTGCTGCTACCGCTGCAATAACAGCAAGGGCGACCGGACGCCGGAAGAGGCTGGGTTTAAGCTGGCG
>JBGPIX010000342.1:0-5719 GCA_041485085.1 Candidatus Acidiferrum sp.
AACCCGCGCAGCATCATGGGCGCTTCCAAGCGCGTCGCCGAACTAGTCCTGCTCCGGCTAAGCGATGCAAAGACAAAAATGAACGCTGTGCGCCTTGGAAATGTCCTGGGTTCGCAGGGAAGTGTCGGCCCGCTGTTTCGGCAGCAAATTCAGCGCGGCGGACCCGTCACGGTAACGCATCCCGAAGCTACCAGGTATTTCCTGATGCTGAGCGAAACCGTCGAATTGATCATGGCTGCCGCTGCCATCGATGATTGCGGAAGCATTTTCATTCCAAAAATGTGCGAACCCGTCAAAATCCTGGATTTCGCTGCGCGCATGATTCGTGAAGCCGGCCTCGAGACTCCCCGCGACGTCGAGATTGTCTTCACCGGCTTGCGCCCCGGTGACAAACTCGAAGAAGAACTCGTCTCCGCGAACGAAGTGCTGCAACCCTCCAGCGACGAGCGGCTCTACCGCGCCGTTGGCCCGTCGTGCGACGCGCAAGTCTTGGACGCAGCGCTGCAAGCTATTTCGAAGAGTATCAGCGAACGAAACCTTACTGACATACTCGGTGCGCTCGCTAAGCTCGTTCCCGAATATCAACCCAGCGAAACGCTTCTTGCGCTTTTGAATCCCTCGCTCGCCTGAGAAAAACTTGAAACGCAAAATCGCCGTCATCACCACTTCTCGCGCCGACTACAGCCATCTTTATTGGCCGCTCCGCGATCTTTCTGCCCATTCTCAGGTGGACCTGAAGCTCATCGTCCTGGGCTCGCATCTCTCCCCGGAATTCGGCAATACCGTCCGCGAAATCGAAAAAGACGGCTTTCCCATCGCTGCCAAGATCGAATGTCTACTGAGCTCCGATTCCGACATCGGCATGGCCAAGACCATCGGTGTAGCCACGCTGAGTTTGGCCGACTGTCTTGGCCAGATGCGCCCGGACATTCTTCTCCTGATCGCCGATCGCTACGAAATGCTGGCCCCCGCTTGTGTCGCGCTCGCGCTTCGAATCCCCATAGCCCATATCGAAGGCGGAGAAATCAGCGAAGGCGCGATCGATGACGCCGTGCGCAACGCCCTCACGAAAATGAGTCACATTCATTTCACTTCCACGTTTGAAGCGCGCCGCCGCATCATCGCCATGGACGAGGAAGAGTGGCGCGTCCATCGCGCCGGCGCCCCTTCGCTGGACCACTTGCGGCGCAGAACTTTGCATACGCGTGAAGAGCTCGAATCCCTGCTTAACATCCATCTCGAGAAGCCGACGATTCTCGTCGCCTATCATCCCGTGACCATTGCGCACGACACCGTTCAGGAAGCCGCTCCGCTTTTCGAGGCTCTCGCAGCTCTGCCCGATCAGATTCTTTTCTGCTACCCCAATGCTGACGCCGGCAGCCGCGATCTCATCTCGCGGGCGCGTGCATTTTCCTCCTCCCGCAACAACTCGCACGTATTCGTCAATCTTGACGCCCTCACCTACTGGAGTCTCCTCCGGCAGGTTGACGTTTTCCTTGGAAACTCCAGCAGCGGCATCATGGAAACACCCTCTCTTGCTTTGCCGACTGTCAACGTCGGCCTTCGCCAGCAGGGACGCGAACACGCGCGGAATATTCTCGACGCCGCGCCCGATGTGCACGCCATCCTTAGTGCTCTCTGCACCGCGAAGAGCACCGATTTTCGTGAGTCCTTGCGAGGAATGACGAATCCCTACGGCGACGGCTCGGCCTCAGAAAAAATTCTCCAAGTCCTGACAACCGTCCCCCTCTCCCAGGGACTCTTGATGAAGCGTCACGCCGCCTTGCCCATTCCGGAACCCTCCAACCTCTCCAAGAACCCGCAATGAGAATTCCTCTCTCCGCGCCCGATATCACCGAAGCGGACATCGCGGCCGTCACCGCGGTGCTCCGTACCTCCCGCCTGAGTCTCGGCCCGAGATTGGAAGAGTTCGAACAGTCCATCGCGCGCTACGTTGGCACCACCCAAGCCGTCGCCGTGAATTCTGGAACCAGCGCCCTTCATCTCTGCATTCGCGCGCTGGGTATTTCGGAAGGCGACGAAGTCATCGTCCCCTCTTTCGCCTTCATCGCTGTCGCCAATGTTCTTCGCTACGAGCGCGCCGTCCCCGTCTTCGTCGATATCGATCCCCAGACCTTGAATCTCGATCCCGCTCGCATCGAAGAAGCCATCACCCCGCGCACTCGCGCCATCATCGTGGTGCACACTTTCGGCTCACCAGCCGCACTCGATGAAATCCAAGAGATCGCTCGCCACCACAAACTCATCGTCATCGAGGACGCTTGCGAAGCCCTCGGCGCGCAATTCGACGGCCGTAGAGTCGGCTCGTTCGGAGACGCCGCCGTCTTCGGCTTTTATCCCAATAAGCAGATCACCACCGGCGAAGGGGGCATGCTCGTCACAAACGATTCGAATGTCGCCGCGTTCGCGAGAAAGCTTCGCAATCAGGGCCGCGGCGATTCTGGCGAATGGCTCCAGCACGAAGAGCTAGGCTACAACTACCGCATCTCCGAATTGAATTGCGCTCTAGGCGCCGAGCAACTCCAACGCATCGATTCCATTCTCGATAAGCGGGAGGCCATCGCGCGCGAATACCATCGTCAGCTGCAAAACCAGCCGGACCTGGAGTTGCCTCCCATTAAGTTACCGCGCCGCCGTATCAGTTGGTTCGTTTACGTACTTCGCTTGAACAAGCGCTTTGCCGCTTCTCACCGCGATCGCATCGTTCAGGAAATGGCCTCGCAAGGCATCGCCTGCGGCAGGTACTTCGCGCCCCTTCATTTGCAGCCCGCCTATCGCTCGCAACCGCATCGCTGCATGACTCTCACCCATACGGAATCCATTGCCCCGCGCACACTCGCCCTCCCCTTCTTTAACAAAATCACGGGAGACCAGATTGCCGAAGTGTGTGAAACCCTCGTCAGCCTTTTGTCCACGTTCTCTGGATAAGAAAAACGGGCTCTCCAAATGCTTTCGGAGAGCCCGCTGCTTTGGCATCGAAGAAAAGGGAAGGATTGGCTTAGCCCAGAAACCCCAGATTCTGAGTCGAGAAACTCGCCAGATTCGGGAACACGGACGGCAAATCCGCCGCGCTCACTCCGAACCATGTCGCCAGTGTCGCGCCGTATTGATCCAGCGCGGTGGTCGGAATCCACCGTCCGTTCTGGTCCGCGTCGTCCGGGCCGCCCAATGCCAGCGTTGGGAATGTTCCGTACAGTGTGTTGCCCTTCACCGCCCCGCCCAGAGCCAATTGATGGTTGCCCCACGCATGGTCCGTGCCGGCGTTCGATCCAGGCTCCAGTGTTCGGCCGAACTCAGAGACTGTAAACGTGGTGACCTGGCTCGCAACTCCCAATTCCTGCGTCGCCTGATAAAACGCCGACATGCTCTGACTCAACTCGCCCAACAACTTCACATGCTGCACCAGCTGGTCTCCATGCGTGTCGAACCCTCCGAACGAGCAGAAAAAGATCTGCCGCCGCACTCCCAGGCTGCCCTGCGCCGCGATCACCTGGGCCACTTGCTTCAACTGGTCCGCAAGGTAATTTTTGGGAAACACCGTCTGCAACGGCGGAATATTTTGCAGCGCATTGGACAACACTACGCTGTATTGCACCGCCTGCCCGGTCACGGCGTTTGCCGCTTGCACCAGCGAAAGCCCGCTGTCGAACGTTAACAATTGCTGTGCCGCCACGAACCGCGCCTGTGATGCCGCGGAAGAATCGAATCCTTGAAGCCCGGGCGTTGATCCCGGATCCATCGTGAAGGGCTGCGAGTTGATGCCCGTGCAAAAAATGGCGTTGCCGCTCACCGAAAGAATTGGCGGGAACTTTGCCGCGCTGTTGTAGGCACTTTGTAGCGAATCCGCCACCTTCCCGGCCCACCCGGATTGCGGGTTGCCCGTCAACTGGGCGCTCTGCCATTGATCCTGCTGGTCCGAGTGCGAGAAAAGGTTTTGCGGCAAATTCTTATAAGACTTGTACATCGCCTGGGTGGTTGGCTGTACCAGGGTTCCCACGTTCGCTAGAACCGCCAGGTTCTTCTGGTTGTTGAAGTACCCTTGCAGTTCCGGCATGCTCGGGTGCAGCCCATAGATTGCCTGGCCTCCGCTCTGCAATGGTAGCAACTGGCCTTGAGGCAGTGCCAAAGGCCCGCGCACACTCTGGTAACCGGCATAGCGCGAATCGATTGGCACCACCATGTTGTTCCCGTCATTTCCGCCAAACAGGAAGATGCACACCAGCGCTTTGTAGTCGGTAGTGCCCTGGGCAAACGCGCTCACCAATCCAAATTTGCTCAGCCCGCCCAGCATCGCCGCCCCCGCCGCTGAGCAGCAGGTCAGCCTCAGCATGTCTCTCCGCGTGTGTCGCGTCATTTCTGGCTCCTTCGCGTCTAGTGCTGCACCTGGTACATGGACGATGAGAGGAACAGGTACATTGCTGCCTGCGCCTGCCCGGTCTTATCGTTTGGATCGATCGCGCTCAGCGCGGTTAGTATTGTTTGCTTCATCGAGTCCGGCGTGGAGCTGTGGAGAAACAGCGTGTCTAGCCACGCCACCATCTGATCCGTCGTTCCGGCATTCAACACTGGACTGAAATCCAGCCGCGTGCTTGACCCAAGCGATCCGTAAACCGCGTCATTGATGAAATTGGCTCGCGCCAGGCTCGTCACCGTGTTGAAGATCGCGAACTCCGGCCCATTCAAGGTCGTCCCTGCGATCGGGTTGACGGGTGGGAAGAAATTGAAGACCGTCGGCGGAAAGAAAATCTCTTGGTTCATCGTCCCACCTTCAAAGGTGAGTCCTCCTCCATCCGTCTGCGCATGAAATGCTCTCGCGAGGCTCACGATCATCACCACCGGCTCTCGCAGTTTTCCATCCGTGGCCACCGAGGTAGCCGCTACGTCGCCGCGTCGCGCTTCCGTGTCCAGCAGGATTGCCGCGATCGTCGCTTCCAAGTCACCCCGCTTGCCCGATCCGTAACTGTTAAAATTTCCAGAGTTGAACGCCTGTGCCACTCGCTGCACATAGGCGGCGCTCGGGTTGCTCGTCACCAGGTGCTCGATCAACTGCCTGGCCACGAACGGCCCCACGTTCGGGTGATTGAAAATGATGTTCAGCGCCGCCGCCAGGTCCGCTCCCGCGCTTTGCCCTGCCGGAATGGTTTGACCCAGAATGGTTTTCGATCCCGTGTCGTGCATAGACTCCACCGCCACCATAGACCCGCCATAATATTCCGGGTTGTGATTCTGCTGTGTCTTGCCCGGCTGCACCGGATACGTCCATCCGGTAAACGCCCGGCCCAGGTCCATCACGTCGTTTTGCGTATACGTTGGTATCGGATTTCCGGAACTGTCCAGCACCGGCGTCCCATCTGGGTTCAATTGATTCAGTCCGAGGCAGAACAACTGCATGATTTCTCGCGCGTAATTTTCGTTGGCGTGTTGCCCCGGCGCCGGCGCGTCATTGTTCACCATGTCGAGGTAATGCCCCATCGCCGGCGTCAGCGTGATGTCCGTCATCACATCCTGATAATTTCCGAGCGCGTCCTTCCCCAGTACTCGCAGATAGTTCGTGTAGCCCAGCGGGTCGCTGATTTTGTCTCCCGCGACCACCCATAGCTCATTCAGCGCAAATGTCGCGCGTTCGCGCACCTGGTCACCGCCGGCGTCCGCATTCAAGTAAAACCTCTGTCCCACGTCGAACACGCCGTCTTTCAAT
>JBGPIX010000343.1:0-5708 GCA_041485085.1 Candidatus Acidiferrum sp.
CAGCAAGAAACTCCGTACGCACTCCAAGAAGTAGAACTTCGCTCTTGGCTTCAGTTCGGAGAGGCTTACTCGGCTTTGCGGGGCTGGCGCCCCATTCCGGCCGCTCTTCTGTCCCATTCCGTCTTACTTTGTTCCGGGACCGAAGATATTTCCCTTCCAACTAAACGACTCCAAACAAGCTGGAGCCGCCCCACTCAGGGTAAATGCTTCCCTGACAAACATCGAAGTATAAGGAAGAAATCGTGTCCTGTCAAATCTTTCGCAACATCCCCACAAAAAGTCCTGTGGAAATCAGCCACTTGGCACCATTCTTGCCCAAGCGGATCCTGCCCCCCATCCCCAACGGCTTCTCAATCTCGGGGACCCTGTCGTCATTCAACCCAATGCCAAAAGCCCCTCATCCCACCAGAACCCATGTATATTATTGATATTAAAAGTCTTAACTAAAAATCCTAAGATTGCCTATTTCATCTCCGCGGGCGCCGCGGCCGACTTCCAGGGCTTTTCAGCGATATGCCGGGGGATTGCCACATGGCCACCCAGAACCACTTCGTACCCATCCCGAATGACCATGTCCACCTTCGCCAGGTCATCCAGATTTTCGTCCGGCTTGCCATTCACCACTAGCACATCGGCCAGCTTCCCCACCTGTAGCGTCCCCAGACGATCATCCATATCCAGGATCTCCGCGTTGGTTTTTGTCGCCGCCACCAGCGCCTCCGGAACGCTCCATCCCGCCTCCACAAAATTCTTCAGTTCCCGGATGTACGGCCCGGGCATGTAGCGGTACCAATGCAAGATCAAATCGGTTCCGACCCCGCACTTGATCCCCGCCTTGCGCAAGCGTTTCAACATCTCCAGATTGGCGTCCTTGGAAAACGTGAACCGCCGCGACGTCGATCCGAAGTATCCTCCCCATTCCTCGAAGATAATTTGGTACGGAATGAGGGTCGGATCGGCCGCCACTCCCTTCTTCGCCATCAATTGGATCGTCTCTTCGCTTCGTGGCAAGGGATGCTCGATCGTGTCCGCGCCTGCTTCCACCGCCCGCTGGATATAAAACGTTTCCGAATCCACTGTCACCTTCAATCCCAACTCGTGCGCTTCCGTTACCGCCGCTTTGATCTCCTCCGGGGAAAAGTGGCTGCCCAGCTTGATCACGTCCGCGCCCTTATGAAACTGCTCGCGCACCGCTTGTCTCCAATCGTCCGGCCCGGAGGCCAGACGCGTCGCGCCCATCCTAAGGACCAATTCATCCGGGGTATTTTCC
Source organism: Candidatus Acidiferrum sp. (assembly GCA_041485085.1). Taxonomy (GTDB): domain Bacteria; phylum Acidobacteriota; class Terriglobia; order Acidiferrales; family UBA7541; genus Acidiferrum. The sequence goes on from JBGPIX010000343.1 coordinate 1,271, forward strand.
GTGGAATGGCCGCCCTCCCCGGTGATAAACGCACCGGCTGGAAACACTCGCGGCCCGGGGATGCGGTTCTCACGCACCCATTCCTTCAGCCGGAAAGGCACGTTACCCTGTGATCCGACGTCGCGCACGCTCGTGATTCCGCTCTCGATGAAATAGCGCAATTTCTCGGCGCCGCGCAGTGTCGCGTCCGCTTCGTTCATTGCCACTCCAAAATCTTCCTCGTTCAACGGGTACGTCAGATGCGTGTGCAGATCGATCAGCCCCGGCAAGATCGTCTTTCCGGAAACATCGATGACTTGCGCGTCTTTCGGCCACTCGCTCGAGTTGGCCGGCAGTATCTTCACAATTTTGTTTCTTTCCATGACCAGCGTGCCCTCGCGCGCAGGCGCTCCCGTGCCATCAAAGATTCTCCCGCCGCGAAGAACGAGCGTGCCTTCCGGCCCGCGCGGTCCCGGCTTCACCACGATGCGCCGCGGGTCATCGCTCACCTGCGTTTTCGGATCAAGGAACTTTCTGCGATCTTGAGGCTTCTCTTGCGTCCGGCTAGAAGTGCTTAAGAATATTGCGAGTAGTATTAGGGCGAGCGCCTTCATCTTCATCCGTGCGTCCTCCAGGGACACGTGTCATATCACAGTTCTTCCCATTCGTCGCTGTTCAAAAAAATCGAGCGACACGCCGATCACGTGCCGCTCGCCAAACTTCCAAACCACTCTTATGCCCGGGCCACTAGTTCGGCGGAGTCTCTTCTTTCTTTTCCGCCTCCGCAAACTCCTTGGGCCACAGCCCGAACACCTTCAGCATCTCGTCCTGGTGCTGCGCCTTCAGCATCTTCGCGGTCTTTTCCGTGGGCCATGGCGAAGCAAATCGCTCCGGCCGGTCCGCGATCCAAAAAGCTGTAAGCGCCATCAGCGTGGCATTTTGCGCCAGGACATCGGCTTTCACCGCTTCCAGCGCGTCGGCCGAAGAATGATGAGTGTATTTATAATCCGGAGAATCCTGGTCCATGTTAATCCCCGGCAGTCCAGCCATGGAAAACGGCAAAGTGTCGGTCCCGTTTTCAACCTTGTCGTTGACGGCGATCTCGCGAATGGAAGAAAGCGACTTGGCGAAGGGCCGGAAGCTTGCTACCAGGTCGTCACGGCCACCCAGGTTGAACTCCTTCACCGGCCCCTGCCCGTTATCCAGCACCACGTTCCCCAAGTGATTGGCCATCTCCGCATGATGCTGCTTCATATACGCAAACGAGCCGTCCAGTCCCTGCTCCTCGCCGGTAAACAACACGAAGCGAATCGTCCGCCGCGGCTTCATACCGGAGCGAACAATCGCTTCCGCCGACGCTAGCACGCTCGCTGAACCCGTCCCATTATCCGTGGTGCCCTCGGAGAGATCCCACGAATCCAGGTGCGCGCCCACGACCAGCACCTGCTCCGGATTTTCTCGCCCGCGAATTTCTCCCACCACATTCGCTGATTCCACCGGCCCGTTCGAAAATGTATTCTGCACGTTGAAGCGCACGCGCACTTTCTTCCCACTGGCGACGTATCGTTCCAGTTGCCCTTGATCCTCGGCGGTCATCGAGACCACCGGAACGGAAAAATCGGCGTCGAATCCAAGAATCCCGGTATGCGTCAGGTTCAATCCCGAAGCCTTCGAACCAGCCTGGCCTCCGATCACCGCGATCGCTCCAGCCTTCCCAGCCGCTTTCAAGAAATCTCCGAAAACGGCAAACAGGGAATCGATGCCTTTCTTGGGTGCGCCCTGCATTACCACCAGCACGACCTTTCCCGAGAGCCGCGAGACGTTCTTGACCTCTTCGTCGATATCAAAGAGATTTGCAGTCACCACCTCGCCTTCCGCGCCGCCCGCCGGCGTCGATCCCGTCCAGCCCATCGCATCGACATGTAGCGCCCTGTGAATCGGTGCCAGCAGTTCTCCTTGCGCGGTCCCGCGGGTCCATCCGCGCCAAAGCTGGTATTTTTCCGTGTGCACGTTTTCCAGGCCCATGGCCTTCATCTTGGCCACGCCCCACTCTTCGGCTTTCCTCTCCGCAGGCGACCCCGTCACTCGCGAGCCAATGTCATCGCCCAGTTCGGTAAGGTACTGAAAGGCGTGCGAATCCATCATCCCTTCGCCCGCAATCTTTACGAGTGCCGGTTTCGTCCCATCCTCATCCGGCCCCTTCGGAGCCGGCCGGTTGTCAGCCCGTGCCGTCCATGCCGCGCCCAAAGAAAATCCCAGTGCAACCACAACGATCCCCGCCAAGACACGTCGCATCCGCGTTCTCCTCGCGCCATTCGCGCACACAAACTCTATCACGCACTCAGACGCCCCTGCCGCCATTCCGTTTTGATCCTTTTCGATAGCTTTCTCCCCTGGAACCTCTCTTTTCTCTGTGAACTCTGTGAACTTTGTGTTCTCCGTGTAAGATTCTTTGCTTCTTTTCTAGGCGTCCGCCTCGCTCACTCATGCATATTCGGCAACGCGCCCGAACCCGCCTCTTTACCCACTTCCCTCCCCGCCCTAAACTGCCTCCGAGGCCATCTTGCGATTCCATCTCAGCTTTCCTGTGTTCTCGCGCGCACTTGCAGTCTCTTGCGTTCTTGTCTCCGTTATTTTTTCTTCAGCGAAAGCCCAGCAAGCTCCGCAAAAGCCATCCGAGCAACCCGCCGCGAAGGCTTCAACTCCCGCCGAGCCCCAAAACCCCGCTCAGTTCGAGCTGCTCGAAACCAAGATCCGCTTCGAAGCCAACGGCGACTCCCGCAAAGAAGTCCACGCTCGCGTGCACATCAACTCCGAACTCGGCGTCCGTCAATTCGCCCGCCTCAATTTCGACTACAACCGCTCTTTCCAATCCATCGATATCCCGCTCGTCCACATCACCCATCCCACCGGCGGCACCGCCGACATCCTCCCTAGCGCCATCACCGACAATCCCAATCCAGCCGTCGTCAACGCCCCCGCCTACCAGGACGTCCGTGTCAAATCCGTCCGCATCCTCGGCCTCGAGCCCGGCGACAATCTCGAATACCGCGTCATCACCACCACAACGCACCACCCCCTCGCCCCCGACTTCTGGCTCGACCACTCCTTCGACCGCTCTGGCGTGGTCTCTGAGGAGCTCTTCGAAATCGACCTTCCCTCTGCGCGAACGGTACAGATGAGGGTTCCTCAAAATCTGCCGCCACCAGAGAAGGAAGAATTAGGAGGAGGAGATTCCGCGCGCTCGCTTTACAAATGGAAATTGTCCACCGCGGCGGGTACCGCCAGCGATGCCGAGGCCGGAAAAACGGAGCCTCACGTTATCGTCACAACCTTTGGCTCGTGGGAAGTTCTGGCGAACCGTCTGCGCACGGTTCTAGAACCGAAGAAGGATATTGTTAAGGAATTCTACCCAAAAGCTAAGGAACTCATCCAAGGCGAAGACACGGCCGATCAGTGGATTAATTCGTTCTACGACTTTGTTTCGCAGAAGATCAAGACCATCGAACTTCCTCTTGGCGCAACCGGTTACAAGACGCGTAGCCCCTCGGACATTCTTTCGTCGGGATACGCAACAGCCGAGGACAAATTTGTCTTGTTTGCAGCAATTGGTAACAACTACTGTGGGCCCGCACGCGCTGGCCTGGTGGCGTCAGATCCATCCATATCAGAAGGCGACCTGCCTCGGCCCACAGCTTTCGACCACCTTCTCACCATGTCCGGATTTCCCTCAGTAAGTGTTTGGATGGACCTCAACCTTGAGGTCGCACCTTATCGCATGATCCCCGCCCAATTTCGAGGGAAGCACACCTTACTCGTCGGCCCGGCGGTGTCAGAATTGTGGCCCCGTGTGCTAGGCGAACTTCCATTTCCCGCGCGTCAGGCCGTCAATGTTGATGCCCGCCTTGCGCCGGATGGCAAACTCACAGCGAAGGTTCACTATGCCTTGCGCGGCGACAATGAATTGCTCCTTCGTGTCGCCTTTCACCAGTCACCGAAGGAAAAATGGAAGGACCTTGCCCAGCTTCTGTCGCTCTCCGATGGCTTCCGCGGGCAAGTAATCAACGTCAACGCGTCTGATCCCTACGCCACTCGCGAGCCTTTCACGGTGGACTACGAAATCACCCAGCCGAAATTTGTGGATTGGTCCAAGAAACCCTTGCGCATCCCCGCACTGCTTCCCCAACTAGGCTTGCCCGATCCGCCCGCCAAACCCGCTCCGGGCTCGGCCACCGCTCCCATAGAACTCGGCACCCCGCTCGAGGTCGAAACCAAGATGACTCTCCGCCTTCCCCCCGGCACAGACGTCGCGGCGCCAACCGGCACTTCCGTCCAGCGCGACTATGCGACCTACGCGTCCCAATACTCCGTCAAAGGCCTGACCGTCAGCGCATCTCGACACATCAACTTCCTGCTCCGGCAAGTCCCCGCCGACCGCGCCGCCGACTACAACGCCTTC
>JBGPIX010000344.1:0-5672 GCA_041485085.1 Candidatus Acidiferrum sp.
ATTTTGCCGGATCGCACGATTTTCGTGAGCGGAGGGGAGCAGAATTCGGAGAATGCCACGACGGCGTCACTCCAAGCGGAGATCTATCATCCGCCGGCGAATACATGGAGCCTGGCGGCGAAAGCGTCGGTTCCCAGAATGTATCACTCGATTGCCCTTTTGTTGCCAGACGGGCGGGTGATCACAGCGGGTTCAAATCCAGAAGCGAACACGGTGGCGGGCGGGGAGCTGCGACTCGAACTCTACCATCCTCCGTATCTCTTCCGTGGACCGCGGCCGATCATCGAGCACGCGCCGCAGGAGATTCACTATGGGGATACGATCGAGATTGAGACTCCGCAGGCGCGCCACATCCGGTGGGTGAACTTGATCCGGCAGATGGCAACCACGCACTCATGGGATTCGAATCAGCGGCTCGTGGATGTTCCGTTTGAGGCGTGCGGGTCTTGCACGGTGCGGGGCTCCCTGAAATTCGAGCCGGCAATTGCTCCACCGAGGTGGTACATGTTGTTCCTCACGGACAATCAAGGGATTCCGTCCGTAGCGAAATGGGTTCACTTGACCGGGCGCTAAGACAACAAGACAGTTGGGGCGCAACCAGGGTAACGAACCAGAGACGATTCAGCGACGAAGGAGATTGATGATGGCGAAGCGCAAGAGCGTGTCCTCGATGCCTAGGGAAAAGTAATCCGTAGCGAACAAGGAGGCGAACAAGCGCGAACGGGACCTCGAAAGCCGCATAGGAAGAATTCCGTATCGCAAGCAAACGGTTATTCCGTTGCTTCTGTGAAAACGGCCTTCTGCACCCGCAGTTGTACGGGTGGATGGGTCTTGACAGCGATCTCGTGACGGCCCGGCTTCTTGTAGTCCATCTTGAACGCCAGCAGACGCAGGGCGCGGATATTGGCAAGCACCTTCGCAATTGCTTTTGGCGTCTTCTCATTTTCAAGGAAGATCCCGGCAGTGTCGTCGGCGAGTTCCCGCATCCACCATCCGTGGCTCAGCATGGCCCGCGGACCGCGGTGGCTTCGGTCGGCGGATAACAAAACGAAACAGGCAACGTGATTTGCTTCGGCTAAGCTACGGAGTTGCTGATAACTGAGCTTTGAGCCCAGATCTTTGCCGCCGCCGATGAAGAGCAGCACTCGAACACCGGGATCAGCGGCCAGCTCATGGACCGCTGCCGCCGCTAAGTCATAAATGGGAACATCGGTCCATTTGCCTGTGTCGCCACTGATCTCCTGGATGGTTCGGACGGCGACCGCACCGTCTGACGTGCTTGGAAAAAGTTCCCCTTCGAGTCCGAGTCTTCCGACGACGAACTTCGCTGGCAGTTCCGACAGCCCACGGATAACGGAAGCCGTCACTTCCTTCTCGTTCGCAAGAACGGCTGCCTGACTGGGCCCCGCGTCTAAAAGGATGGCGACACGGATTGAGCTGCCGCTGGGATCACGGATATACGCGGGGACGCTTCGTCCTTCTGACTTTACGATCAACTCGGTTGATGGTCTTGCCTCACTCACGTTCGCGATGCGGGCGATGACGATATTCTCCCGTTCCGTTCTTTCCTGATCTGCATATCCATCGGAGATGGGGAAAAAGATGGCGAGGGCGCCCAGCGCATAAAGCAATCCGCGATAGTTGATGAGGTCGATGGCGAACCTGCCGAGCAGATGAAGACCTCCAGCGCGTGGTCGGAATCCCGCCAGTATGGATCGATTCATTTCATGCGGCTCGAATCAGAGAGACTTCCATCGTGGTCTGCCTTGGCCATCGTTCTTGAAGTATTGCTCGCCCGGCGGGATCTCACAAGAGACAGGCTATGCCTGGGGGCGCACGCTCCGCGGAACTAGGCTGCGGTTCACCCTTGATGCATACCGTCCATCGCCATTCCGATCTTGACGACGTGGGCTTCGAGCTTGCCGGCTTTCTTGCCTGCGTGGATGACGACGTGATCGCCGACCTTGACGTCTTTGATGGTGGCGGTGGCGCCCATCTTTTCAAACTTCGTGGAAGAGACAATGTTCACGGTGACGCTGGTTTTCTGCGTGGCGCCTTCTTTCGGAGCAACTTCCACCGTAATCGCAGTGTCTGTGATTTTCGTGACGGTTCCCATGATGTGCTGTTCGTCACCATGGGCGACCGCCAATCCAGCAAACAGAACCGCTCCCAGCAAAAGCACTGAGATGTGTTTCATACGTTTCTCCTTTTAGTGATGCTTCATCTTCATGGACATGGGAGGCTTGCCTCCCTTCAAAAACTGTTCCTCTTGGTTCTCCTCGCTCTGCTCCATTGGGCTATTCGGATTAAGTTTTTCCATTTGTTTCTCTTCCTCTTCGGTGAGTGATGGCAGGTGGCGGATGAACCGCACGAGCTCCCAGGTGGAGTCAGCGTCGCTTTGATCCTTGTCTCCGAACGCTGGCATGCCGCTCAGGCGGATTCCGTTGTAGATGGTGTAGAAGAGCTCGCCGTCGGTCTTGTTTTGTGTTTGCGCGGCGCGCATGTCGGGCGGCTTAGGGTACATGTTCCTGCCGAAGCTGGTATCACCGGTGCCGTTGTTGGCGTGGCAGAGAAAGCAGTGATCGGCAAAGTGTTCCATCCCGGCGCGAATGTTCTCCGGCGAATTCGGTAGGGGGTTCTTCAGGCTGCGGTAGGACGCAGGAACCGCGAGAGCCCTCGCCTTGTTTGCGACGAAAACTTCCATCTTCGAGGGAGTTTCGCGGGCGCTGAAGCCGCGCTCAATCATGCGCCACGCGAAGAACGCCCCAGCAAGAACCAAAACCAGAATAGCAGCGGCGACCTTTTTCCACGTTTTCATGGTCAACGTTCTCCTTCTCAGATAGGTCATGTAGTGGGTTTGGTTCTTGGACAAGCATGCGAGTAGTGAATGTGGAGGATCTTCCATCGGCGACGGCTACTACGGAGCAGTCGACTATTACATTCAACAGGGATTCGCTGTATCGGGCCGCTATGATTTGCTACATCAGAAGATCACCGGTGCCACTGGAGTCGGAATGCAATCGACTCATGACTGGACCATCGGAGTAAACAAGACTCTCACGCCTTCCGGGAACATCATTGGGCGAGTTGCCTACAGCTATTTGTCTGGCCGCGATCCCGTCGCTGCGGTGAAGAGTACCGACAAACTCTTCCAAGCCGACATCGCATTTAACTTCTGAGGAGGAATAGACAATGAAAAAACAACATCTGATTCGCTTGCTCAGTGGCCTATTCTTCGCGGCAATCGTGGGGTTGGCCGGGATAGGTACGGTCCACGGACAATTCACCCAAAATAGAGACAAAATAAAAATCGACACATCGGGCTACCCAGCCGAAATCCAAAAAGATTATCGGGTGTTCCGCGCGAAATGTAACGAATGTCATGGGCTCGACACGAGTCTGAAACCAAGCCTGCCCCCTGCCCAGTGGACGCTTGAAGTGAAGCGGATGCAGGCAATGGCGAGCTCACAATTCAACGACAAGCAGGCTAAAGCAATCCTCGATTTTCTGAATTACGATGAGTCCCATCGAAAAGCTCAGCTTAAATCGGCGGCTTCGTCAGCGACGCTGGATTCTGCCTCTCCTGGTCGTCGGTATTACGCAGCGCAGAGCTGCGACACTTGCCACAGCATCGCAGGCAAGGGAGGCTCCGTGGGCCCATCGCTCACGGATGTCGGCGCCAGACTGTCGCGAGACCAATTGTTGAAGGTGATCCACGGAATGAAGGACGGCAATCCGAAATCTGCGATGCCGCCTCTTCCCCCCGAGACGACAGACCAGCAAATCAATGACCTAGCCGACTTTTTGACCACGCTCAAAGGCTAACGCTTTCAGAGGAACCCGAAGGATGGCAGCGAGAATGTTCACGGAGGTTGATCGATGAGACTGAGTCTAATCCGAATGTTGATGACGAGTCTGGTCGCAGTGGGTTTGATTGCGGTCTGTACAGGATCTTCTCGAGCCCAGAGCGCAGGAGAAACGCTATTCAAGGCGAAGTGTGCCATGTGTCATGGTCCCGACGGCAAAGGCGAAGTCCCCATGGGGAAGAAACTCAGTGCCCGCAACCTCGGCTCCGCGGAAGTGCAGGGCCAGTCGGATGCTCAACTGACTGAAGTTGTGAGTAAAGGAAAGAACAAGATGCCCGCCTACGACGGCAAGCTATCTAAGGAGCAGATCGCGCAATTGGTGGCTTACATCCGGGAGTTCGCTGAGAAGCGATAAAGTGGGCCCGTCGACCTTCAGAAGAAAGTATGAGGAGTACCGTGGAGAGCCAGAGCCAGGTTCCAACTCCAGTCAGGCCGCCGCGGCGGCGCATCGTCGAGGTGTTGCTGGGAGGCGGACTGTTTGCTTCCGTCGTGTCGTTTGTTTACCCGGTGCTGCGCTACCTGATTCCGCCACCTGTGGCGGACCTTGGCGGCGATGAAGTTGTGGCATCCAAGGTCGGTGATCTAAGGCCCAACGGCTCCAAGATTTTTCGCTTCGGAACTCGCCCTGCCCTGTTGTTGATGACCGCCGAAGGCGAGTATCGCGCCTTGTCAGCAGTCTGCACGCATTTAAGCTGCACCGTGCAGTATCGCAAGGATCTCCACCAGATCTGGTGCGCGTGCCACAACGGGTTGTACGATCTCAACGGACGCAACATCTCGGGCCCGCCTCCTCGTCCACTGGACTCTTTTCAGGTTCACGTGCGCGGAGGCGAAATCGTGGTCAGCCGGAAGCGCGAAGGTTGAAATGCATCTGCTGACGCACGTCCGAGATTGGCTGGATGAGCGCTTTCATTGGGCGGAGCTCATCGGGCCGTTGAAGAAGAAAACCGTTCCTATCCACAAGCTCTCCTATTGGTATTTCCTCGGCGGAATCACTCTCTTCTTGTTCATGATCCAGGTGTGCACCGGAATCCTGCTGCTGCTCTATTACCGACCGGGAGCCAATGAAGCGTTCGAGAGCGTGCAGTACATCATGACCCGGGTGCAGTTCGGTTGGCTGATTCGATCCATTCATTCCTGGGCGGCGAACTTGATGATTCTGACGGCGTTCGCCCACATGTTCAGCGTCGTTTTCTTGCGCGCCTACCGCAAGCCACGAGAGATGACTTGGCTCAGCGGCATGTTGTTGCTGTTCTTGGCGATGGGATTCGGTTTCAGCGGTTACCTGCTCCCGTGGAATACGCTGGCATTTTTCGCTACCAAGGTCGGGACGGAGATCGCCGGTCAAGTACCGCTCATCGGCCACAGCCTGATGGTGTTCCTGCGCGGCGGCGAAGAAGTGACCGGCGCGACACTCACCCGTTTCTTCGGTTTTCACGTTGCGGTGTTGCCCTTGTTGACGACGCTTCTCGTGCTCATCCATCTCGCGCTGGTTCAGTATTTCGGCATGAGCGTCACACCGGTGTCGAAGCCCGCTGGACGGCCTCTCCAGGGGAGGCGCGGCAAATGAAATTTTTCCCCAACTTTCTGTTGCGCGAGTTCATGGCCTGGTACATCGCTCTGGGAGTCCTCGGAGCACTTGCCGCAATATTGCCTTGGGAACTGGGGACAAAAGCCGACCCGTTCGCTCCCGCCCCTGCTGGCATTCGGCCGGAGTGGTATTTCATGTTCATGTTCCAAACGCTCAAGGAAATTCCCGCGAAAGTGTGGTTCATGGACGGCGAAGTTGTGGGCATCCTCGTCTTC
>JBGPIX010000345.1:0-5662 GCA_041485085.1 Candidatus Acidiferrum sp.
AGGCGCTATTTGCTGGCTTCGACTGTCCCGTGAGAGGCAAGGTAGGCGCGCGCGTGGGCGAGTTGCGGGAGGGTAGAGTCGGCGCATTTCCACGCGGCCAAAAACTCCGCGTACTCGTGTGCGGCTGCTGCGACGTTGCCAGCTTGTTCGCTTGACAGCGCGATGCCGTAGAGCGGGAAGCCAGAGCGAGGTCGGTCGAGGAGTGCGACTTTGTAGGCAGCCTTTGCATCCGTCCAGTCCGAATCTGCCATAAATACCGCTGCTTCCGTCTCGCTAACAGGTTGAAGGAAGGCCGGAGGTTCGCGGTAACCAAGGGATTTTTCTTCTCGCGCGGCCTGTGCGTAAAGTTTCTTGGCCTCGTCCGTCTGCTTCTTTGCCACCAGCAATCCGGCACGCAGTTCCAGAGACATGATAGATAGATTGCTCACGAGCGGCTTGGGCATGGCATCCGGCATCACCTGCAGCTTTGGAGGGCCGGCGTCTGATTTCTTCTTGTCTTTTTCTTTTTCGTTGGCCTTGGCGTCCTCTTCGTCTTTCAAGCGTTGAGAGATTCGCCACAGTCCCGCGTCGAACTCTGCTGACGCCTCCTCCGCGCGGGACAGATCGCGAGCCTCCAGTGCCTGCATGCCGAGCGCAAACTGAGTTAGCTGGCGCGCGAGGAATTGAAGATTCGGAAGTGTAGCGGGAGGATCGCTGGCTTTCAGCAGAGCGAGAACCGAAGCCCAATCCGCGGAGCGCAGCGCCACAGGGAGGCGCGGATCGAGACGCGACATGGCGTCGCGTGGCGACCAGGGATACAGCGTGTTCTCAAGTTCGCCGCGCGCTCCCTTAAGTTTGGCGGACAACGCGGTGGCCTCATTTAATTCACCAAGTTCCATCAAATTCGCGACCGCGTACATAAGGTTGTGCACGTAATTCCAGTCGTCATCGACCTGCACGTGCTGCGCCTGCATATACGCTTCATCGGCTTTCATCGAATCTGCGAAAGATTCTTTGGCGCGGACATAATCGCCAGTGCGATAGAAGATGTGCCCCGGCATGTGCACCATGTGCCCTGAGGCAGGCGCCAGGCGGCCAAGAATTTCGGCGCTGTGAAGAGCCTGCTCGGGATGTTGGCTCGGCTCGACAGCGTGAATCCAGTAGTGATTCGCGGCGGAGTTGTCGGGATCTTCTTTAAGCACCGACTGCAACATCGTCAGGGCTTCCTTTTGGCCATCGCGCGGCTGATCGTCATCGTCGTAACCATCGGAAAACGCTTCCGCAAGAAAAATTCGCGCCTGCATGTCTTTGGGATTGCTCTTTACCAATTTTCGGTAAAGTTGCACTTCCATGGATTCTTCCTTGCTCTTATCTTCTCCTTCGGATTTATCGGCGGCTTCGGCAGCCGCGCTCGCTTCGATATAAAGGCGCTCCGCTTTGCTGACGTGGCCTTTGAGGCTGACGGCCTTAACTAATGCCTGGTTGGAATAGTATTTGGCGTTGCTGTGACGGAATTTCTCTGCCTGATAAATTCCCCAATAGCACATCGCACAACTCGGGTCGACGCGAACGCTCTGTTCGAACGCGCGGACGGATTCGTAGTCCCAAAAGTCGTGCAGCAAATTCAAGCCTTGGTCGAACCACATCTGCGCCTCGGGCTTTGCGGTGATGCGGAGGTGGGCGTTCCCAATGCCGGTGAGTTTCTGCGCAGGCGGCAGTTTTTCAGGAGAGATTTCTTCGCGCATGTCCATGGAGTGGGAGCTCATGGGGTTCTGTGCTGCGACTCGCAGTGCGGAGCCTGCGATGAGAAACGCCGCGATCGCCCCGGAAGCGACCAAGTTTCGATGTGACAAGCGGAAATTCAACACCGGCTCCGACACGATTTCTTCCTTTCCAAAAGAGACCTCGCTATTCTAATCGAAAACCCTGGCGAATGAGGCCTGACGAAGCGCCGAGCACCGACGAAGAAGATTGTTTGCGCTAGAAGCAGGGCGGCGCTAAGATGCAGCGAATTTCCTGCCGGTGGAGGTTTTCATGATACGGATTACGCGCGCGATCGGGTTTCTCGCCTTTCTCGCTTTCTCTATTCGTCCCGCAAGCGGACAACAGATTGGCAAGTATGTGCCGATCCCAGCCGGTTCCGAAGCGGACCATGCGCTGACGGAAATCAACGGCACCGCCGATCCGGCGCAAAAGCTGGCACTCATCGATAAATTCGCATCGAGTCTCGGCCAGGGTGACATGGCGATCGTGGCGGACGATCTCTATGTAAATTATTACATTGCGCAAAAAAACTACGACAAGGCGTTCGAGTACGGCGACAAACTCTTTGCGCTCGATCCGGATAACTTCGCAAACGCGGTGAACATGGTTCGCGCGGCAAGCGAGAAGAATGATAACGATAAACTTGCGGCTTACGGCGAAAAGGCGTCGGGCATTCTGCAAAGATTCAAGGCGGCTCCGCCACCTGCAGGAACGGAAGCAGAGGGGTGGCAAAGGCAAAAGGCTGCGACTCTCGAGAGCAACAAGGAAAATATTGCCTACATCGAGCAGGCCATGTACATGGTGGCCTATAAAACGACGAACCCTTCGAAGCGGGCTGCGATGTTTACTCATTTCGCGCAGATCTTTCCGGATTCGCTCTACGCCAATCAAGCTCTCGGCGTGGCGGCCACTTCGTATCAGCAAGCGCAAAACATCCCGAAAATGCTGGAGGTGGCCAACGGGCTGCTGGCCAAAGATTCCAACAACATAGGAATGCTGCTTTTGCTTTCCGACTATTACAGCGAGAAAGGAGAGCAGCTGGACAAGGCCGAGGCCTCCGCCAAGAAAGCGATCGCGCTGCTGGGCGCCGCTCAAAAGCCGGAGGGAGTGACTGACGAACAGTGGCAACAGCAGGTCTCGCTGCAAAAAGGACTGGCGCTCAGCTCTTTGGGGCAGGTGAACCTTCAGAAAAAGGATAACGCTCAAGCCGCGGAGAGCTTCAAATCCGCGGCACCGCTGTTGAAGGCGGACGAAGGGAGCTTTGGACGCAATCAATATCGGCTCGGCTTTGCCTTGCTAAATTTGAAAAAAAATGCCGAGGCTAAGGAAGCGTTCACGCAGGCGGCTTCGGTGAATAGCGCTTACAAGGGGCTGGCACAGGCGAAACTGAAGTCCTTCGAAGCAGCAGCCAAGAAAAATCCTTGAGATCGACGCCTGCCGCGGAGAAGAAATCGGACCGGGGAGATGTTTGCAGGGTCTTATCAGGGAGATGGTCGTCTCGCGGGACCTGCCGAACCTTCGTCCAGGTCTTCGGCATCCAATGGAAGGAATTCTTACAAGAGGTATGACTGTTGCGGCCGAATATGAATTCGGATAGGAGCGGAACATGACAGAGATTGCAACGTTTGGAGCGGGCTGTTTCTGGGGGATTGAAGCGGCCTTTCAACAAGTGCCTGGAGTGGTTGATACGGCTGTGGGCTACAGCGGGGGACAGACGCCGGATCCGACCTACAAGGAGGTTTGCACGGACGAGACGGGCCACGCTGAAGTGGTTCAGGTTACGTTCGATCCGGCAAAGGTGAGCTTCGAGCAGCTTCTCGACGTGTTTTGGAAGGTGCACGACCCCACGCAAGTGAACCGGCAAGGACCGGACTTTGGCACGCAGTACCGCACGGCGATTTTCTTTCATTCTTCGGAGCAAGAGGCTCTCGCAAAGAAATCGCTAGCCACACTGGAGGCAAGCGGCAAGTTCAAGCGCCCCATTGCGACGGAAATCACGCCGGCTGGGACGTTCTATCGCGCTGAGGAATATCACCAGAAATACTTGCAGAAGCGCGGCGTGGCATCCTGTCACTTCTGATTCGTTTGCTCACTTCGCGAAAATCGAGCGGCGCTGCGCCGTTGCCATGCAACTTCTGTCGAGGATATTCGTTTACGGCATGAGCGACCCGACACATGGGTGACAGTTTGTACCGGACACATAGGTGACACTTCCTCCCCTAGGGGAGGATGCGATGCCTTGGAAGGAGTGTTCGGTTATGGATGAACGTGTTCGTTTTGTGGGGCGCTTGCTGGACGGGGAGAAGATGGTCGCGCTCTGTCGCGAGTTCGCCATCTCGCGCAAAACCGGTTACAAAATCTTTGACCGCTACAAGGAATACGGTCTGGAAGCTCTAACCGACCGTTCTCGCAGGCCCTGGCGTTACGCCAACCAACTGCCTCAGCAGGTGGAGGCCGCCATTCTGAATCTCAAACGGGAAAAACCCTACTGGGGCGCGCGCAAGATCCGCGAACGCTTGCTGCGTCGCTTTTCCTGTGAGGTGAAGGTTCCGGCGCGCAGCACCATCCACGCCGTGCTCGATCGCCACGGCCTGGTCCAACGCAGGGGGCGCCGACGCAATCATGCTCAAGGCACGCCCTTGTCGCTGGGGCAAAAGCCCAACGAGCTGTGGTGCACCGACTACAAAGGTGAGTTCCTGCTGGGCAACAAAAAATACTGTTACCCGCTGACCGTCACAGATCATGCCTCGCGCTATCTCCTCCTCTGTGAAGCCCTTGAATCTACCTGTGAAGCTCTTGCTTTTACGGCCTTTGCACGCTTATTTAAAGAGCGCGGCCTGCCCGCTAGCATCCGCTCGGACAACGGCGTGCCCTTCGCCTCGCCCAACTCTCTGTTCAACCTCTCCAAGCTCTCGGTCTGGTGGTTGCGCCTGGGCATCACCATCGAACGCATCCAGCCCGGTCATCCGCAGCAGAATGGCCGGCATGAACGCATGCACCTCACGCTCAAAACGCAAACCACGCGCCCCGCGGGCGGGAACAGCCTGCAGCAGCAGAGCAAATTCGATGATTTTCTCGAAGAGTTCAACAACGAGCGGCCCCATGAGGCCTTGGACATGAAGTGCCCCGCGGAAGTCTACACTCCCGCCATCCGCCGCTATGGCGGCCTGCCAGAACTTGCTTATCCATTTCACGACCGCGTCATTCACGTCACCAACTGCGGACGCATCTGTCTGCACCGCAAAAAAATTAATCTCAGCACGGTCTTCGCAGGGCAAGCCCTGGGGATCAAAGAAGTCGAAGAAGGTATTTGGCTGGTCAGCTTTATGGAGTACGATCTCGGCTACATCGATCTGGAGGAAAAAACTCTGCAGCCTCTCGACAACCCTTTTGGCCCAAAAGTGTAACCTATGTCTCCGGTACGATCTGTCACCTATGTCTCCGGGCCGGACCCGAGGTTTCTGGAGCGGGCGATGGGAATCGAACCCAATTCCGATTCCCCGGATGTTGTTGAAATTGCAAACGAAAAATACAGTGAGCGTCCAAAACCGTCCAAGTCGCGACGTCGATGAGCCGAAATGCTTGTAAATATGATCCTTCCACATGGCTCCCATGGGGCTTAGCATAGGCCCATGTCCGATTCTTGGGCAGGTTCCAGCCAAGGGACAATGCGCCTAAGTGGGCGGTGGGCAGACTGCGACCCACGAAGTGAGCGCTAGAAATTTACATCTACGAGTAGCGCGTTTTCCACCCAAGTGGATTACTTCCCAGTTTCCCGTAATACGTTAGAATCGCAGAATGGAGCTGGTCTCTTCGCGGGAGAAACTAATCATCTATTAGGTCGCTGCGTGCCTCGATGGCCTTGAGAACGGCAGCCATGTCAGCGTCACCGAAACCGAGCGCGCGCGTCTCGCCATAG
>JBGPIX010000346.1:0-5621 GCA_041485085.1 Candidatus Acidiferrum sp.
CGCAAAAATCCAGCTGTACCAGAGTCTCGAGGGCCGCGTCTCGCTCTACTATGGCGACACTCGCCTCGAACACACTAACTCCACAGGGGGGTGACATTTTTATGTTGCCGTTAGGGTGACAAATTCATGTTGCTACAACAGCATGGTGTTTGCGCCCCGAATGACTTGCGGGACGTCCCCTATCTTTCTGCGTACTTCCCAGGGATGGGTCCTCTTCTCAGTGATCGGTCCCGCCGCCTACATTCAGCCTCCTCTGCCGCAGGGCCTGCCAATGTCCCCCTGTTCTTTCGTACGGGATTCGATCGCGCGGCGCGTACCAGTAACTCCTCCAATCGTATTGAAATCACTAGGGTTGTCCGCAAAATCAGCTCGCGCTGGCCGCCCGTACCATTGGCGCCTGCCGTTCCCTTGCTTAATTTGCCCATAGTGCGCGCCAACCTGCGCGCCAGCATCCATGATCGACTCGTCGGAAGACATCACCGGGGCCCCTCAGCCCGTTCCCCACGCGGAACGGGCCACGAACCACGATTCGGTCGCTCCGAGTCGCTTGCCTCGTTACGCTGCATTCCTTCTTCTGCTTGCCGCGCTTTCTACTTTCGCTGGTTATGAAGCCGCGCGCCTCGAAAGCTCTGGGGCAAACTGGCTGCGCGTCACTCCGTTACCATCGTCCACCAGACAGCAGTCGCCCGCTCTGGTGCCTGCTTCCAATCCCGGCGCCGCCAGCGCCGACATAGAAGCCATCAGCCACCTGGCTCCCCAGCAGCAGGCCGAGCACTTACTTGAACTTGCCATCCATCGCCCCGATCAGTCTCTCGCCCTGATCCACCAGAATCTGGACTCCTGGCGCGGCCACCTGCAAGACACCGATCAGCTCTTCCATCTCGTTCTTGCGGCTTTGGACTCCGACGATCCACGCGTGCGCGTCGCCGCCGTGGAAATCGATCTTGTCGCCAACAACCTCAGGAAGTCGCCCCAGAGCCTTGCCAAACTTCGCAATCAGATTCAACACGATCCCGGCAGCCGCTCCCTCGCTCTATGGAGACTTGGTGCCCTCGGCAATCGCGGCGTCGAGCCCGGCACTGTCTTGACCATGCTCGTCCGCTATTCTCGCGATGCGAATCAGTTGACGCGCTTCTGGGCTGTTGAGGGATTAGCCATGCTGGGCACCGAGGAATCCATCGACCCGCTTCTTGCCATTCTGGCCCACGATCCTGCAAAACAAATTCGCGAGCGCGCAGCCACAAACATTGCCCGTGCAGGCATGCTCACGGGCGAACAGCGCCTGACCGCCGTTCCCCAACTCTTAAATCTCCTGGATGACGACTCCCTCGACCCCGGGACGCAGGACCTGGTCTACGCTTCTTTGCAAGCCATTACCGGCGCCTCCTTCGGCAGAAATCCCGAAGCCTGGCGCGAATGGTGGGCCCATCACGACCAGCCTGAAAAACCCCACCGCGTTCCAAAAAATCTTCTCACCGCGTAATTTTTCGTCTGCTACAGCTCCCATCCCTTGCGGCGTTCGGGAGCCACAAATTTCTGCGCGGCATCCGAGTTGAGCACCTTCAGATTGCCGCGATCCCAATTCAGTTTTTGTCCGGCACGCACGGCGACGTTGCCCAATAGAAGTGTTTCCGTGACTAGCCCTTCAAACTCAAAATTCCCTCCCGGTTTGACCTTGCCTCCCTTGCAGGCATCCAGCCATTCCCGCTCGTTCCCCGGCGAACGCGGCAACGTCGGCGCCGGCTGTTTATAAGCATCCATCTTTGCCTGCGGAATAATTTTCGGCCGCGCTCCGTTGAATCCGCACAAAATCTTTCCGCGGTCTCCCACAAATAGCAGGCCTTCGTCCTCTTCTTCTCCCTCTCCGATCCATGGGCGGTTCTCTTCCAATTCCTCCGGCCGCGGCGGCTTCAATCCGCCGTCATACCACGTGAATTTCACCGCCGGCATGTCGCCACGCGCGGCGAAGTTGTATCGGATGATCGAAGCCAGCGGGTAAGTCTCCTCATAACGCTCGCTCGAACTGGCCTCCACGCTCACCGGCGCTTCCAGCTTCAGTACGCGGAAAATCGTGTCATAGCTGTACGAACCCATGTCGCCCAGCGCCCCGCACCCAAAGTCGTCCCATCCGCGCCACACAAAGGGCACGTAAGCATGGTGGAAAGGACGCTCCGCCGCCGGGCCGAGCCATAAATCCCAATCCAGCCCATCCGGCACGGGTTGCGCTTCTTTCGGTCGTTCAATGCCTTGTGGCCAGTACGGCCGGCTCGACCAGTTGTGCACCTCCCGCACCGGTCCAATCGCCCCGTCCCAAATCCATTCGCACAACTGCCGTGTCGCTTCCGACGCTTGGTTCCCCACCGCAATCTGCGTTGCCACGCCGGTCGAGCGCGCGATTTCCGCCAGCCGCCGCGCTTCATAAATCGTGTGCGTCAGCGGCTTTTGGCAAAACACATGTTTCCCCCTCTTCATCGCCGCTGCAGACACCGCCGCGTGCAGGTTGTCCGTTGTGCATACCACCACCGCATCAACCCCTTTTTGTTTTTCCAGCAGTTCGCGGTAATCGCTATACGCAGCGCATCCGTTGTATTTTCCTGAAGTCTGCTGGCTTCCGTAGTACGCGTTCACAATCTGCTGGCACGGCTCGCGCCCCGCCACTCCGCTCGTCACCCGCAACGAATGCGTCAACTGAATTGGCTGATCGGGGCTCAGCCAATCCCATCCTGTATCCACGCCCAGAAGTTTCCGCACCGAATTGCAGAATTCGTGCGTGTCCCACTGCGGATGGTCCGCGCTGCCCTTGTTCGGGTCGCACACTGCGACTCCCCGCACGTCCGGTTCCTTCAGGAAGTGCAGCATCACGCGCAATCCCTGCGAACCCACTCCGATAAACGCAATGTTCACCTTGTCGCTCGGCGGCACGTATCCCGGCCCGCCCAGCACGTGACGCGGCACGATCGTGAACCCAATCGCGCCCGCGGCGCTCTTCTCCAGGAACGTGCGCCGCGTAAGACGGTTTGGCGAAGAGCCGTCGCTGTGGTTTCGTTGTTTCATTTCAGCACCTCGGTGTCGGTGTTCGAGAGGTATTTCAACAGCAGATCGATGATGACGGGAACACCTGCATAGTACCGCCCGGACCACATACTAATTCGATTTAAAGCTGAAAGAAACAGTGAAAATGGAATGCCCACTTCTCTCTCTATCAAACCTGGCAAACTCTTGACTGACAAACAGCCCTGACAAATTCGCAATCACCGCAAATGCGTTAATCAGAAAACCTGGACCAAACCGCGGAAATCAGCGCCACAGCGCATGCCGCTATGCCTGGGAGATGCCGCGATATGCCCGAACTTCTTGATACCGGAAGACCTTTTCGACCGTCCATGATAAATAGATATCTTAGGTCTTCGTTCCAGAGGAGGCCCCATGAAACGCCGCGAATTCCTCCATCGCACCGCTTGCGCCGCTGGTGCTCTCGCACTCCACTCTTCCGCGTTCGCGAGTCGCGCCTTTACTCTCGCGCCTCTCCCGCGAAAATTCAGCGCCTCAGACACTGTCACGCTCGGCAAAACCGGCATCCAGACCAGTCGCCTTGCCATGGGCACCGGCACCGTTGGCTCAGGCCATCACTCGCATCAAACCACCCTCGGCGTTAAAGGGCTCTCCGACTTGCTCCTCAACGGCTACGACCACGGCCTGCGCTTTTTCGACTCCGCCGATTCTTACGGCAGCCATCCGCACGTCGCCGAAGCCCTCAAGCACGTTCCCCGCGACAAAGTCACCGTCCTCACCAAGACCTGGGCCCGCGGCGCCGCCACTGCCCGCGCCGATCTCGATCGCTTCCGCCGCGAACTCGGCACCGATCACATCGACGTTTGCCTCATGCATTGCCTCACGGAAGGCGATTGGACCGATCGCTACAAAGGCGTGATGGATGTCCTCTCCGAAGCCAAGGAAAAAGGCATCATCCGCGCCCATGGCTGCTCCTGCCACAGCATCGAAGCGCTTCGCGCCGCCACAAAATCTTCCTGGGTGGAAGTCCATCTAGTCCGTATTAATCCCGTCGGTGCTTACATGGACTCGGATCCCAATACCGTCGTCGGTGTAATGAAAGAAATGCGCGCCGCCGGCAAAGGCATCATCGGCATGAAAATCCTCGGCCAAGGCGAATTGCGCAACCGCCAGGATGAGGCTCTCAATTTCGCGCTCGGCCTCAATCTCCTCGACGCCTTCACCATCGGCGCCGAATCCCAGTCCGAGCAGGAAGACCTAATCCGCCGCATCGCCGCCGCCTAGACACTCTACAAATATTTTTCGCTCGCAGGAGTGTGCGTGCCGCCTGCGCCCCAGTTTCTCCGCGCTTTCTCTGCGCCCTCTGCGTCTCTGCGGTATCCTCCTTCCTTTTTCTTCTTTCCTCTAGGTAGCACACACCCATTCACGGTACAATTCCCTCAGTCAAAAAAATGTCCGTACAGTTTCGGACATCGGGCGCCGTCATCACGCAAAGACAGCGCCAAGGACAACGCCCATGTTCGTCCCGCAAGTCGCTGTACGAATCTAATCCGCCGCTAGCGCGGATCTGAATCCCCTCTCCCGTTTCTACTATTCATTTCTGCAGCCGCGTCAGCGCGCCTGAATTTTGGTAAGCGTCCACGCAGAACGTAAAGGTCTATATGCCATTGGAACAAACTGTTGCCACTGCGCCCACGTCGACGTTATGGAGTTCCGTCCGCGAAGCCCTGCGCGGCTCGCATCAGGACTTCACTACCGGCAATCTCAATCGCGCGATCCTCCTGCTCGCCATTCCAATGGTCATGGAAATGGTTCTGGAGTCCCTCTTCGCGGTCGTCGACGTTTTCTGGGTGGGCCGTCTCGGCGCGGACGCTGTCGCCACCGTCGGCCTCACCGAATCGCTTCTCAGTCTGGTATTCGCGGTCGGCCTCGGCCTAAGTCTCTCCACCACCGCCATGGTCGCTCGCCGCATCGGAGAAAAGGATCCCGCCGGCGCCGCGGTCGCCGGAGTTCAAGCGATCGCCATTGGACTCGCAGTATCGGCCATCATTGGCATTCCGTGTCTCTTCTATGCGCCGGACTTGCTTCGTCTCATGGGCGCTTCTCCACAAATTATTAGCGTCGGTTCCGGTTATGCACGCATCGCGCTTGCCGGCAGCGGCGCCATCATGATGCTTTTTCTCAACAACGCCATCTTCCGCGGCGCGGGCGACGCCGCCATCGCCATGCGCCTGCTCTGGGTCTCCAACATCATCAATCTCGTCCTCGACCCTTGCCTCATTTTCGGCTGGGGACCTTTCCCCAAGCTTGGCGTCACCGGCGCGGCCCTCGCTACGTTCACGGGCCGTAGCATCGGTGTCCTCTACCAGTTCTATCGCCTCCTCCGCGGCACCGAGCGCATTCGCATCCTCCGCCGCCAGATTCATCTCAACTTCAGCGTCTTGCTCCGCCTCTTGCGCGTCTCCATTACCGGCATACTGCAATTCGCCATCGCCCATACCAGTTGGATCGGCCTCATCCGCATCGTCAGCGTCTTCGGCTCCGCTGCCCTCGCCGGCTATACCATCGCCATTCGCATTCTCATTTTCATCATCTTGCCGAGTTGGGGC
>JBGPIX010000347.1:0-5619 GCA_041485085.1 Candidatus Acidiferrum sp.
CCAGGGACCTGCCATGCCTGACCGCCGCTACCGCGTCCTCGCCGTCGCCACCCATCCCGTTCAATACATGACGCCGATTTTCCGCCGCATGGCCAAGCACCCCTTGCTAGATTTCCAGGTGGCCTATTGCTCTCTTCGCGGTGCGGAAGCCGGCCACGACCCGGAATTTGGCGCCAACATTAAGTGGGATGTCCCCGTTCTCGATGGCCACTCCTGGACGCACGTCCTGAATCGCGGCTCCGGCGCGGAATCCTTCTTCGGCCTCTTCAATCCGGGCTTGTGGAAGCTGATCCGCAGCGGAAACTATGACGCCGTGCTGTGTTTCATCGGCTACGTTCGCGCTACTTTTTGGATCACCTGCTTGGCTTCGAAATTCTCGAAAGCAGCATTCATTTTTGGCGCGGATGCGACTTCTCTCACCCCGCGCGACGGCCGCAATTGGAAAATTCCCATCAAGAAATTTTTCTGGCCTCGTTTGTTTCGCTTGGCCGACCAGGTGATCGTCCCATCCTCTGATGGGCGCGATTTCATGTGTTCCCTCGGTATCCCGCGCGACCATGTTTCGTTGACCGGGGACTGCGTCGACAACGACTGGTGGATCCAGCAATCCCAGAAAGTCGACCGCGCCGCCGTCCGAGCATCCTGGGGCGTTCCGCCGAACGCCGCCGTTATTATTTTCTCCGCCAAACTTCAGCAGTGGAAGCGCCCGCTCGATCTCCTGCGTGCCTTTGCGAAGGCCAATCTTCAAAACGCATTCCTCTTCTACGCCGGCACCGGCCCTCTTCTCCCGCAACTCGAGTCCGAAGCCGCCAGTCTTGACATCGCCTCACGCGTCCGCTTCCTCGGCTTCGTCAACCAGTCTCAACTCCCCGCGGTCTATACCGCCGCGGACCTCCTGATTCTGCCTTCGGAGTTTGAGCCCTTTGGCCTGGTCGTCAATGAGGCCATGTGTTGCGGCTGCGCTACCGCGGCTAGTGACCGCTGCGGCGCGGCGCGAGACCTCGTCGCTCCCGTATGTCCCGAGTTCGTCTTCCGCGCTGGCGACATCGATGCTTTAGCTGAACTAATGAAAAAAGCCACCGACGACCCCGTCCGCCTCAAAGATATGGGTCGCGCCTCCCTCGCCTATATTCAAACCTGGTCGCCAGAGCGCAACATCGCCGCAGCCGTCGAAGCCATTCGAATTGGGCTCACTCGCCGGCGCGATCAGTCACTTCCTGGAGTTGCGGACGAACCATCTTGATGGGCGCTGAGCTGGTAAGCTTGTCAGTTGCTGGCAAATTTCTTCTGGAAAGAGTGTTTGGTGAAGCTTCTTATTTATTCTCATGCCTTTGCCCCACAAGTTGGTGGCATCGAGACCTTCGCGACACACCTGGCTCGCGGTCTCGCGAAGACGGACCCAGCACAGAACACAAACAACTTCACAGTAACCGTTGTCACCCAGGTTCCAGGAACGGCGGAGGACAAATCCAGTGTCCTACCTTTTCGGATCGTCCGTAAGCCCAGTGCTCTGGAATTGTGGCGCTTGGTTGGCAATGCCGATAGGATCCTTCTCGCAGGCCCCGCGATTGTGCCCCTCGTGTTTGCGCTGATCAGGCGCAAAGTCTTAATCGTTAGCCATCACGGATATCAGTCCATCTGTCCGAACGGCATGCTTTTTCAGTTTCCGATTCAGACTTGTTGCCCTGGGCATTTCGCAGCCGGCAGGTATGCGGAATGCGTGAAATGCAACGCGCCACAGGAAAAGCTGGCAGGAAGCATAAGAATTCTCCTTTTGACATTTGTACGACGCGCGCTTTCCCGATTAGCTTCCTCGAACGTGGCGGTGTCCGAACATGTCGCAATGCGAATTTCTCTGCCTCGTTTGAGGGTGATTCGCAACGGTGTCCCGGACATGCCTTCCTCGCGGCAATATTTCGCCGCTGCTGATCTGCGAGAAGCGCCGATCGTTTTTGCGTATGTTGGGCGCCTTGTGACGGAAAAAGGCGTTTCCGTTCTCGTGGAAGCTGCCCGGGTCCTAAAGAACTGGAGCTGCCGCTTCCAAGTATTGGTCATCGGTGATGGCCCGGAACGTGAGCCGTTGCAAGCTCTCGCTTCGTCATTGGATCTCGACACAGAGGTTTGTTTCCTTGGATTTCAGCAAGGGCCCAAACTGGAACAATCGATGAACACGGTCTCCGCCCTCGTGATGCCCTCAATTTGCGAAGATGTGGCGCCGTTCTCGGTGCTAGAACAGATGATGCAGGAAAGACTAATCATCGGTTCAAAGATCGGTGGCCTGGCCGAGGAAGTCGGCGACGCGGGACTCACCTTTGAGCCAGGCAACGCAAACGCGCTCGCCGAGCGGATGCAACAGGTGATCCAGCAGCCACAATTGATAGAAACGTTGGGCAAGCGCGCCCGGGAGAGAGCGCTGGCGTGGTACACCCTGCAGCGTCAGCTAAACGAGTATCGGGAACTCTTGCGTGCCGGGTAGTTTGGTCCGCGGTGCCCGAAGCAGTGGAAACAGTGCGATGATCTGCCCCTATCTTTCATAATTGGAGCGCAGTGACTCAGCTCCTCATTTGTTCTCTCACCAGCGTATGATAGGTTTTCATGCAAATACTGGCCGCGAACGATGCGCCACAGTGAAACATTGATGCCTTACCCATCGAAAAACAGCGGGCTTCGCGAAGCTGCTTGCAATCGAGTAATTGCGCTTTGCGCCCACCGTGGCGGTTACGCTCCTGATCCTGAGGCTGACATTCGTGTATTTGAGGCGGCACCGTGAGGTTTCCGGCGGCAACAATGCACGGGAATTTCCGCCGCAGTCCGCTTGTGATTTTGGTTTTCCTTCTCTTCTTTGTCGTGGCGGCCTACAAGACTGCCGGCTACGTCATCGCCGGAGATATGACCGGCCTTGCCTTTGTCGCTTTAGCGTTTGTTGGTGGTGCTATCGTGATCGCCATCCTCAGCAATTGGCGCAACGGGCTCTATTTCTTCTTGGCCTGGCTCTTGTTCGAAGATTTTGCGAGAAAATATCTCGGTAACAACATGGCGATCTTTTTCGCCAAAGACTTTTTGGCGGGGGTCGTTTATTTATCTTTCTTCCTGGCCTACCGGCGGAAAGAAGTCATCTCTTTCCGGCCTCCCTTCCTTGTCCCGGTTCTTGTCTTTGTTTGGTTTGGATTGATGCAGGTCTTTAATCCGGCATCTACAAACCTGATTTACGGCGTTCTGGGTATGAAGCTCTTTTTCTACTATGTTCCTTTGCTCTTTGTGGGGTACGCCCTGCTCAATTCCGAGACAGAACTACGTCACTTCTTCTTTGTCAACATGATCCTTGCGGTGATCATTGTTTCCCTGGGAATCGCGCAAGCCATCCTCGGCCATACGTTCATGAATCCCGCAATCGTGGCTGAGGATATTCGCGACTTGAGCACCCTCTATCGAGTTTCGCCCATCTCCGGCCTGATCATGTATCGTCCCACTTCGGTCTTCGTCAGTACCGGCCGTTTCGGGAATTTTCTCCTGGTAACTTGGTTGCTCGTCTTTGGTTTTAGTGGTTACCTGCTCCTCCGCCACAAACGCGGCAGAGCTCTGGCCTTCGTTGCTCTTGTCTTAACGGTCGCGGCCCTGGCGCTCTGCTCATCGCGAGGAGTTGTCCTTTTTAGCGTCGGCAGTGCCATTGTCGGAGCAGTCGCGTTTGTCTGGGGCGCCCCCTGGCGCCAGCGTGAAGTGCTCCGAGTCTTGCGCACCGCCCAGCGCGCCGCTCTCGGCATTGTCTTGGGTATCGGACTGCTGTTCTTTATTTTTCCGGATGCCCTGCTTTCGCGCGTCGCGTTTTATACCGAAACGCTCACTCCTGGTGCCAGAAACAGCGAACTCCAAACCCGCACCTGGGATTATCCGCTGCGGAATTTCCTCGGCGCGTTCGGTTATGACCGTTGGGTTTACGGCTATGGCATCGGCACGACCGCCCTCGGCACCCAATATGTCGCGCGTATCTTTGGCTCAAAACCTCCGGTCATCGGCGTCGAGAGCGGTTTCGGCACACTTATCATTGAAATGGGGATAGGCGGCCTGGTGCTTTGGTTTGTCATGAGCTTCGCCATCCTGTTCTCCGCGTGGCGAGTCGTGAAGAAACTGAGAGGTTCGCCCTGGTTTCCCTTGGCATTCGTCATCTTCTGGTACGCGGGACTTCTCCTGCTTCCTCTCACGTTCACCGGCATGCAGCCTTACGAAGATTTTGTCATGAACGCCTATCTTTGGCTTCTCTTGGGTGTCTTGTACCGGCTCCCCACCCTCGCGGTCTCCGCGCAGTTCGCCGCCACCGCTCTCCCTGCCCCAGGGTACGACCCGCGCCCACGGATGCGCTGACTTGCGCCTCGCCGTCGTCTCACCTTTCATCGATCGCCGGCACGGCACCGAGCGCGCGCTTGCTGAACTGTTGCAACGCCTTGCTCGCAACGACCATTGCGAGATTCATCTCTACGCCCAGCGCGTTGAAGATCTCGCCTTGTCTCAACCAGGCGCAGTAAACTCACAAGACTCTGGGACGATCGTCTGGCATAAAGTTCCTGCCATCCCCGGCCCCCATCTCTTGCGATTTCTCGGCTGGCTTTTTCTGAATTCAATTTCCCGCGCGTGGGATCGCTGGGTCCATGACCTCCGCTTCGACCTCGTTCTTTCTCCTGGAATCAATTGTCTGAATGCCGATGTAGTCATCGTTCACGCGCTCTTCCAGCGCCTCCAGGAACTGGCGCGCAAAGAGCATGCTGATTCTGCACAACACGGGTTTCTCCGCCGGTTCCATCAGCGCGCCTATTACGCTCTTTTGGCCGGACTGGAGCGTCGCATCTACACGGATCCAAAAGTGTCGCTCGCGGCCGTTTCCCAGCGCACCGCCACACTCCTTGAACATTATTTCCATCGGCAAGATGTCCGCGTCATTCCCAACGGCGTTGACACGGCGCAGTTTTCCCCTTCCGCCCGGCTGGCGCTGCGTTCGGCAGCTCGGTTGAACCGCAACTTTCAGGAAAAGGATTTCGTGCTGCTCCTGATCGGAAACGATTGGCGCGTCAAAGGACTCGAGACCGTTCTCCGTGCGGTCAGCTCCCTTCGAGAATTGCCCCTTCTGGTGCTCGCGGCTGGGGACGATTCCGCCGACTCGTTTCGCGAACTCGCAGAATCGCTCGGCATCTCGGAACGCTTCCGTTTTGAACCCTCTCGCGAAGACGTCCTTGATTTCTATGCCGCCGCCGATCTTTACGTCAGCCCCAGTCAGGAAGATTCTTTCGGTATGCCCGTTGCGGAAGCCATGGCCTGTGGCCTGCCGGCCATCACCTCGATTTTTGCAGGCGTATCCTCCCTTCTCCACGATGGCGTGGATAGCTTCATCCTCCGCGACCCGCACGACGCCAAAACACTCGCCACGATGATTCGCACGCTTTACCAGCAGGCCGAATGGCGCAGCCGCATGGGGCAAGCCGCCGCAAGAGCATCTCTGGAGTGGACCTGGGACCGCAACGCCACTGCCGTCTGGCAGCTACTGAAAGAAACGGCCAGCAAGAGACTCCTAGCTCCAGCGCGGAAACCGTAATTCCCAGCTGCGCCTTAGCGGGCCGCGCGGCGGGCTAC
>JBGPIX010000348.1:0-5614 GCA_041485085.1 Candidatus Acidiferrum sp.
CCTGCACTTTCGCACCGATCAATTGGTCGCAATCCAGGTCCTTGAAGCCGGCCGCTTGCATCTCCTTCACGTACTCCGGCGTGACTCCCTGCACTTTCATCCCAATCAGCTCGTCGGTATTCGGCTTAAGCCCGATGGCCCGCATTTCCTTCACGTAATTCGGTGTCACTCCCTGCACCTTCAACCCGATGAGGTCATCGGCGCCCGGTTGCAGCCCCAAGTCCTTGAATTCGCGGATGTATTCTGGCGTCACTCCTTGCACTTTCATCCCAATCAGTTCATCCACATTGAGGTTGGAGTAGAGCGTCCGCATCTCGCGAATGTAATCCGGAGTGATGCCCTGTACTTTCATCCCAATCAATTCATCAATATCGGCGTTGGAATCAAATTTCCGCATCTCGCGAACGTAATCCGGAGTGATGCCCTGTACTTTCATCCCGATCAATTCTTCCACGTCGGGTTGTAATCCAAGATCGCGCATCTCCTTGATGTATTCCGGCGTCACTCCCTGCACCTTCAAGGAAATGAGTTCGTCCACGTCCGTGATCTTGATGCCCGCCGCCGCCATCGCGTCCATATACGATTGCTTCTTGGCGTCGGTCACTGCCTGTGGCGCTGGCGTCGGCTGGCTCTGTGCTTCGGGCGCGGGTCCTGGTTCTGGAGCAAGCTGGCTCGCTGCCGCTGGCGCCGCCTTTGGAGCCTTCGCGCTGCGACCCCTCGCCGGTGCCGGCTCCGGCTTCACAATGATGACGCTGCCGTTCTCTTGCAGCTCGCTTGTCGAACTGCTGCTTCCTAGTGACGCCTGCGCCACTCCAAGAAAAGCGTTTCCGGCCAGCAACGCTCCTGCTAGGCAAACAAAACTCACTCCCATTCCCGCCATGCGAGTCCTCCCCGTAGCTCCGTTTAGCCCCAGCACCCGCAACACGCGCTCGCCCAAGGGACTGCGATTCGCCGCCATCATCAGCGCCGGAGCCGTCCGCCACTCTTCCATCTGCGTCAGCGCCCGCGCGTAATTCACGGCATCGCCGCAAATGGCAATCGCTTGATCGTCGCAGCAGTGCTCGCGTTCCGCGCGAACCCGCTGGCTCACCCACCATACCGCCGGGTGGTAGAACAACAGCGTCTCCGTGGCAATCTGGAACAGGTTCACGAAACAATCGAAGCGCCGGATATGCGCCAGTTCATGCACGATGACCGCTCCAATTTGCTCCTCGTTTAAACCCGTCAGCGCCCTCACCGGCAGCAGCACCACCGGCCGGAACCATCCCAGAACGGCCGGGGCATCCAGCCGATGGCATTCGCAATATCGAATGACGCGGTCGAGCCCCATTCTCTGCTGCAACGCCATGCACCTGGCGTACAGCTCCGCTGCCACCGGCCGGATCTCTTTGCGCCGCATTCTTTCAATCAGAAACAGCCCACCCGCGGTTCTCAAACTCAGCAACAAGACGCCCAGAAACCACGCTTCCACCAGCCACAACATCCCCATTGGTTGTTCGCTTCGCGTTCCAGTAACAGGGGCGCGGGAGCCTGACAGTGCGGTCACATTTTGGGTGGACGTCCCCGCCCACGTCAGAGCTCCCTCCGCCCCAGTCCTAACGGCCGGATTCGCTTGCGCGTGCAACCAAGCAAAAGTGATGACCGGCGACACCAGCATCAGCACGAGTGCTCCGACCGCGAGTGCATAACGAGCCGACGCGCTTCGGCAAACCGCCGACGCCACGGCAAACACGGCCGCCAGCCCAGCGCCTTGCCAAAGGAAGTGCAACAATGTCCAGCCGAGCGTTCGCAAAACCTCCGGCGAAATCCAACTCGCTAAGTTGCTCATCGGCTTCTCCCCTCGTACTCGTCCAGCAGGCGGCGCAGTTCATCCAACTCTTCCTTTGACGTTCGCCGCCCCTCCAGCGCGTGGATCATCAATTCACTCGCCGAGCCCTCAAACACCCTCTGTAAGACGTCCCCCACAAGCTGTCGTTTGGTTTCCGTCGCCGGCTGGCATGCCTCATAAACGTGGGCCCGCTGCTCTTCGTTTCTGCGCACCGTGCCCTTGGCGGTCATAATTTGCAGCAGTTTCAGGACTGTGGTGTACCCGAGGTCCTTCTTCTCACTCAACGCGTCGTGGACTTCGCGGACCGTGGAGGGCCCGCGCTCCCACAGCACGTGCAGGATTTCTAGTTCTCCAGCCGTTGGCTTTTGCGGTTGTTCATTCATGATGCGCGCAGCATAATACGAAGGTTTTCGTATTGTCAACGAAAATCTTCGTACTTCTCGGCCACCTCTCAAAATTCGTGTTTTCTTCCCTGCCTGCAACCTCACCACAATATCTTGTAGCCTTTTCTCTTGACACCACAGCTCACTCGCGCCACAATCCGCGCCATCGCATTCATTTACCCTGAGTCTTGGCGAAGGGTTCGCATAGTTTCTTGGAAGTTACCCGGGGCTTTTTTCCGCAATTGCTTTTGGCCGACAAGGGGAGCTCAGAAGTTTGCTCGATTCCGCCGCCGACGTCGTAATCGAACAGCTCTGAGCTTTGCGGCCACTGAGGGAGAATAAATGCAATACTTGCCCGGTTTCACCGTGCAGTGCATCAATCCGCAATGCGACGCCCGCGGTCACTGGCTCCGCGCCGATTTCACCACGCCCCTCGGCAGCGACGGCCATTGCCCCTGCTGCGGTGACTTCCTCCGCAACGTTCCCCCGCCGCTCGCTCCGCGCTTCCGCATGCGCCCCCGCTCCCTCACCGCTCGCCCGCCCCTGCGCCCCCGTCCTCGCTGACGAACAAAGTAGCGCCACCTCTACCTCATCCATCTCAGGGAACTTTTCCGCGCGCTTGGCCTCTATCTCTAAGGCCGCGCTCATCCTAATTCTTTGAAAGAGCGCAGAAGGCCGTCGAGGTGCGTCATGTCGGAGACTCCTAGTCGCCGCTCTCTTCCGAAGCGGATTCTGCTGGTTCTCGGTGGATTTGCAGTTTTCACGATTGTCTTCGTCATCGCGATACGGCTTGCTGTATTTGGAATGTTCCAGGGCATTGCCGCAAACAAAGCGACGGGGCTCTCGGCTCTTCCAGTGGAATTTGCCCGCTCTGTGGACTTCGCCTACGCAGATCAGGACAAGGCCATTGACGCCGCGTGGATCGCCCGCAGTGCTGACCTACGCGCAAGAACCTCAAACTTTGATCGCTCGGTTACCACGCTCCACCAGGTCGTTGCCGCACAGGGCGGCTATCTCGAAGACTTGCGGACACAAGCCCGTTCCGGTTACGGCAGAAGTCTTTCCGCCAATATTTCCGTGCCTTCGAGCCATTTTGAAAGCGCACTCACCGATCTGAAAACGATCGGACGAGTCGAAGCGATTGCAGAATCAGGTGAGGATTCTGCAGTGAGAATTGCATCCGCCTCGCGGCACCTTGCCGCTGCGGAAAGCAATCTTTCTCGCCTTCAGAAATTACGGTAGGACCGTAAGGGAGGACTTCTGGATGCCATCGCCCTGGAAAAGGAAGTTGCTCAATCCAACGAAGCCGTCATAGAAGCCGAACGTCAGAATAAGGCGTTGGTCTCAACCGTAGCTCAAGCACATATTCGTTTCATTTTAGAGGAAGACTACCGCGCTCCACTTCAGGCAAATCTTGAAGGCCTTTCTCTCGAACTGCGAAATTCCCTT
Organism: Candidatus Acidiferrum sp.; assembly: GCA_041485085.1. Lineage (GTDB taxonomy): Bacteria > Acidobacteriota > Terriglobia > Acidiferrales > UBA7541 > Acidiferrum. Next base: position 3,661 of record JBGPIX010000348.1, read on the forward strand.
GTCGAGGGAGTACGCTCCATCTTTTCTTCTGCTGCTCTTGTTCTCGGCGTCTTCTTTGAGTTCGGCCTGCCAATTCTGTTTTGGGGTACGTTGCTTTTTATCCCTGCGCGCCTCGCCTGGCGTCGTTTCCGACGTTCTCCGGCGGCGCTCCCTGCAGTCCAATAAGCAATTGCGTGTTGCAAAACAAAAAGGCCGGAAGCAATCGCCTCCGGCCTCTCTGCTTGATTGTGATTGATCCTAGCCCTCGACGAGGCCCTTCTCGATCATCTCCTCGTCGCTGAGCCACAGATCGGGGATGTTGGCTGAGCCGAGCCGGAGAATATCTTCCAGCGCCCCGCGCACTTCCGCCAGGTGAAAATCCACGCCGATGCGTTCCAGCAATTCGATCAATTCCTGCGCGCCTTCCGCCAGCGCCGGCTTGGGATGCGCGCCTGTGGCTAGCGAAGGCGAGGGTCCCTCACGATCCAGCTTGTGATACGTCACGATGTAAATGGCGCTGGGTCCTCCGCCATGCCTGACGATGTGGAGAAACCCGCGGGTCTTCGGCTTTTCCGGGGCCAGCCGTGCTGCTGTTCCTGTGCCGGAGGAGAGGGCGCTCATCGTTGGTGTGCTCTCACCTGTCTTTCGCTCCTCAACTGCATCCGCTCGTGCTGCCGCAGTTTTCGCACTTGTAACAAGCGCCGTTCGGCACCATCAGCATGCCGCACTCGCTGCACGTGGGCGCGCCCTCGTGCGCGTTGCTCGGCCTTGTCGCCGACAACGCCGTCTGCATGGCATCCAGGTTGGCCTGCGTCATCGCGGGCAGTACCCCCGCGGGAGCCGCCGTGGCCGCATTCTCCGCGTGTGCCCCTCCATTCAACTTCAAATAGTCCGCGGAAATAAACCGCCCGCCCATCCACCGCGCGATGTAATCCAGCACCGAGGAAACAAAACGAATATTCGGATTCGCGGTGATGCCCGACGGTTCGAACCGTGTATTCAGCAGCTTGTCCACGAACACTTTCAGCGGCACGCCGTATTGCAAGCCCAGCGAAATGGTCAGCGCCAGCCCGTCCATCACGCCGGACAGCGTCGAGCCTTCCTTCGCCATCTTGATGAACACCTCGCCCGGCCGACTATCTTCATACATCCCGACGGTGATGTACCCTTCGTGCCCGCTCACGCTGAACTTGTGTGTCACCGAAGCGCGTTCGTACGGCATCTTTTCGCGCGCCGCCCGAGGGAAGAGCTCGCGCTGCATCGGCTCTGCCGCGGCAGCAACTGCTTCCACCTTCTTTTCTTCTTTCTTGCCGCCGGCGGCACTGAGCGGCTGCGATCGCTTCGAATTGTCGCGGTAGATGGCCACGGCCTTCAGCCCCACCTTCCACGACTCAATATACGCATTCGAAATATCTTCGACCGTCGATTCCTCCGGCATGTTGATGGTCTTTGAAATCGCGCCTGAAAGGAACGGCTGCGCCGCGGCCATCATCTTCACGTGACCCGTCCAGGTGATCGAACGCCCGCCGCCCTGCGGCGCCAGCGAGCAATCAAACACCGGATAATCATCCATCTTCAGGTATGGCGCGCCTTCGATCTTTCCGTTCTTGTCGATGTAGGAAACGATCTCGCTGGTCTGCTCCGGCGTGTAGCCCAGCTTCATCAACGCCTGCGGCACCGTGTTGTTCACGATCTTGATCAACCCGCCGCCCACCAGCTTCTTGTATTTCACCAGCGCCAGGTCCGGCTCGATTCCCGTCGTATCGCAATCCATCATGAAGCCGATCGTTCCCGTCGGCGCCAGCACCGTCACCTGCGAATTCTTGTAGCCGTACTTTTCCCCGTTCGACAGCGCGGTGTCCCACGATTCCTGCGCCGCCATGAATAATTCCGTCTGCACGTGCTCCGGCTTGATCCCCCGCATTGCGTCGCGGTGCATTCGAATCACGTCTAGCATCGGTTCGCGGTTCGCGGC
>JBGPIX010000349.1:0-5578 GCA_041485085.1 Candidatus Acidiferrum sp.
CACAAAAAGATTTTGGAAGCGATCGAACACAAAGATCCGGCGGGAGCCCGGGAAGCGATGAAGGCGCATTTGCGGCAAGTGCGTGAAGATTCGCGGCGGGCGCCAAGCGGGCCGGAAGCGTAAGCGAAGTTGGTAGCTCTAAGTTTATAGGCGGAGAAGAAGGATTCATGGCGAATTTGGGATTTGTCGGTCTTGGAGTGATGGGCAGCGAGATGGTGAACCGTCTACTCGGCAAGGGCCACAGTGTTACGGGATACAACCGCACGCGTTCGAAAGCGGAGTGGCTGGTAAAAAAAGGGATGAAGTGGGCGGATTCGCCGCGCGCTGTTGTGGCGGCGTCGGACTTTGCATTCTCGATGGTGACGAATTCCGCGGCGCTTGGCGCGGTGATGAACGGACCGGACGGAATGCTGGCTGCGGTGACGCCGGGCAAGATTTTTGTGGACATGAGCACGGTGAGCCCAGCCTACAGCCGGGAAGTTGCGGCCAAGGTGAGGGAAAAGGGCGGGGATATGGTGGACTCGCCAGTCTCCGGAAGCGTGATCACCCTGCAAGAAGGCAAGCTTTCGGTGATGGTGGGCGGGCGCAAAGAGACATTTGAAAAAGTGAAACCACTGCTGCTGGATATCGGGCCGAAGGTCACCCACGTCGGCGACAACGGCTTGGCGCTGGTGATGAAGATCGGAACGAATCTGAGCCTCGCGGTGCAGATGCTGGCGTTTTGCGAGGGCGTGCTGCTGGCGGAAAAGAGCGGAATCGCGCGGGAAACTGCCGTGGATGTGTTGACCCACAGCGTGATTGCGTCTCCGATGGTGCAATATCGCGGGCCATTTATTTTGAAGATGCCGGAAGAAGCGTGGTTCAACGTCAACATGATGCAGAAAGACATGAATCTGGCGCTGGAACTGGGGCGGCAACTGGACGTGCCGATGCCGACGACGGCGATTACGAATGAGTTTTTGACGGCGGCACGTGGAATGGGCTTGGTGGAGAAGGACTTTGCGGTGGTGTTCGATGTCTTGGCGCAGATGTCGGGAGTGAAGCCATGACACTGGCGATGGATCAATCCAAGTCCAAAGCGGAAGCGAAAACCGAGCACTTGCTGCGGATGTACCGGCGGATGGTGATGATCCGGGAGTTCGAAGAGCAGGTGAACGAACTCTACATGCGGGCGCTGATGCCGGGGCTAGCCCATTTATATATCGGCGAAGAAGCGGTGGCGGTGGGAATTTGCGAAGCGCTGCACGGTGACGACTATATTACGAGCACGCACCGCGGGCATGGTCACTGTGTGGCGAAAGGAGCTTCGCCGGATCGCATGTTTGCGGAACTGCTGGGTAAAGAGGCGGGATACTGCCGTGGCAAAGGCGGCTCCATGCATATCGCTGATCCCGCGACGGGAAATTTAGGGGCAAACGCGATCGTTTGTGGGAGCGCGGGAATTGCGACGGGAGCGGCGCTTTCCGCGAAGAGATTGGGAACGGGCCAAGTGGCAGTGTGTTTTTTTGGCGAAGGAGCGCTGGGGCAGGGCGTCTTGTACGAGGTGATGAATCTTGCGGCGCTTTGGAAATTGCCGGTGATCTACGTTTGCGAAAACAATCTTTATACGGAGTACACGCATTATTCGGAGACGACGGCGGGAGACATTCTGGCGCGGGGGACTGCGTTTGGAGTGCATGCAGAAAGCGTGGATGGGCAGGACGTGCGGGCGGTGTACGAGACGGCGCACCGTTTGGTGGAGCGGGCGCGCGAGGGCGAAGGTCCGGCGTTTCTGGTTTGCAATACGTATCGCTACACGGGGCATCACGTGGGCGACATCAATCGCGAATATTACCGTTCGAAACAAGAAGAGCTGGAGTGGAAGACGAAGAAGGATCCGATCAAGAATTTTGTGCAATGGTTGGTGGAACATAAGATTTCGGATGAAGGGAAACTGAAACAAATCCAAGAAGAAGTCCGGGCGGAGATGAAGACCGCGGTGGAGTTTGCGATTGCTGCGCCGTATCCGACGGTAGACCAGGTGGACCAGGACGTTTATGCCTGAAGTAGCGACGAGAGAATTGACATTTGCACAAGCGATCCGCGAAGCGTTGGCGGAAGAGATGCGCCGCGACAAGCGCGTGTGCATTTTTGGCGAAGACGTGGCTGAAGCGGGGACGCCGTTCAAAGTTTTGTCCGGGCTGGTGGAAGAATTTGGCGCGGAACGCGTGATGGATACACCGATTTCGGAAGCGGGATTCACGGGGATGGGTGTCGGGGCGGCGATGACCGGACTGCGCCCCGTTGTAGACATTATGTTTGGCGATTTCCTGACGCTGACGATGGATCAGATGGTGAATCAAGCCGCGAAAGTACATTACATGTCCGGCGGGACGTGGAAAGTGCCGATGGTGCTGCGGACGACGCTGGGAGCGACGCGGCGATCGGCGGCGCAGCATTCGCAGTCGCTGCACGCGTGGCTCTGCCATGTGCCGGGCTTGAAAGTGGTGATGCCGTCGACGCCGTACGATGCGAAGGGACTTTTGAAGGCGTCGATTCGCGATGAAAATCCGGTGGTCTTTTTTGAAGACAAAATGATGTACAAGCTGAAGGGGCCAGTGCCGGAAGAGGATTACACGATTCCGCTAGGCGTGGCGGACGTGAAGAGGGAAGGCGAAGACATCACGATTGTGGCGACGAGCAGCATGGTGCAAGTGGCGCTGGGCGCGGCGGAGTTGCTGGAGAAGATTGGCGTGAGCGCGGAAGTGATTGATCCGCGGACGATGTGGCCGCTGGATGAGAAGGCGCTGGTGGAGTCAGCAAAGAAAACTTCGCGGGCGATTGTGGTGGATGAAGGATATGGGCGTTACGGAGTGACGGGAGAAATTGCGTCGGTGATTGCGGAGGGCGCGTTCTATAACCTGGAGGCGCCGGTGAAACGAATGGGGGCGATGCATGTGCCAATTCCGTTTTCACCGCCGCTGGAAGATGTGACGGTGCCGACGGAGCAAACGGTATTTGCGGCGGCGCGGGCGCTTTGTGGGAAGGGTTGAGTCGCGCGGCAGAGGAGGCGTGAGATGGCGCTGAAAACTTATGGGTCGATGGCGGTGGATTGGGAGAACCGCATTGATTTTGACCGGCTGCGGCGCGAACGGCTGGCGCGCGCGAAGGCGCTGCTGGCGAAATCGGAGATGGGCGCGCTGCTTTGTTTTGACATGAACAATGTGCGCTATATCACGGCCACGCATATTGGCGCCTGGGCGCAGGACAAGATCAGCCGATTCACGTTGCTGCCGCAGAATGACGAACCGATCCTTTGGGATTTCGGATCGGCGGCGAGACATCATCAGCAAAACTGCCCGTGGCTGGGAGAACGATCGCGCGCGGGAATTCCGCTGCTGCGCGGGGCGATGTCGCCGGAGATGGGACGCGCGGAGAACGTAGCGCGGAAAATTAAGGTGGAACTGGAAAAGCGCGGGCTGCATAAGGAGCCGCTCGGAATTGATGTGGTGGAGCCGCCAATTCTTTTTGCGTTGCAAAAAGAGTGCATCAAGATTGTCGACGGGCAGCAGTTGATGAGCGATGCGCGGGTGATTAAGACTAAGGATGAAATTTCGCTGCTGAATCATTCGGCGATGATGGTGGATGCCGCGTACGACGAACTCTATCGAGCGATGAAGCCGGGGATGAGCGAAAACCAGGCGGTTGGTCTCGCCAGCAAAGTTTTGTACGACCTGGGCTCAGAATATGTCGAAGCGGTGAATGCGATTTCGGGCGAGCGCTGCAATCCGCATCCGCACGTGTTTTCGGACCGCGTTTTGCGGCCCGGCGATCCGGTTTATTACGACATTTTGCATTCGTATATGGGCTACCGGACTTGTTATTACCGGTGCTTCACGATTGGGTATGCGTCGCACGCGATGATCGATGCTTACAAACGCTGCCGCGAATATCTGGACGCGGCGATTTCGCTGGTGCAGCCGGGGCGGACGACGGCGGAGATTGCATCGGTGTGGCCGAAGGCGGAGGAGTTTGGATTTCCGGATGAAGAGGCCGCGTTTGCGCTGCAGTTTGGGCACGGAATCGGGCTGGCGATTTGGGAAAAGCCGGTGATCAGCCGGTTGGTTTCGCTGGAACATTCGCACGAGATTAAACCGGGAATGGTGTTCGCGCTGGAAACATTCTGGCCTTCGACGGACGGATGGAGCGCGGCGCGAATTGAAGAAGAAATTGTGGTGACGGAAACCGGGCATGAAGTGATCACGCGATTTCCGGCGGAGCAGTTGATGGTAGCGGGCGCGCACTATCACACCGTCCACGGTCCGCTGTCCACAACGCGCGAAAATGAGCAGCCGCCCAGCAAGCATGTGAAAGAAATGGTGGCGGCGAGCGCCAAGCTTGAAGGAGTGGCAGCTACGGACTGAAGGCGCGTCCCCGGCTCCGAACAAAAAACTATGGCGATCAGTGTGGTGATGCCTGCGCTGGAAATGGCGCAGGAAACCGGGAAGCTTCTGGCCTGGCGGAAAAAAGAAGGCGAACGCGTTACGAAGGGCGAGCCGCTCCTCGAAATCGAGACGGATAAAGCGGTCGTCGAAGTGGAAGCGCCGGGGGACGGGATACTTGCAGGGATAACGGCGGATGTGGGTGCGGTGATCCCTGTCGGGCAAACGATTGCGTGGCTGGTCGGTCCGGACGAGAAGCCTCCGGCAAAGTCTGCTGCAACGGCAGCACCTGCGGCGCGGGCATCGAGCGGTCCGGAACGAACAGTTGCTGCAGCGGTCGTGCCAGTCGGGGTACAACACGCAGGAGCGGCTGCGCAGATCTCGCCAAAGGCGCGTCGGCTGGCCAAAGAGCTTGGCGTGGATATCAGCCAGATTCGCGGGACGGGGCCTGACGGCACAATCACGAGCGAAGATGTGCAGCGAGCGGCGGATTCGAAAGGCGCGGCTGCTGGTGCGGCACCGGCTTCGGCCGGAGTCGAAGTACTGAGCCAGGTGGCTCGGTTGATGGCGGAACGGACGACGCAGAGCTGGACGAGCGTGCCGCATTTTTTTCTGGTGCGGGATGTGGATTGCAGCGAACTAGTCACGGCGCAGAAAAGATTGAGTGCCGAGGCGGAGAAGGCGCAGAGTCCGGCGCCGACGATTACCGATTTGTTGATTGGGATTTTGGCGCGCGCGCTGGCGAAGCATCCGCGAATGAATGCGAGTTGGACCGCCGAGGGGATTCGTTTGAACTCGGAGATCAACGTTAACGTGGCGATGGCGGTGAAAGATGGAGTGGTCGGCGCGGTGATTCACAAGGCGGACACAGCGAAGATTGCGGATATCTCCACTCTGCGGCGGGAATTGACGGAGCGGGCGCGAGCGGGCCGGCTGAAGCCGGCGGACATCAGCGGGGGAACATTTACGCTGAGCAATTTAGGCATGTACAAGGTCGATGCTTTCACCGCGATCATCACGCCGCCGCAGGCCGCGATTCTGGCGGTAGGGAGCATCTCCGATCGCGTTGTTCCTGTTGATGGAAACCCGGGCATCCGGCCGATGATGACGATGACACTTTCGAGCGATCACCGCGTCGTGGACGGAGCGCAGGCGGC
>JBGPIX010000350.1:0-5539 GCA_041485085.1 Candidatus Acidiferrum sp.
ATAGGTGCGAAGGCAGAGCCCGAGACGAGGCCGTCGTTCAAAGTTTTTCGCCAGAACTTTTCGAACTCGGCGGAGGGATTCGAGGCTTTCAGGTGGTCGCGCAGAAAATCGTAATCGGAAATTCCCGGTTTGTCGCCGAAAGCGGCAAGCACTTCCCGCGCGGAATGCGTGTGGTACAGCGGCGCGATCAGCGGCTGAATCACGCTGAGCGTACCGTCGAAAGCGCGCGTATCGCCCCAGGTTTCGAGGTAGTGGGATTCGGCAACGTGCCAGTCGCAGAGTTCCGAGGTTTCGTCGAAGTGCGAACTGACGTGAATGACGTTCTTAACTTTCTTCTGTTTCTTCTCTTGATCGAACTTGAGCTTCGAGGAGAAGTCGAAATCATGAGGCGCGGTGTAAACGGGATTGCCGCCAAGAATCAACAGTGTCTCGACTTTGCCAGCCTCGATATCGGCGCACAGTTCGCGGAGTGAATCGAGATTGTTCACCGGGTGTGCTTCCACCGATTCGGTGTAGTACAGCGTTTTCCCATTGTTACCGAGCGAGTCGTTGATCGCATGTGCCAACGCGTGGACTTCCGCGGGCTGGTGTTCGCCCGCAACGACCAGTGACGCACCCTTGTGTTTCTGCAAATCTTTGGCGACGGCGTCAAGCCATTTGTCCGCCATTGAGGGAGGTGCTGCGAAGCCGCCAAGTCCGAGCTTCGCTGCCAGCGCTCTCGCAAAGATCTCCACTTCCGAAGCCCTCAAGGGCAACCGATGATCCGCGGTCGCGCCAGTAACGCTCGGAGTCGGCTCCACCACGTAAAGCCGATTCATCGTGTCAGTAGGGCCATTCAGTTTGCGGCGCCGCGAAAATTCTCTCGCGTAGCGAATGTGCCCCGGGCCGCTGCCCAGGAAATCGGCATCGAGCGAAAGGATGACGTCAGCCTTCTCCGGGCGGTAAACTGTGTTGAGGTAACTCCCGAAAGCCAGCTTCGCGCCCTCTCGCGTTCCGTCGCCGACAGCAGGTTCCCATTGGTGCCATTTGGCCTTCGGAAAAAGTGTCAGGAGCGACTGAATCTGCGCGGCCAGTGTCGGCGAAGTAATGAGACCGCTCAGAATGCGAAATCCTGCTCCGCCCGAGCCCTTCATCCCGGCCGCGATCGTCTGCGCACTTTCCACGAACAGCGACCACGTCTGGATTTCTCCGAATTTCGTGATGGTCTGCGCGCGATCCGGGTCGTAAAGGTTCAAGACTGAGGCCTGCGCGAAAACGTTTGTCGCGCCGAGGCTCGATGGATGGTCGGGATTGCCTTCGATTTTCGTGGGCCGTCCTTCGTGGCTTTCCACGAGCAGGCCGATGGCATCCGCGCCAAACGGCATCGCCGTGGCATAAAACTGTGGCTTGCCGAGAGTCAGCCCTTCGGGCTGCTTGACGTAGGGCACAACAACTTGCTCGGGCGTGCGGCCGCAGCCAGAAAGACCGGCAAACGCGAGCGACGCCGCCATCAATTTCAAGAAATCGCGCCGGTCGACGCCATCGTCCCACTCGGAAGGCGCCTGGCGCGGGAATTCGCGATGCAGCAACTCGGTAAATTCCGGGTCACCGGCGAGTTCTTCGAGCGTGCGCCAGTACTGCTTGCCAGTTTTCGATTGGAGCTTGGCGCGTACGGTGGCCAAATCCATCGAGCCTTCGTGTCGTTTCGCCTCTCCGGGCAAATCGTGGTGATCGTGCTGGCCGTCGAGGTGTTCGTGTTGTTCGTGCTCGCGCATACCGTCCATTAGCGATGACAGGTCGAGCAGCTCGTCAGCTCGGCCGTTGTCCGAATCTTGTACTGTTCCCTCAGCTTGGCGCCGACTTCCGCCTGATCGTCCGGGGCTTTCCAGTCCATATTGAAAACCTGATCTTTCGGGCGAAGAACCGGCTCGGGATTGCGGTGGCAATCCAAGCACCACTGCATCAACAGCGTGTTGGCCTGGAACACCAGCGGCATCTGATTGACCTGCCCATGGCACGTCGAGCAGCCCACTCCCTTATTGATATGAATGCTGTGATTGAAATAGGCGAAATCAGCCAGGCGGTGAACCTTGACCCACTGAATGGATTTATCGCTGCGATAGCTCTCGCGGATCGGCTCGAGGTAAGCGGAAGTATTGAAAAGCACCGAATGGCAGTTCATACAAGTCTTTGTCGGCGGGATGCCGGCCACGGCGGAAGTTTCCACGCCCGTATGGCAGTAGCGGCAGTCGATGCCGTCATCGCCGACGTGATGCTTGTGGCTGAATTGCACCGGCTGCTCACGCGAAATATTCTGGCGCGTCAGATAGGGCGAGCGCGCCACCGCGAGGACGGCCACGAGCGCCAGTCCGACCAGAAAGAGGGTCGAAAACACACTGAACCGCGCGATGAAATTCGTACTTCGATGAAAAATCTGGGCCATGTCTTTTCAGCACTAAGCGGGGGAGCGCTCCGGAAGGGAGCTGCGGTCAGGGCGTCCCACGAGTTAACCGGACAATGCAAACCCGGGTCGTGCTTGACGCGATAGTTTCCACTAAAACATTCTGGAATGCAACCTTTGGACCAATTTATCTTGAGAGAGTTCCAAAATTACAGCGTTTACAAATTCGATTTACCCTTCAAATTCTTCGAAAATAAGTTTGTTCTACCACTTCCAGTAGTTTTCGATCCGAGACCGAGTCCTGTCCAGTATCCTATCTACCCGGTTTTATCCCCAAATGGGCCGATCCTCGTCCCAAATGGGGCCATTCCTTTTGTTTTGCTGGCCATAAATTTTACTTAGACAGCTTCGAAGAGCGCGCACCCGTGGTATCTTAGAAGCACCCTTCGCCGCTCTTGTTGCGGCGGAGCCTACCTACAATTGGTGCCTGTGCGTCTCCGGCCAACCCGGGGTGAGCACAACCCGCTGGGGCGTGGTCCAACTGGTAGGACACCTCACTGTTAATGAGGACGGTGAAGGTTCGAATCCTTCCGCCCCAGCCAATACTTCGCCAACATATCGCTGCGAACCATTGTGCAGAAATAAAAATTTCTGCGATTTAATGTGCAACCAAAACGAAGGATCTAGCCGACGCGAAATCTATTCCTTCATGGCCGTGGTCTTGCTTACAGTGCCCCGTCTTGGCCTCATTTGACGGCTCACAACCCAAACACATACAGCACGCGATCTGCCGCGATAGCAACACACTGTTTTCCATCCACGGTGAATGATATGGGATTCGCAACAATTGGTCCGCCCGTTTGAAAATCCCACAGCGGCTTTCCTCCCCGTGCATCCAGCGCGAAAAATACGCCCTCATTGGATCCGCCAAACACGAGACCTCCGCCCGTCGAGAGAACACCGGCCCAAGGGGGCGAAAGCAACCGGAACTCCCACCGCTGTTCGCCCGTTTCCGCCACCAGTGCGCGAATGAACCCCGCGGTATCGTCCGCCGGCAGCTCCACCTCTCCCCCGCCATTGAAATCGGTTCCCGGCTTGTACGTACTCTCCAGTTTGAAATAGTGAGAACCAACTTCACGCACTGCCACATACACCAGGCCAGTCTGTGGATCGTACGATGGGCTGAACCACACGGTAGCGCCGTTGGCATTGGGCCAGAGCAACAAGCCTTTCTCCGTTGGATCAATCTGGTCTTCCAGAATCGGCCGCCCCTTCGCGTCCAATCCCTTGGCCCACGTCTGCTTAGCGTACGGTCTGCCCGCCACAAACTCGCCCGTCGCACGATCCAGGACGTAGTAAAACGCATTGCGATTCGCGACCGCCATCAACTTGCGTTTGGTTCCATTGATGGTCGCGTCAAACAGCATCGGCACGTGCGCGGAGTCCCAGTCATGCGTATCATGCGGCGTGAACTGGAAGTACCACCGCAATTTGCCGGTGTCGGCGTCGAGAGCAACAAACGAGCACGTGTACAGGTTGTCGCCGGCGCGAGCGTCTCCATTCCAGTCCGGACCTGGGTTCCCTACCCCCCAGTAGACCAACTTCAAGTCGGGATCATAAGCACCCGTGACCCACGTCGGACCTCCGCCAGTCTTCCACGAATCACCCGCCCACGTTTCGTGACCAGGCTCTCCGGGCCCCGGAATTGTCCAGAAGCGCCAGGCCTGTTTTCCGGTTTTTGCGTCGTAGGCGTCAAGGAAGCCGCGGATTCCCGCCTCCCCGCCGCTCACCCCCACGACGACTTTCCCATCAATCGCGAGCGGTGCCATGGTCATGCTGTAACCAGTTTTGTAGTCCAGAACTTTCGTTTTCCATCGCTCGATCCCGCTCTTCAAATCCAGCGCAACTAGGTATCCGTCAAGCGTCGCCAGGTACAGCTTGTCGTCCAGCACGGCAGGGCCGCGATTGGTGTGCCCGAAACCGATGCTTCGGTAGTCCGAAGTCAGCGCACGCTTCCACGACCACAATTCCCGCCCAGTCTTGCCATCCAGTGCGGCAGCCGTGTTCGGTCCGGTGATGTAGAGAATGCCGTCAACCACGATCGGCGATACTTCGGTCCGTGGGTCCGCGAATTGATAGGCCCACTTCACCTTCAGTTTTGAGACATTCTGCGTGTTGATCTCCGCAAGCGGCGAATAGCGCTGGCCTTGCAGGGTGCGGGAGTAGCTCAGCCAGTTCCCGGGTTCTTGATCCGCTTTCACGATTCTTTCGAAGGGAACCTGCGCGGACACCGTCGAGCAGGCGAGTAGAAACACCGCCAACAGTTTCACGACTGGCCTCTCTGCGCCGCGAGATAGGCAATCAAGTCGTCAATCTCAACTCCACCCAGCGAAGACCCGTAGGCGGGCATGGGCGTTGCACCCCGCAATTTCTTCAAACTCTTCAGCTCGTCTTTTCGAAAACTATGCAGCCGCCCGTTATCGCCCTTCACTTGAATCGAAAACGTATCCTCGTTCACGCGGATACCTCGTATGGTTTTGCTCTCGCGGGTTACGGCTTCGATCAAGAGAAATCCTTCCGGGATCGTGCTCGCGGGATTCTTCAGCGTCTCTCTCAATAGCACTGATCCGCGCCGCGCTCCGACGTCCGTGAGCTCCGGCCCAAAGCCGTTCCCTTCTCCAGCAAGAATGTGGCAGGTGGAACATCCGCTTCTGTCGTAAATCGCCCTGCCTCGAATAGGATCGCCGGGGAGTTTTTCGGGCGCGATTCTGCCGATGCTCCGCACGTAGGCCGCCAAATTTGCCACGTTCTCAGAGGAGAGGAACCAGCCCTCGGGCATCTCGGGAGCAATCCCGTTTTGTATTAGCGATCTCAGCGCCGCGTCATCCGCCGCGTGGTCCAGATTCGGGCGGCGCAGATTGGGACCGCGTCCTCCGCCTCCGTCAATTCCGTGGCAGAGCGCGCAGTGATTTTCGAACAGCTTTTTTCCCGCAGAAGAATCATCCTTCCCATCCGCGGCAGCCTTCTCTTGTGGGTTTTGTGATCGGCAAAGTGCTGGAGGAGCGAAAACAACAGGAATCGCAAGAATCAGCCCTATCATCTTTGTCCGCATCAGGACCTCTTGGAACCGAAGTTCGAACGATTCATTCCGGACTTGGC
>JBGPIX010000351.1:0-5532 GCA_041485085.1 Candidatus Acidiferrum sp.
CTTGGCCGCGGACACTGGGCGCAGAAGATGCGGCCGATTATTTCCGGCGAAGGGCGAAGTGTCACGTTGATCGAGGAGGCGAGGCGGCATCCTTCCGAAAGCGAATCGGCCTACGTGGAGCGCCTTGCGGCGGCGATGAAATCGAGTGGTGCAAGCATCGCGTGGCTCTGCGTGACGCCAGGACGCCATGTCTGCTTGATGATTCGGGCAGCGATTGAAGCGGGGCTGCACGTCGTTGTAGAAAAGCCTTGGTACGGTTCCCGCGAAGAGACTGACAAATTGCAGTCGCTAGCCAGCGCAAAAGGACGCGTCGTTGCTGTTCACTTTGAATATTTGATGCTCGATGAAGTGGGTCGGTGGAGAGAAGACTTTCATCCGGGAGCAGGATGCCAATTCGGCGGGCGTTTTTTCCTGAGTCGCTCTGACCGGTCGGGAATTCCTGCGATTGATAATCTCGGCTGCCACTTGGTGGCGATTCGAGAATACGCCGTCCCTTCTTCAGAAATTTCCGAGATTCAATGCTGCTACGATCGTCCCGATGAACGTGTGGTTTGGATTGACAGGGGAGAGCAGAGAGTCTCTACGATCGATCTCTTTACGCACGGGCAACCAATCATACAGCGGTTCATGCAAAAAGTTGAGGCCGCGCTGGATGGCGCGGCCTTTCCTTTCGATCTGGAATTTGCGTTGCGTGTAGCCGACGAACTCAACGCTTATAAGTGCCGAGGACCGGCGAAATAAATCTTACGCTTCCTTGGCCTTCACGGCGTTTGATTGCGGATGTCCCACGCGCGCATCGGATGTGGGGGATTTTGTGGGCATGCTCATCTGCATGCGGCGATCGTTCTTCGGTTCGCGCCAGTTGACCTGCGGAAGCATGAGCGAAGCATCCACGCGGTCGCGATACTTCATGGCGATGTTCATTAGCGAATCGAGCAGCGATTCCGAGAGGTGATGCGGCTGCAAGCCGAGGTCGATGAGCTTGGAGTGCTTTGCGTTGTAATAGTGCTGCTCGGCCTCGACGCGAGGATCGGGAATGTGATCGATCTCGACGGTCACGCCAAGTTTTTTCGCGGCGGATTCCACCATGTGGGCCAGATCAAGGATCGAGAACTGCTCCGTGAACTGGTTGTAAACGCGGCATTCGCCCTTGGCGGCAGGGTTGTGGCAGGCAAGCTCGATGCATCGGACAGTGTCGCGAATGTCGAGGAACCCGCGCGTTTGGCCGCCCTTGCCATAGACCGTAAGCGGCTGGCCGATGGCCGCCTGCACGCAGAAGCGATTGAGAACCGTGCCGAAGACATCGTCGTAATCGAAACGATTAATGAGCGCTTCATCGAGCGCCGTTTCATCCGTCATTGTTCCGTAAACCACACCCTGATTGAGGTCCGTGGCGCGAATGCCCCAGATCTTGCAGGCGAATATCATGTTGTGGCTGTCATGTACTTTGGAGAGGTGATAAAACGAGCCCGGTTGCTTCGGGAAGGGAACGACGTCCTTGCGGCCGTTGTGCTCGATGGCGATGTAGCCTTCTTCGATATCGATGTTGGGCGTGCCGTACTCGCCCATAGTCCCCAACTTGACGAGGTGACAATCGGGCAGGAATTCGCGCATGGCGAAAAGAACGTTGAGCGTGCCGACGACGTTGTTCACCTGAGTGAAGACGGCGTGCTTGCGGTCAATCATCGAATAGGGAGCAGAGCGTTGTTCGGCGAAGTGCACGATGGCTTCCGGCTCGAAAGATTTGAAAGTGGAAGACAGAAAGTCGTAGTCGGCAACGTCGCCAACGAACATTTCGATGGTCTTGCCGGTCAAGTTCTGCCAGACCCTGACGCGATCCGTCAGCGGACGAATCGGAGTCAAAGTTTGCGCGCCCAGCTCGTGATCCCACAGGCGGCGCAAATAGTTGTCAACGATGGCAACCGAATGGCCCTGCTGCGACAAATATAAAGCCGTGGCCCAACCGCAATAGCCGTCCCCACCCAGCACGGCAATCTTCATGAACCCTCCTCAGGGTAAATCTCTCTCGTAGTTCCCTGGTCGAACGTACTTGCGAGTGTTTCTTCCGTTTTCGTAAAACTCAGGAAATAGAAACGCGGGAAAAACTTCCACCGACCCCAGTTTAAAATTCTCGCCTGTAGGCCGGGGCATTTGCAAGCGCGATTTTGCAACGTGCTCACATGCCGCGCACAGCCTAGTGAAATCCGCGGAGACGACTTCAGCGACAGCCCGAGCGATCAAGTGGCCGCACCAACTCTTGCTTGCGCCAACGCCCTCGGTGTTTCGGAGGACGCTGCCTGAATCCCCCACTTCTTCATCCACAGAAACAGCACCATCAAGCCCCAAAGGTGATAGCCAACGTTGGCCTTTTTCTCTAAATGCCGCTGGAGAAATGTATCAATCACGTCTGGGCGGAACAAATTGCTGCATTCGGCGGCGCCGTAGCGCAGCGAATCCGTCAGCAGTCCGCGGAGCGGCCCGCGCAGCCAATCGTGGGCCGGAATGTCGAAGCCGATTTTCTTGCGCTGCAGAATGGCGGGCGGCAGCTTGTCTTTCATCAACTCCTTGAGAAGCACTTTCTGCTGTGTGCCGCGGATTTTCAGGGAAGCAGGGAGTTTGGCGGCAAACTCGACAAGACGATGATCGAGAAAAGGCGGGCGCACTTCGACGGAGTGAGCCATGCTCATGCGGTCGCTCTTCGTCAGAATGTCGTCGCAGAGAAAGTTCTTTTGATCGAACCAGAGATACGGCGCGAGGTCATCTGAAGTGGGCGGCAAGTCGTCTAGTTGGGCCAAAACCTGGTAAAGCGAATTAGGAAGTTTTTGCTTGAGGAGCGAATTCTTTTCGGCGTCGGAGAAGGTGCCGTTCCAGTAGACATGCGCGCGGGAGGCGGGCATCAGCGCGCCTTCCAAGAAACGTTTCACCTTGTATTCAAAGCTGATTTTTTCATCGGAAGCGGGCCAGTATCGGAATGCTGAAAGAGCGAGTTGCGGAATGGCGCGCGGCAGCAGGCGCAGGCGAGCGGCGAGGCGATTCGCGCGATAGGTGAGGTAGCCGCCGAAGAGTTCGTCGGCGCCCTCACCGCTGAGGGCCACGGTGGTTTTGGTTTTGCAAAGTTTGGAGAGAAACCAGACCGGAAGCGCTCCGGCATCGGCGCTTGGTTCGTCGGAATAATAAGCGAATTCCTCGATGGCGCCCTGAAGATCCTGCTCGGGAGAAAGGTCTAATTCCTGATGATCGGTGTTGTACTGCTTGGCGGCGCGATTGACGTACTCGGTTTCATCGAAGCTGCGGCCGCAGAAGGAAATCGAAAAAGTTTTCAATTGCGAACTGGAAGCGTGCGCGGCGTAATGGAGAATGGTCGAGGAATCGATGCCACCACTGAGCCACACGCCGAGTGGAACATCCGAGAGCAAATGCTCGCGAACGGCGTCCTGCATCAGCGCGTCGAGCTCTTCCTTGGCTGATTCGAGCGTGAGATTTTGATTCACGCCAAACGGTAAGCGCCAGTAGCTGCCGGTGGAAATTTTGCCGTCTTGCCACTCGAGCCATTCTCCGGGCGGAAGTTTTTCGATGCCTTCCACGAGGGTCCACGGGCAGGGCACGTAATTCAGCGAGAGATAACAATCAAGACCTTGCAGGCTGAGCCGGCGATCGATTTCCGGATGAACGAAGATGGACTTCAGCTCGGAGCCGAAGAAAAGATCTTCACCCTGGCGAGAGATGTACAACGGTTTGATGCCCAAGCGGTCGCGGGCGAGAACCAGGCGAGCGGCGGATTTCTTCCACAAGGCAACCGCGAACATGCCGCGGAGTTTCGCGAAACAATCTTTATCCCATTGCATGAAAGAGCGAAGAACAGTTTCCGTATCGGAGTGCGTGCTGAAGCGGTGGCCTAATTTTTCAAGTTCTTCGCGGATTTCCAGGTGATTGTAAATTTCGCCGTTGAAGGCGATGCCGTAATCGCCGTTTTCCGAGAAGATGGGCTGATCGCCGGTGGCGAGATCGATGATTTTCAGGCGAGCGGCGCCCACGGAAAAAAGCGCGGAATGGAAGACGCCTTGCTGATCGGGGCCGCGATGAATCAGCGTCGCGATGGCCTGGCGGATGCGCTCGGGCGGGGCGCTCCAATTTTTAGTTGTGAATCCTGCGATGCCGCACAATTCCGGACACCCCTCGCTCGTCGCCGAGTGGAACTCGAACTGCCTGATTCATTCTCATCAACTATCTCAGAATATCATCTTCCGAGGTTTGCTTCAGGCCAGGAGGCGGATGCGTATTCCTCAACGAATGGCGGGGAGAGATTGCAGCAACGCCTTGGCGCCGTTCCAAAGAATCTGGACGCCGATGCAAACGAGTAGAAAGGACGAGAGCCGCAAGATGATGCTCATGCCGCTCTCGCCGATGACGGCGGCGAGACGATCGGCGAAGCCGTAGCAAAGAAAAATGCTTAACGCCACGAGCGCCGAACCAATGACAGCGGCAAGAATCGCAAGAAGGTTAGGGCCGAGATGGTGCGGCTCATTTGCTCCGAGAGTGATGGCGACGGAAATCGAACCAGGGCCGACGGTGAGCGGCAAAGTCAGCGGATAAAAAGCGTTGCGGAAAATGTCCTGCAAGTTGACCTTTTTCTGGACGTCGCCGCCACGGTCCTGGTCTTCCTTGCGCTTTAGCATGGCCCAGCCGTTGGAGATGACGATGAGGCCGCCGCCGACTTGGACAACCGGAATGGAGATGCCAAAAAAATTAAGGATGTGCGAACCGATCAGAAACGAAGAGATCAAGAGGACGAAGCTGTTCATTGCGACTTTGCGGGCAAGGATTCTGCGAGCGGAGGCGGGGTATTCGTGGGTCAAGGCGAGAAAGACGGGGCTACCGCCGAGGGGATTCACTATGGGAAAGAGGGCGGTGAGGATTAACAAGATACTTTTGGCGACTTCGAGCAACGAGGAATCCTCCGGGACAGAGAGTATAGCCGAGGCCAGGCGCTATTGCGTGGCGGGCGGCTGGCAGCGCTAGGCGGAATCGTGGTTCGGTGATTGGCCGGCGGGAAAGAAAGAAGAGACCTCACCCCTGAAGGGGTGAGCTACGGTGGGAGGATGCCGGTTCTGGTTAACCATAACGGGCACCCCCTCCCCTGGTTTTTTGTAAGTGTTGCATATAAACGATTTAGCCTATCTGTAAGTCCATTAGAATCGACACTTGCGGGCGCTCACGTAAGTGTTGCTTCTAAAGGAGTTGTTTGCTCCAAAGTTGTGCAAAATGCGGTTTGTTTCGTAAGTGTTGCGGATAGAGGACTTAGGTTGAAAAGCAGGCTTCAGAAAGAAAAAACGCCAGCAAGAATGCTGGCGTTCCCGGGCTTCAGATGGATTATTACCCAAACAACACTATACGCTGGGACATACTGCTTGTCAAGGGAAAAGCCAAGGAAAGTGTCAAACCTCATTAGAAATGTCCCCTTTCTTAACTCGATAGAAGTGTCCCCTCGGGGGGATGGGAAGGGCTTGGCGTGGTGGGCGCTGGAGCGGAGCC
>JBGPIX010000352.1:0-5520 GCA_041485085.1 Candidatus Acidiferrum sp.
CCGCCGCTTCCGCCGGCGCCGATGGAGATGGCGTCAATTCCGAGGGACAGCGGAATATTCGCGTCCGTTGAAGAGCGCTCGATGCGCGACTGATTGCCGACAGATTCATCCGCAGCACGAAGCGCGGCGAGCAAGGGCGAATCCGCGGCCAACTCTCCGCCCGGGCGGCTCCCCAGCAGTTCGACCTTCCATTCCAACTTCCCCTTGGAACGGTCGCGCGCCGAATCCATTTCGTCGCGCACGCCGGCAGTGATGCACTCACGAAGCGCGGACTCCAGGCGCGCCAGTTCGTCCTCGCTCTCCGAACGGATATCCACTTTCAAGCGCGCTTCATAAGGGATCGAGTTCACAGAGGTACCGCCTTCGATTTGGCCGATGTTGAATGTAGTGCGAGGTGTGGCCGAAACTTTCGTGTTGATGAAGCGCACCGAGCCGCGCACCAGCGCGTTGATGGGATTGGGCATGCCAAAATCAGACCAACTGTGTCCGCCCGGCCCGGTGACCTGCGCTTCGAGACGGCGCGAAGCCAGCGCTTTGGTAGTCACGTGATCGGTGCCGGAACCGTCAAGCACAACAACCGCTTTGAGCTTCGCGCGATAGGCATCCACAATCGCGCGCATGCCGCGCAGATTGCCTTCGCCTTCTTCACCAACATCGGCTACGAAGAGGACGGTGCGCTGCGGCTTAAGGTGCGCGAACTGCACGGCGCGCGCCATGGCCAACAACGCGGCCACGCCGCTGCCATTGTCGGAGATTCCCGGAGCGGCCATGCGGCTGCCATCCCGGTGAACTTTTACGTCCGTGCCGGAAGGAAAAACGGTGTCCAAGTGCGCGGCAACAACGACAAGTTCTTTCTCATTTACGCCCCGCAATTCACCGATGACGTTGCCAGTCTTGTCGATTTGCACCACCAGACCGGCTTCTGCCAGCAATGCCTTCACTGCCGACGCTCGCTGCGCTTCCTGAAAAGGCGGCGCCGGGATTTCCGTGATGCGCGCTTGCTGGTCGTTGACCCAGAAAATATTGGGGGTGAACCAATCAAGAGCCGCGCGCACTCGCACATTGTCGGGAAGCCGTGAACCTAGGGCCTGGCGTGACGTTTGGGGAGAGGCGACGGAGCGAACCGGCATAGCCAGAAGAATAACGCAAACGAGGGCGCGTTTCACCGTCGGGTTACAACATCGTTTTCCGCTCAATGGCGTGCGGCCTCGGTACAGAGAGCGAAAACTTCCGCATCGGAGAGGACGCGCGGAGATTGCTTGGCGGCGTCAAGGATGCGCGTGAGTGTAGCTTCGTCCGCGGGAACGCGATGCTTCTCCAGCCAGAAGAGCACGTTGGATTTTCCGCTCATCGGACCGATCTCGATCACTTGATCGAGACCGAAGAGATGCGCGGGCACGCCGCTGTAAACCGCGTTGGCGAGTTCGAGATCATTTTTACGGAAGGCTTTGATGAGTGCCGCGGCGTGAACGCCCGTCGCGGTGCGAAATGCGTCGTGGCCGACGACGGGATAGTTCGGCGGAATCAGCGTATGCGTGGCCTTGGCTACTTTTTCGCAATACTCCTTGAGCCGGGAGAGATCCTGCTGGATGAGTCCCATGAGGCGAAGATTGACGAGCATCAGTTCCATCGGCGTGTTGCCGACACGTTCACCGAGAGCGTTGGCAGCGGCGTGAACCTGGTGCGCACCGGCCGCGATGGCCGCAAGCGAATTAGCGATAGAGAGACCGCGGTCGTTGTGGCCATGCCAGTCCACACGGATTTTTTCGCCGGATGGTTTCACAACTTCGTCGATCGCGAACTTTACAAGGTTGAACGCACCATTGGGCGTGGCGTGGCCGACGGTGTCGCAAAGCACGATGGCGCGCGCACCGTTTCGAATCGCGGTGGAGTACAGGCGCTTTACCGTGTCGGGATCGGTGCGCATCGTATCTTCCGTGACGTACATGGAGGGAAGGCCATTTTCGACCGCGAATTTCACGGCCTTTTCGGTCGTTCGTTCCAGGTGATCGACAGTCCAATCTTCGACGAGACGACGGATCGGGCTGGAGCCGAGGAACGTAGCGGCTTCAATCGCGATGCCCACCCTCTGCGAGATTTCGACGATGGGACGAATGTCATTCTCATGAGTGCGCGCCGCGCAGTTGGGCTTGATCTTCATCCGGTGCGTGGCAATTTCGCGGGCCAGCGCTTGGGTGTCCGCAAACGCGCGCGGCCCGGCGCCGGGAAGACCGATATTGACTGCGTCGATGCCGAGCGATTCCATCAAGTGCAGGATTTCAATCTTTTCTTCAATACTGGGATCGAAGACGGAAGGATTCTGCAGACCGTCGCGCAGCGTTTCGTCATTCATCAACACGCGCGTGCCCGGGGGAATCGCCGGCGGCGTGGCGACGTTCCAGTCGTAGATCCATTCGTTCTGCTGCAAGGCGGGCCTCGTTTACTGCGAAATGGACGCTCTAATTGCGCAACGTATAGCTCTGCGGCTGCTGCGCTGGATCGGGGCGATAAAGCGTCTTGCAGAATTCGCAGCGGTAAATTTCCGCTTTCGAACCGATGACCGCCACGATCTCCTTCGGGTAATCGTAGTAGCGCTTCAAGTGGCCGTTACAAAGCTTGCCCTTCTCGTCTTTTTCATCGCAAGCGCGCTGCTTGGGCTTGCGCGTTTTGACTTTGGGTGAAGCCGCGGTCTCGTCTGGCATGGAGCTCCTCTCTACAATCCGTGGTCACGAAAAAAAGTTTTCATGGCGCTGCGGGCGTTGCGCAATTTCGCGCCGATTCCGCCGGTAAATTCAAATCGGAGAAACGCGTCCGCGGCGCGCTCCAGATCCATTCCATAGCGGTACCACCACGGCTTTTCGCTTCCGGGCAAGCCATCGATATCAATGTATTTCATTTGGACCATTTCGAGCAGACCCGCCTGCCCGTGCGTGCGGCCCCACCCGCTCGCGCCGCAACCGCCATGAGGAGCTTCCGCAATGCCGAAGTAGCTGATGGCGTCGTTCACCATGACCGCGCCGGCACGAAGTTCAGTCGCGAGGGCCATTCCTCGAGTTTTGTTCCTTGTCCAGATACTCGCAGCAAGCGCGAACGGTGAACCGTTGGCCTGGGCAATCGCTTCTTCCGCATCCTTCACGACTTGAATCGCGAGGATTGGCCCGAAGGTCTCTTCTTGAAACAATTTCATGGTCGAATCGACGCCCGCGATGACCGTGGGCTCGAAAAAGTTGGGGCCAAGCTCAGGCCGTGCGCTGCCGCCGCACAGGACCTTAGCGCCACGCGAGACAGCATCTTGGACTAAATCACTCATTCGTTGCACATGCTGCGGCCGGATGAGAGGACCGACGTCCGTCGCCGGATCGCTTCCTGGTCCGAGGCGCAGCTTTTTCGTTTTTTCCACGCAGAGCCCAATGAATTCTTCCGCTGCGCTTTGCTCGACGAACAGCCGCTCGACGGAAAGGCAGACCTGGCCGCAGTTCGTGTAGCTGCCCCAGACGGCCGCGCTGGAGGCCACTTCCAGATTGGCATCCGCCAGCACGATCATGGCGTCTTTACCACCGAGTTCGAGCACGGAAGGGATCAGCTTTTTCGCGCAGGCTTCGGCGACTCGCCTCCCAGTGGAAACGCTGCCCGTGAACATGACTTTGTCCGGCGAGGCATCAATCAACGCCTGCCCCACTTCCCCGCCTCCCTGCACCACGGTGACTAGGCCTTTAGGAAAACCGTCGTCCAGGAACAGCTTCTCGATCAGCGCGCCGCATTGCAGCGTGAAATCGCTGGTCTTGCACACCACGGCGTTTCCTGCCGCGACCGCCGGAATGATCTGGCTCAAGGGGATGGCCAGCGGATAATTCCACGAAGAAATGATGGCGATGACACCGAGTGGATTGTAAGCGAGATAGCCGCGTTTGGCTTTCGCCGCGGTGCTGTGATGCGGAACCCGCCGCGTGCGAAGCGCGCTCGCCGCGTTCCTGGACCAATATTCCGCCGAATCAAGCGCCACAAAAATATCCGCGAAGAGAGCCTCCACGCGCGGCTTGCCGGATTCGCGTACCACTGCATCCGCTAATTCATTGCGCGAAGCCATTATCCGATCGCGAAGCCCGCGCAATTTCCCGCAGCGATCGCGAATCGTGAGCTTTGCCCATGCGTTCTGAGCGATGCGCGCGCGTGCAACGAGCTGAACCAGCGCTGACGCTGGCGTTTTCTCGATATGCGCGAGCACTTCCCCCGTGGCCGGGTTGATCGAAGGAAGCGCATCGATAGGAATGGCCGTTGCCGCCATAAGCGGGATTCTAACCGATTTTGAGGCGGGAAGGTTGCCGCGGTTCCGGCTCCCGCCGATTTATCACTTTTCGACGGGAGCGCGGCGCCTGGAGGCTAATGGTTTGATTTTGGAGTGAACAGTGGCAAGTTTTCCGCCTTCCAGCGCATGGCGTCGTGGATACGATTCCGCCCGCTCGGATGGTCGAAGAAAATCCACTCCTCGGCCGGGCTTGGGCTCATCTTGCGGTACTCGCCTAAATGAATGGCGGCCTGTGCGAAGCCATCAGGCTGGCGGCTGGCGTTCAGTCCGTACATATCCGCTTCGTGTTCGTTCGTGCGGATGTGGGTGTTAAAGAACGGGGTGTACACAAATCCAAGCAGCGTGCCTACCAGGAAGACAAGCGGAACAATGGCGGTATCGCCGATTCCACGAATTTTCCAGCGTTCCCCCCACCGCGCGAGCGCGCGCTCGAGCGACCAAAACAGGAACGCGAAGAAAATCGCGATGACTACCGAATAATAAAGAATGTCCTTCGCAATATGATGGAGAACGTAGTGCCCCATCTCATGGCCCATCACGGACTGAATCTCCTCGACCGATCCGCGCCGCAATAGATTGTCGTTCAAGGTGATACGCATGGTCTGGCCATAGCCACTAACGTTGGCGCTCATGCGCGTGGTCTGGCGGGAGGCATCCATCATGTAGACCTTTTGCGCGGGAATTCCGTTGGCGCGCGCGAGACTCAAGATAGGCTGCGTGATTTTTGGATTATCGAGCACCGTATACTTGTTCAGCAGCGGGAAAATAAAAACCGGCGCAATCATAATGAAAAAAATCAGAAAGACGATAGATGCGCTGGCGCACCAAATCCACCACGTCCGTGGAAAGCTCCGAACCAATCCGAAGAGCGCCATGGAGAGGACTCCGCCAAGCACGACGTTCACCAGAAGAACGATGAGCTGGTCTCCAAGCCATGGCCCGAGAGTCTGCGTCGCTAACCCATATTGCCGTTCACGGTAAAAACCCTCGTACACCGCAAGGGGAGCGCCAAGTATCGTCGTGACGAACAGAAACTCCGCCCAATAGATCAACGTCTGCACCGGCTTGAAACGCGTCAGGCGTTCGCCGAAATTCCGCATCCCGGCGGACAAGCCGAAGTACAAAAACAAAAGATAAATGGCTACGCCATAGAGAAAATCCCAGAGGATTAGCCAGTACCCACCCTCGAAGTACGTGTCGGAACGCGAGCGCGC
>JBGPIX010000353.1:0-5514 GCA_041485085.1 Candidatus Acidiferrum sp.
CTCCAAGTCCTTTTTGTCGAATCCCATGGAACTCACTTTCACGCTACCGCCGGTATCGATCAGAAAGATCGTGGGCACGTTGGTCAATCCATAAGCGTTCGAAACCACGTAGCCATCTTCGTCGTCGATCAGGATGGGAAAAGTCACTCCATACTCTTTCACAAACTTCGTTGTGGAGCGCGCGTCGTCCTGGGAGATCCCGACAAAAGTCACGCCGTCGCCCCCGTATCGTTTGTAGAGTCGTTCGAGAAACGGAAACGTGAACTGGCAGACGGGGCAGGAGATCTTGAAGAAAGCGGCCACGACCGGGCCGCGTTCCACCAGGGAGTTGAGCGAGTATTCCTTGTTATCGAGAGCCTTGAGCGAAAATTCCGGAGCCGTATTCCCAGCAACGATGTGCGTCATGTGATCCTGTTTCCCCATCCAGCGTGAAAGCCGCCGCAAGATTCCCATTGAGTGAGTGTAGCGCAGGGAAGCGCACCGCCGCAAAGCGTCGGGAATCCGGGCTTATAATCGAGATCCCAAATCAAGATGAGGTGACTCATGGCGGGAATTGCGCCGAGAGGCGTGGAAGTGCCGGTGATCGAGACAGAGCGGCTGCGATTGCGCGGGCATCGGGCCGACGATTTTGCCGAGTGCGCGGCGATGTGGGCCGATCCGGCGGTCACGCGCTACATCGGCGGGAAGCCGCTTTCGAAAGAGGATGTCTGGGCGCGAGTGCTTCGCTACTTGGGGCATTGGGCGTGGTTGGGGTTTGGGTACTGGGTGGTGGAGGAAAAAGCCACTGGGAACTTTGTGGGAGAAATAGGGTTTTCAGATTGGAAGCGGGAGATCGAACCGTCGCTGCGTGGCGTGCCGGAACTTGGCTGGGTGCTTGCCACACGTGCGCATGGCAAAGGTTATGCGACAGAGGCGGCGCGTGCGGCGATAGCCTGGGGCGACGTAAATATTGTTTCAGCTCAACCCTCGTTAGGTAGAACGGTATGCATCATCCATCCCGAGCACGTGCGCTCGATTCACGTAGCTGAGAAGTGCGGGTTCAAGGAAGTCTTGCGGACAACCTATAAAGAAGAACCCACGATTTTGTTTGCGCGGTAGGAGAGCTGGCAGCGATTAGTGGATTTGCTTGGTCTTGCGCTGCATGTAGTCCATCAGCAAATATTGGCCGAGGGTGTAGGGCGTGGTGAAGTAGGCTTTGCCGCGGCACATCTCCGTAATTTTCTGCACGAAATGAACGAGCGAATAATCGCTGGCAAGCATGAAGGTGTTGATCATGATGCCAGCGCGCTTGCACTTGTTCACCTCTTCGAGTGTTTGGCCGACCACGAAAGGATCCAAGCCAAAAGCGTTTTTGTAAATGCGGCCGTCTTCGAGAGTGAGCGCGGAGGGTTTTCCATCCGTGATCATGATGATTTGGCGCATATCTTTTTTCTGGCGCAGGAGGATGCGCTGGGCCATGCGCAGGCCTTCGCGCGTGTTGGTGTAATACGGGCCGACCTGCACGCGGGCGAGCTCGCCGATGGGGACTTCTTCGGCGGAGTCGTGGAAAAGAACTAAGCTCAGTGTATCGCCGGGATATTGCGTCCGAATGAGGTGCGAGAGCGCCATGGCGACGCGCTTGGCGGGCGTGAAGCGGTCTTCGCCATAGAGAATCATGCTGTGGCTGCAATCGAGAAGGACCACCGTGGCGCAAGAGCTGTGGTATTCGCACTGGTGGACCATGAGGTCGGAGTACGTCATCTCAATGGGGACTTTGGCGCCTTCGCGGCGGACGGCGTTGAAGAGCGTGGCGCTGATGTCCATGTTGAGCGTGTCGCCAAACTCGTAAGGTCGTGAGACGCCGCCGGATTCGACGCCGGTGGCCAGATCGCGCGTGTCATGGCGGCCAAAGCTGCTGCGCCCGAGCGACCCGAGCAAATCCTGAAGGGTTTTGAATCCAAGAAAATCGATCGTTTTGTCGGTGATTTCGAAGCGCGCTTCGGGCTGACGTTCGTGCGGCTGGCCGAGTTGACCGCGAGCGGAAGTTTGCGGCGGGGGCGTGACTTGCGGTGGCTGCTGCGGATTGATGAAGCCTTCGTTGGCCAGGCGCTCCGTGATTTTGTCGAGGAGATCCTTGATCGCCTGGTTGTTCATGGCGCCGGGCTGCTGGAGCATTTCGCGCAGCTCTTCGCTCATGGCGTCTTCAGGGAATAGATCGCCTTCTTGCAAAGCGCGGAGAATCGCTTCGCGCAGGGCTTCCATGGAACGCTCTGGGTCCATTTGGGAGACGCCGTAGAATTGCGATTCAAAGCCACTTTGGAGAAAGAAATCCCCAAGGCGTTTGATCAGTTCCTGGAGGTCGATGGCGTCGGCAGGCTCGCCCGTGTATTTGCCGTAGCGGATGAATTTCATGAGAGGAGCCTTGCGAAGTCGAACGGCTGCCAAGTGGGGGCGCAGCATGCTGCGCCCCTACAAGCAGAGATGAAATTGAGCCGAGTGGTCATCAGTTGAATTGCCGGCGCGGGGGGCGCGGCGGGCCTTCGCGCGATTCGCGCTGCTCGGGTTGCTTGGGCTTCTCGGCGTAGTAGCCGCGCTCTTCGCTGCGGCCGATGCGGCGATGGGCCCACAAACCTTCGAGGATCATTTCGGCCGCGGCGGCGGCCGGTCCCGCATCCTTCCGATCCTTAACGCCGAGCCTGTCGATGTGTTCCATCAAACCTTGGATTTTGGAAAGCTGCTGATGGCGCTCGGCGGTGGTGGCCAGTTCGGGAAGTTTTAGTTCGCCGCCCAATTCAAACCATTGGATGACCGGCTGAAAATTGATGTCGGTAAAATGTTTGCTGAAGACGCGGCCGACTGCAGTGCGTATCAGTTCGCGGGCGATGGTGTCGGCGCCCTTGAGCTCCCCTTCGTATTCGAGCTCCATTTTTCCGGTGATGGCGGGAAGCGCGGCGTAAACGTCGGCGACGCGAGCGACGACATTTTTTTCGCCGTTGCGTGCCGCGCGTTGCTCGGCGCTGCTCACCAAGCTTTCCAGAGTAGTGATGGGCAAACGCTGGCTGACGCCCGAGCGGCGGTCCACGCGCTTGTCTTCACGGGCCTGGAAAGCGATCTCTTCCACGACCTGGCGGAGATATTGCGGGACATCGATCTTTTTGCCGGAATCGCGGCCCACCCACGCTTCTTGCGCGGTGATGGTCATTCCTTCTTCGACACTGGCGGGATAGTGAGTGCGAATCTCCGCCCCGATGCGGTCTTTCAGCGGTGTAATGATTTTTCCGCGCGCCGTGTAATCCTCGGGATTGGCGGTGAAAACGAGGAGCACGTCGAGCGGGAGGCGAAGCGGATACCCCTTAATCTGAATGTCGCCTTCCTGCATGATGTTGAAGAGTCCGACCTGAATTTTTCCGGCGAGGTCGGGAAGTTCGTTGATGGCGAAAATGCCGCGATTGGCGCGTGGAAGCAGGCCGTAGTGAATAGTGAGCTCGTCGGAAAGATCTCGCCCTCCGCGGGCCGCGCGGATGGGATCGACGTCGCCGATGATGTCGGCCATGGTCACGTCGGGGGTGGCAAGTTTTTCGACGAAACGATTGTCGCGGGGCATCCAGGCGATGGGAGTGTTGTCGCCTTCGGCGGCGATTTTGTCGCGGCATGCTCGACAAATGGGCTTCAGCGGATCATCGTTGATTTCGCAGCCGGCAACGACAGGCATGTCCGAATCGAGGAGATTGATCAAGCCGCGGAGAATGCGGCTCTTGGCCTGGCCGCGAAGGCCGAGAAGAATAAAATTGTGGCGAGAGAGCAGGGCATTGACGATTTGCGGGACGACGGTGTCTTCGTAGCCGTGCACACCGGGAAAAAGCGTCTCGCCTTTTTCAATGGCGCGCAGCAGATTGCGGCGGATCTCGTTCTTCACGGAGCGAGAGCCGCTGCTGGCATCAAAATCGGGAATGCGCTTTAGCTCGCCGAGCGTCCGCGGTTTCGAATGTCCCGAAGTTTGCATCGATGTGCTTGCCGTCATGAGGTCCCGTTCCGCGAGCCCCGATCCGGTCGGGGCTCGCCACAAACTAATTCAATCCGTGCCCGTGTCCATTCCCGCCGGCGCGTTGGCGCATGGCCCCTTTGTTCTGTAGATGCGGCGCCCACTCGCGAAGGTACGCTACCAGACGCTCCTGCCGGTCGGCTTCCGACCGAAGCTCCAGGATTTGCTGCTTCCGTAGAAGGTCCATCGGCAAGGTAGCGGCAACGAGATACGAAAGTTCCTCTGCTGGGGCGCCCTCAAGATTTTTTGGATAGTCATCGAAAATCAGCGTATGGCAGGTCTCGAAAAGCTCGACGAGTTGGCGCTGGATGCGCGGATTGGAGGGGGTTTCCCGATCATCAAGGTAGTCCACGTGGCCTTCCAGAAGCGGATCTTCCGTGAACAGCTCGACGACGCGGAATGGAGCGCGGCCGGTCGTAAGAATATCCATGCGGCCGTCTTCGTAGCGCTGCAAGACGGCTTTGATTTCCGCGGTGCAGCCGACGCGCGCAAGGCCCTTGGGAAGAGAGAGCAGCATGCCGAATTCGGATTTTTCTTCCAAACAGGTTTTTGCCATTTCGCGGTAGCGCGGCTCGAAAATATGCAGAGGAAGTTCCGCGCCGGGAAGGAGGACGACGTTTAACGGAAACAACGGAATGCGTTCAGGCCGCATGGGTCCCAGTCCAAATGATAACAGAGAGCGGGACGGCTGGTTATGAATCCTGGGATATGGGAATATGCACTCGCGGAGGGCGCGCCTCGCAGATTTATCTTCCATTTATCATCGGATGCGGAGAATTAACAATGGCCTGCTTCGGGATAACGACGACCAAGACTTCGGAGAAGCCGCGGCGAGATGCACCGAATCGCAGGATCGCGGGCTGAACTCCAGGGCAACCTCATTCCAGGGGAGGGATTTGTGAATTACGCAGCTCTATTGCAATCCGCCCTTGTGGCGCTGCTTCGGAACAAAATGCGCAGCATACTTACGGTCCTCGGTATCACCATCGGGATCGCAGCGGTCATTTGCGTTGTCGCTATCGGCAAAGCGGGGCAAGCGCGTGTCGAACAACAGCTAAACAATCTGGGTGACAATTTTGTGTGGATCGAGGCCGGCGGACGCGCTGTAAATGGAGTGCGAACGGGCACGCACGGAACGAAGACGCTGGTACTCGCCGATGGCGTCGCCATCAAAAATCAGATCCCGCTGATCAAGAGCGTTTCGCCCAACGTGGATGGGTCGGTTCAGATCATCTACGCGAATCAGAACTGGTTCACTGGTTTTCGCGGAGTTTCGCCGGAGTATTTCGACATAAAACGCTGGGTTATCGATCAAGGCGCCGCGTTTTCACAAGACGACGTGGAACGATCCGCGGACGTCTGCGTTATCGGACGTACGGTGCGAGACACACTTTTTGGAGTAGAAGATCCGATCGGAAAAGTGATGCGAGTCAAAGATCTTCCCTGCAAGATCGTGGGGACGCTAATCCCGAAAGGACTCTCTGTTTCCGGCC
>JBGPIX010000354.1:0-5451 GCA_041485085.1 Candidatus Acidiferrum sp.
CATCGTGTTACTGTTTTTTCCCGTACCGCCATCCTTGCGCCAGGCGGCTGGGCCTCTGACTGAGAACCTGCCAAACGTTTTGACAGGCGACCCGTGTAGGGTTGACCTGTCGCTCCAAAGACCCTCCCCTCGAGGAACGAAAGGTCGTCTCTCTTCGCCTGTTTTTGCCCCAGCCGCAATGAATGGCTGGCTTTTGCAGTTTGCGAGTTGCATTCTTGTTTCGTGCTGGGCAGCCGTGGAGTAGTTAACGACCAAAAGGGGACATCTTGCTGAAGCTGCGAAAAGTGGAAATCGTTGGCTTTAAGTCGTTTTGCGAACGCACCGTCGTCACGTTCAGCGGTTCCGGCACAACCTGCATCGTCGGCCCGAACGGCTGCGGCAAATCCAACGTGGTGGACGCTATTTCCTGGGTTCTCGGCGAGCAGAGCCACAAATCGCTCCGCGCCGAGCGCATGGCCGATTGCATTTTCAATGGCACCACCAAGCGCCCGCCGCTGGGTCTCGCCGAAGTCACCATCACCATGGAAGACGCCGAACTCGCCGAAGCCGCCCGCTTCGTGATGGAAAGCGCTGCGTTGGACTCTGCAACCGATTCCGTGGCGCCGCTCAACGAGAACACTGAAATCTCCGGCTTGACCGATTCGACGACCGAAATTCTCTCGCTCGACCCCGTGCAGCCCCCCGAATCGCAAGAAACTGCCGCTGACGGTTCAGCGCAATCCCCCGCTGAACCGGGTGGCAAGTTCAAACGCAAGAAAAAGTCGGCCGACAAGCCCGTGCTGGCAATGAAGCCGGGCGAAGTCGTGGTCAGCCGCCGTCTCTATCGCTCCGGCCAAAGCGAATACCTCATCAACGGCCGCGTCGGTAGGCTCCGCGACATCCAGGAAATGTTCATGGGCGTCGGCCTGGGCCCGGACTCTTACGCCATCATCGAGCAGGGCCGCATCGGCTTGATCCTCTCCACCAAGCCCATGGAGCGCCGTGCCATCATCGAAGAAGCCGCCGGCGTCACGAAATTCAAGACCAAGAAACGTCTCGCGGAAGCCAAGCTGGAATCCTCCAAGGTAAATCTTTCGCGCGTCAACGACATCGTCGTGGAAGTCGAAAAACAGCTTGGCTCGCTGAAGCGCCAAGCCGCCAAGGCGCGCCGCTACTCCGAGATCCGCGACCAGATGCGCGGCATCGTCCGCCAGATGCTGGCCGGCAAGGCGCGCGAACTGGACACCGAAGCCGAACGCGTCTCCAAACAGCTCGAAGAACTGAGCGCCACGGAATTGGAGCGCGCCACCGCCATCCAGCAGCAGGAAGGCGAGCAGGACCGCCTCAACCAGCGAATTTACGAATTGGATGCCGAAATCCGCCAGAACCAGAATGTTTTGAATCTTACCGCGCTCGAAGTCGACCGCAGCGAAAATCGCATCGCCTTCAACCGCCAGCGCGCCGCGGAGCTCGCCGGGCGTCATGCCCAGGTGGATGCGGAACTGGCCCAAGCGACCGCTCAAGCCGTCGAATGGGAATCGCGTAGCGCTTCGCAAATCCAAGCGGTCACGTTACTGCGCGAAGAATCGGGCATTTTGACCGCTCGCGTGGAAGAGCTCGCGAAATGCGCCGAGTCCCGCGCTACTCAGATTTCCGAATCCGAAGCGCGCATCGAAGCGCTGCGCCGCTCGTCATCCGAGGCCGGCGAAAGTCTCCTGCGCCTTCATGGTGAACAGAAGCAAGCCGAAGAAGCCCTTGTCCATCAAGCCGAAGCACTCCGAAAACTCGAAGCCAACGAGCACGACCTGCTGGAAACTTCCATGCGCGCACGCGATGATGCCGACAGCGCCGCCTTCGATCACGAATCAGCTACAGGTCAACTCAATACGCTGAAACAAAACGCCTCGGAGCTTCAGGCCAAGATCGCCGGATTCCGCGAACAACGCGACGCCATGTCGAAAGAAGCCGGCACGCTCCGCGACTCGCTGGCAGGGGTTCGCGCACGTCATTCCACGCTCACGCAAATCCTGAATGACCGCTCCTACACCGCGGACGCCGTGCAGAAACTTTTTGCCGCCAACGAGCGAGGCGGCGGCCAGGATTTTCGCGCCGTCGGCGTGCTGGCCGATTACGCCGAAGTAGAAGAGCAGCACGAAGCCGCCATCGAGCAGTACCTGCGCGATGAACTGGAATATGTCGTCGTCGAGACCTACGACCACGCACGCGCGGGCGTTTCCATGCTCCGCGATGAAGTGGGTGGCCGCGCCACTTTCTTCGTCGACTCGCTGCGCAACCTGCGTCTCTCCTCCGAATACGAGCCGATCGTGAATTTCCGCGCCGAAGACGGCGTCATCTCGCGTCTCGACAAACTCGTGGGGTTCCGCGATCCGCTGGGCGCCGCAGCCAAGCAATTCCTGCCACGCCTGCGCTCCGCCTATTTGACGGACAGCGCAGCAGCCGCTGAAAAATTGTCTAAGGAAAATTCCCAATACGCCTTCGTCACGCCTGACGGTACTTGCTATCAGGGCCGCATGGTCACCGGCGGCCGCCCCGACGAAGTTGGCCCGCTGGGAATGAAGCGCGAGTTGCGCGCCCTGGACGCGGAAGTAACACAGCTCGAACATCAGATGAGCGAAAAGCAGACTGCGCTGGAATCAGTCGCCGTCGAGTTGCGTTCGACCGAACAAGCGCTCGCCGAAATCGATGAGAAGCAGCGCGCAGCGGATCGCGAAGCCATCTCCGCCATGCACCGTCACGGCCAGATGCAAAGCGAGCTGGCTCGCCTCGGCCTGGAACTCACCATCTGCCAAAACGAGTTGACGCGCATCCGCCAGGATGTGGAAAGCGCGCGGCAGCGTGCCGAACGCTCTAAGAACCAGCATGCCGCCGCCGCCCTGAGCCGCGCCGAAGCGGATGCCGAAAGCACGCGCCTCGCGGAGGCTCTCGTCCAGCTTCGCGGCTCCATCCAATCCGAACAAAATGAACTTGCCACCGCCCGCGCCGAATTCGCCGCGATGAACGAGCGGCTGATGGCCGCCGAAGCCCTCTCCGCAAGGCTAAACGAAGAGCGCGCCGAACTCGGACGCCGCGAAACCGCGCTCCAGCAACAAGTCACCTCCATCAGCGACGAAACAGCCGCCCTCACCAAGCAAAGCGAAGACCTTGCATTGCAGCTTGAAGGTCTCCGCGGCGAAAAACTACGACTGGAAATCCGCCAGCGCGAACTCGAACAGGAATGGGACGCCGCCCGCACGCGCGTCACGCAAATGGAAGATCATCTGCGCATGGGCCGCCAGTCGCTACAAGAACTTCGCGAACAGCGCAGCCACGCCGAAGTCGACCGCGCCAAGAATGACTCCGACCGCCAGCACCTTCGCGAAACGTGCATGAGCGAAGTCAACGCCCAACCCGAGGACCTGATCGCCACCGAAGCCGCCTTCATGTCCGGCGAAGAGCTGGCCATTGCCGAAACCAACTATCGCGAAATGAAGCAGCGCATCGAGTCCATGGGCCCCGTCAACATGATGGCTCTCGAGGAATACAACGAATGTGACCAGCGCTTCACTTTCCTCACGCGCGAGCGCGATGACCTGCTCCAATCCATCGCCGACACCCAGCAAGCCATCGCCGAACTCGACCTCGCCACCAGGGAAAAGTTTGAGCACGCCTTCCACGCTATCAACAAGAGCTTCTCCGAAGCTTTCCACACCATTTTCGGCGGCGGCATGGCGGAGATGCGCTTGACCGAGCCGGACAGCTCCGGCGACGCGGGCATCGACATCGTGGCTTCACCTCCGGGCAAGCGCCTCCAAAACGTGCTGCTGCTCTCCGGCGGCGAAAAGGCCATGACTGCGCTCGCGCTGCTCATCGCCATCTTCCGCTACCAGCCCAGCCCCTTCTGCATTCTGGACGAAGTCGACGCCCCGCTCGATGAAGCCAACGTCGGCCGCTTCACGCGCTTGATCGGCGAAATGAGCGGCCAGACGCAGTTCATCATCGTCACCCACAACCGCAAGACCATGGAAATGGGCAGCGTGCTCTATGGCGTGACCATGCAGGAGCCCGGCGTCTCCAAGATCGTCAGCGTCCGCTGGGAAGAATCCGAAGTCCCCGCACCCAAGCAGCAGGCCGCAGCCGCCTCCGCCGCCTGATTGTGAACGCGACCCTCAGCCCGCTGTTATTCTTTTTAAAGTAAGAAAAACTCGGCGGGATTGCACCGTCTGTCAGTTCGCTCAATGAAGTTACAGCAAGAAGCTTTATTTGCCTTTCTCCGTACGATGGAACTTCATTGCTTATCTTTCGATTTGGTGGAGTGCGTCAGGACTCTTTGGCCGCTCCTCGTGCTGTAGACAAGGATGCCATTCTCTTCTCTGACCTGCACGATCTAGGGGTCACTGGGCGCGACAAAGTCGTCGATCAGCGAGAAGGATCCATCCTTCTCCTCAAATACAAAGTAGCGATTCTTTTCCACCATGGGTATCTCCACCGACGACAGCTCCAGTACCTTGCTGGAGGGTTGAGTTTGCTTCCCGGCAAAGCCAAGTCCATAGCCCGGAAATTCCACCTCAACTAATGCTCTTGCCAATTCTTTCCGGTCGGCAAAATGATGGCCGATTGGAGCTTGCCTCACTAGCCGTTCGACACGCATATTCTCGGAGGGATCAATATTATCGGGGTCGTCTTTATAATCTTCAAACGAAGGGTAGTATTTCGTTAGCTTGATCTTCTCGCCTTGGTATTCAATATCGCTTGGAAAGTGCCTGCGCCCAACACTCCATAAAAGTGCAATGGCGATCAGAACCGCAACAAGGAGGATGACTTTTTTCACGCAGCGCACTCTATACTACCCAGGCTTGAAAGTGCCATTTCATGATTTTATTTGGTTTTACTCTGTACGATCAAAGTCTGCTCCACTTGGGCACTCATGGGCTCGTGCGGAAGTACCGAGCCAGGATGGCAAGATAAAATTTGGGGCTGTCGTAGATAAGGCTAGATTGTGCACCAAGCACGCAAAGTTTTCAGCTGCTGAAATGGCGATCCGTAGTTAAACCGAAACTGCGCTTCCTTTAGGAACAAAGGGAAAGAGCTGCGCGGGATTCCGTTATAACGGCTGAGCCAACGTTTGGCTTGGTTCCAGAAGTTCTCGATGCCGTTGATGTGGTTTTTCCCGTTGGCGAAATGCTCCGAATGGTTGATGCGCACGTGATGAAACTCCGAGACATCCAACACGTTGTAGGAAGGATGGCCGTCGGTGTAAACCACGCTGTCAGGCCTTATTTTCCGCCGGATAATCGGCAGGAGAGTTTTTTCTCCGGTATCGGTGGTCGGCAGGGCATACACTTTACCGCCGCGCTTGAGCAGACCAAACACGGGAACTTTTCCAGCCGCCCCACGACCGCGCGGGCCCTTGCGCACGCCACCAAAGTAACTCTCATCCACTTCAATCTCCCCAGCAAACGGGACGGCTTCGGC
>JBGPIX010000355.1:0-5426 GCA_041485085.1 Candidatus Acidiferrum sp.
CCCCGAAATGGCATAGGGGCCACACAGAAAAATGGCTGAACGCCCCGTACTCGTTGGACTTATCCCACAAGTCGTCGTAATCGATGAAGGCGACCAGGTCTCCTGGATCTCCGACGCCGGCAATCTGCGCGTGGAATTCGACGTGAACCGCTGCCCGTTTTCGTCAAACGTTTTTCAAGCGCCGGCCGGCATGCGCTTGCTCAGCGGCCCCCCGCGGCCCGGCAGCAAAGCAGCCACCTATAAATACCGCCTGTGGCTAAACGACCAGCTCGTAGGCCACGGCGAAGTCATCCTGCGCGAAAAATAGATCACCTGTAATTAAGAAACGGGGCGGCTGAGTGTTCGCTTGAGGCTGCGCCACCGCTATCGACGCGGCAAGAAGCAGAACAAATGCCGCCAGAACTTCCGAACGTTTTGTCTTTTCATTTTTTTTGAATGAACGCTAAACTCTGCGCTTCTAATTTCTTCCGGAAGCCTTATAGCCTGCCTTGATGGCATCTGCTTCCAACATGTATTTTCCCTGTTTCGTTTTGCCGTACCAGCGGGTGCCGCGCTTATGATACACGCCTGACTCGGTATTCACCCAAACCATGCCGGCATTTTTTGCCGGAGCGGTTTTCTGAGGGGCCGTCGCCTTTGAGGAAGACCCACTGTCGGGCGCAGTCGAGGCGGTGGAATTGTTCGAACTGTTCTTGGTCGGAGCTGCTGCCCCGTCGGGGTTCTTCTTCTCGGGCTGTTTGGTAGCGTTCGAACCGGCCTTGGTCGGATCGCCGGACTGTTGCGGCGACTGTGCATGTACACCTAGATTGCTGGGAAGAAGCAACGAAGCAGTCAGTAGTGCGATATGGATTCTCTTCACGTTTTTCATTTTTGATATATCCCTCCTTCCTCGGCGGGTGATCCATCTGTCCGGCACATTCGAGCCGCGGGCGTTGGACGCCGGCAGGTGGACCCCCGGCACGCGTCGCGCACCTTTCTCGGCGGAACCGGCACATGATGGATGACATTTAATGTAAAGGCAACACATACTCCAGTACATGATGCTCTTTTGCGCCGGCGACCGGCAAATGCGCTGGCAAAGAGATCGATAGGGAACTTTAGTGCTTCGTACGGGGAAACTATAGAGTGGGGAAGTTTGCGCTGGTCCGCAAGCCGGGACGGCGTTACTTTTGGCCTTGGGTTTGCGTCCTTAACTAAGATGAAGTGTGTCAAAGAGGACGGTCATGACCAAGTACGCGAAACAATGCAGTCGATTGGGTTTGCTAGTGCTGCTTTTTGCAACGGCCAGTTGGGCACAGTCGTCCGGGCCTGCCACAACCGGTCAGGAACAAAGACCGGCAGTGGCAGAGAGACTGGCGCAAAGACCGGAAGATGGGCGAGGACTGCCATTATTGGGAAAGATTACCGCGATCAACAGAGGATCGTTGGAGTTGGCAAAGCCAGATGGCTCGACAGCTACCGTGAAGCTTACGGATAAGACGGAATACCGCCGGGACCGGCAGGGCGCGAAACTTGGAGATTTCAAGGTTGGCGACCTGGTGTTCGTGCGAGGGGAAGAGAATGCGGACCATAGCGTGACCGCCCAGTTGATTGGCGGGCGCTCGGGGGGCGGAACTGAGGGCGGTGGAAGAGGATTTGGCGCTGGTGGCGGTTTCGGCGAACTCGGAAAAGATTTTGTTGTAGGCGAAGTGAAGTCCATTGACGCACCGAGCCTCACGGTATTGCGACCGGACAATGTCACCCAGACCCTGGAACTGAACGAGGAGACCTCGCTCCGCCGAGGACGGGAAAGCATCACCATGGCGGATATCCAGCCGGGCGATCACGTGGTGGTGCGAGGGGCGGTGCAGAATAATGCGTTCGTGCCGAAGAACGTTATGGTTCTATCTCCCGAGCAATGGGAACGCATGGAGGAAATACGGAAAGCGAACGGAATAGGGCCTGCCGGCAATGCGCCGGCCGGAAAGAAACCTGCAGCTCGGCCACAAAGCAATCCACCACAGTCCTAGTTCGCTTAGGGAGACCCGGATTTGAAGTCGATAGCTCGCAGCTTCTTTCTATTTTGTTTCATCGTATTTTCCCTGACGCGGAGCTTACTCGCGCAAGAGGCGGCCCCGCCTTCGCCAGCACAGACGCCACAGCCCGCAACCACTCCGGCCGCACCTCCGGCCTATGAGATCAATGGTTCGGCGCGAAGTGGCAAGACTCCGCTGCCGGGAGTGAGCGTTACGGCGGCCAATACATTGACGGGGAAAAAGTATTCGGCGGCAACAAACTCCGAAGGCAAGTTCGGATTGTCGGGCATGACGCGCGGAAGGTACGTGGTACGCGTCGAGTTCATGGGATTCGCCGCTTTTACACAAGAGGTGGTGCTGAATCCGGAGAATCCATCCGCGAGAGTGGACGCCGAACTGATTCTGGCTTCCCGCCAGCAGGAACAATCGAATAACCTGAGCGCGGTAATGGCGGCGGCAGGACGGGGATTTCAAAGCCTGGCAACGGATAGCGCCCTCTCCGCGCTGGCCGGGGGGAATTCGGGATTGGGCGCTGGGGGCGGTGGAGGCCAAGGCAGCGGCGATCTTTCAAGCCTGCCTATGAATGGCGCGGGGGCGGAAGGACCGACGGAGTCGGTAAGCATCAGCGGCGCACAAGGACGGACGCAGGATTTTGGCGGCGGGAGCGAACAGGATTTGCAGGATCGGATCCAGGAGTTTCGCGAACGGATGCAGCGCGAAGGCGGCGGTGCTTTCGGGGGCGGTGGTGGCCCTTTCGGCGGACCTGGCGGTGGGGTGATCGCCCTGGGCCGGATCCCCCGAGGATTCAACATCAATCAGCCGCACGGCATCCTGTATTTTTCTGACGATACCTCCGCTCTGGATGCGAGATCGTATTCACTGACGGGAATCGAATTGCCGAAGGCGGACTATAACCAGTCCCGTTTCGGCGTGAACGTCGGCGGGCCGCTGAACATCCCCAAGATCTTTAACGGTGGCAACAAATGGTTCTTCTTCGGCGGATGGAATGGTTCACGCGGGAGCTCGCCGTACGATTCGTTCTCGACGGTGCCAACGAAGGATGAACGCGGGGGCAATTTTTCCGCGGCGACTTACAACGACGGCAAGCCCGTCCAGGTATTTAATCCTCAGACTGGCCAGTCCTATCAATTCAACGGCGTGCAGAATCAGATTGATCCGGCGTTGATCAGTTCGGCCGCGACGGCGCTCCTGAACTACATTCCTTTGCCCAATATCACGACGACGGCTTCCGGTCAGAATTTCCACTATGTGACTTCATCGGCGAGCAGTTCCGATACCGTGATATTGAGGCTGGTCCACAACTTCGGCGCGAGCAGCGGCCTGGGATTCGGCCCGTTCGGCGGAGGAGGCGGGGGCGGTGGAGCGGGCGGAGGCAGAAGGCGTTCGCAGAACAACATCAATTTCGGGCTGAACTGGTCACGCAGTTCGAACAACATCGTGAATCCTTTCCCATCACTCGCGGGTGGAACAGGAACACAAGGGCTTAATGCCAGCGCGGGGTGGACGTACGGGAAGGGCCGCGTCACAAACATCTTCCGCGTGAACTACAACCACAACCACGTTTCCACTACGAATCTCTATTCGAATGTCACCGACGTTGCCGGACCAGGTGGCGCGGGTATTGGGGGGATTTCGAACGATCCATTTGATTGGGGGCTGCCGGGAATCAGCTTCACGTCGTTTGGAGGACTGAGCGACCCGACGCCGCGCCGGGAACTGGACCAGACCTACTCCTTCTCGGAGACTGTTTCGTGGAATCGCGGAAAACACAACTGGCGATTCGGAGGAGACTACCGCCGCATTTTGCAGAGTTTTCGTTCGGCAAGAAACGCAGAGGGTAGTTTTGTTTTTACCGGGTTCGCGACAT
This sequence comes from Candidatus Acidiferrum sp., assembly GCA_041485085.1. Lineage (GTDB taxonomy): Bacteria > Acidobacteriota > Terriglobia > Acidiferrales > UBA7541 > Acidiferrum. The sequence continues at coordinate 3,904 of JBGPIX010000355.1, forward strand.
CGCAATACACCACCGGAAGCACGCAGGCGATAGCCGACACGGGATACGACCTCGCGGACTTTCTGCTGGGTTTTCCTCAGCAGACCTCGCTCCAGTCTGGCGCGACTTCCTACAACTTCCGGGCCAATGCGTTTGATTTCTTTGTACAAGACGATTGGCGGTTCCGTCCGAATCTGTCGTTCAATCTAGGGCTGCGGTACGAGTACAACGGACCTTACACCGAGGCGAAAAATCAAATCGCAAATCTGGACGTTGCGCCAGGCTTCACTTCCGCAGCGGTCGTGCTGCCCGGCCAGGCCGGGCCCTTTAACGGGGCATTTCCGGCGTCGCTGGTGCGGTCGGATCGCAACAATTTCGCGCCGCGCATCGGGATCGCCTGGAAGCCGCAAAAGCAAATGGTGGTGAGGACGGGCTACGGGATCAACTACAACCTCGCGCAGTACGGCGCTATGATTCAGAACTTTGCGTTTCAACCGCCGTTCGCGAATACGGGGACAAACACCACCGACGTCAATGGCCTGATTGGCGCGAGCCCGCTGACGCTTATAAATGGATTCCCTTCGGCGGGAAGCACGGTAACCAACAACTTCGCGGTTAACCCGGACTATCGCCTGGGCTATGTGCAGATCTGGAATCTCGATGTGCAGGAGGGATTGCCTGGCGGCGTGGTGATGAACGTGGGATATAACGGTGCGAAGGGCACGCGCCTGGATACGGAGCGCGCGCTGGTCGGCTCCGGCAATCAACCCTTCATCTACGAGTCGTCGGAGGGGAACTCGGTCTTGCATGCGGCTTCGGTGCGCGTGCGCAAGCGCATGGCGAAAGGGCTCGGCTTGAGCGGACAATATGTATATTCCAAGTCCATCGACGACGCGTCGTCGATCGGGGGCGGCGGAAGCGTCGTAGCACAAAATCCCTTTGACATTTCTCTGGATCGGGGACTTTCCAGTTTCGATCAGCGGCACAAATTCACGGGAAATTGGATTTACGATTTGCCCTTCGGAGACAACCGGCGGTTTGTTCCCAAGGGCACCGCGAGCCACATTTTGGGAGGCTGGCAGTGGAGCGGCGACTTCACGATTGGCTCCGGGATGTACTTCACGCCGCGGGTTCTGGGCGGAGGTCTAGACATTGGCCGCGGGGTGAGCGGATCGCTCCGCGCAAATACTGTAGGGGGACAATCGATATCGATCAGCGACCCGACCACACTCAAATGGTTCAATACGGCTGCGTTTTGCGCGCCAAGCGCCACATGTACGAACCCGAGCAGCTCCAGCTTTGGCGACGCGGGAAGAAATATTATCGAGGGACCGGGACAAGTTTCGATGAATATGTCGCTCAACAAGACGATCACCATCAAGGAATCCCGGGCGCTGGATCTGCGCATCTCGGCGAACAATGTTTTTAATACCGTGCGCTTCACTTCCATCAACACGGTCGTGAATTCCTTTACCTTCGGCGAAATCACGGGGGCGGGCGGGATGCGGCGGGTAACAGTGCAAGCGCGCTTCCGCTTCTGAAGA
>JBGPIX010000356.1:0-5426 GCA_041485085.1 Candidatus Acidiferrum sp.
CACGTGCGTCCCGGCGGGAGCCAGCTTGGTAATGACCATGGAGCCGACCTGAGCGCCTTCGAGCCTCGGTGCCAGAACCACGAAGGAACGCGAAGCTTGGGTGCTTCCATTGAGGCGCAGGGATTGCGTGAAGTTCTTTCTCTCCACTCTAACGACGGATTCCTCGACGTTCGTCGCCGCCCGGCCGGTCCGGAAATGCGCGAACAAGAAGGCTGTCAAGACAAGCAGAAGTACAGCGGACGCGCGAAGGATGAGTTTCCTGGCACCGCCGCCGGATTGAAATGTTTGGACCATCGCCTCGACTACCTTGGGAACATTAGACGTACTGCACCCAAACTGGTCACTTGGAATTCAAGTCCGGCGAAATGGTTGTGTCAGCCGAATCCCGCCAATCCGCCTTCTCGCAGCCCCAGAGTTTATCTTAGATGTAAGTCCAGGAATATGTCGGAATTGCAGGAAACACAGGCCGTAATTCGAAAAAGGTCAGCGTAGATAAATTGACAGGACTCCCACAGCCGCCTACGATCTTTCCGCGGAGAAATGGCGACCCTATGAACTCTGTTTCGGACCAAGCGAGCGGCAAATTCTGCAGAAATTGCGCTCACGCCCCGTTGATTCTTGCGTTTTTTGCGCTGTCGCTGATTGCCGCCGATACCCCAACCACGGTCGGCACCGCTGACCAGCAGCGCTTTCTGACTGACATTAAAACGCTGACCGTTCCCAAAATGGAAGGCCGCGGCGACGGCACCAAGGGCCTCAGCAAGGCCGCGCACCTCATCGAACAACGCTACAAATCCCTCGGCCTCCATCCTGCCGGCAAGAATGGTTTCTTCCAGCCCTTTGACGTCATCACCGGACGGCGCCTTCGATCGGGGAATCGCCTTCAAGAAGCTCCGCACATGGAGGACGTCGCCATTGAGCATAGAAATTTCAAGATTCTTGAAGATTTCGTCCCACTGAGCTTTTCCGCCAATGGTTCGGTGAATGCTCCGCTCGTTTTCGCGGGCTATGGGATCACTGCTCCGGAGTTTTCTTATGACGAATACCAAGGGCTCGACACAAAGGATAAAGTCGTCCTCGTTCTTCGCGGTGAACCTTCTTCTCTGTCGGCCAAATCCCCGGAGCGCGGCCAAACACCGCACGCTTCGGTCATTTCCAAAACGATAAACGCCAAGAATCACGGCGCTGCTGCCATCATCGTCGTCAACGGGAAACTCCCCAGCGGAGAAGAAGATCTCCTGCCGCGGTTTGGCGACGCCGAAGGCCCCGAGGACTCCGGAATCCTCTGCTTGCAAGTGAAAAATTCCGTTGCTGACCTCTGGTTCGGGATTAGTGGAAAGTCTTTCAGCGATGTGCTGAGTGGGAAGGACGAGTTGGTGAAACCCCGCCCGACACTCGGCAGCGGTTCCTTGTGGCTTAGCCTCGCAGTCACGGTTAATATCGAGACGATCCACGCCACCGTCAACAACGTTCTCGCCTATCTGCCAGGGAAGACCGATGAGTATGTGATTCTCGGCGCCCACTACGACCATCTCGGCCGCGGCGAATCTCATTCGCTGGCTCCTTCGCAGATTGGGCAAATCCATCCTGGCGCCGATGACAATGCTTCCGGCACCGCTGGCGTTCTCGAACTCGCCCGCCTGTTTGCCCCGCTCAAGGGACAGCTGCAGCGCGGAATTCTGTTCGCAAACTTTGCCGGCGAAGAACTAGGCCTCCTCGGCTCCGCCGAATGGGACAAGAATCCCACGCTGCCGATCGACAAAGCCGTTGCGATGCTCAACATGGACATGATCGGCCGCATTAAGGACAACAAGGTTTACATCGGCGGCTTGGGCACGGGCAGCACTTTTCAATCCATCCTCGACCAAGCTGAATCCCAAACGGCCTTCAAGTATGAAAACTCCCCCGGTGGCTACTCCTCCAGCGATCACACGTCGTTTGTTGCGAAACGCATTCCCGTCCTTTTCTTTTTCTCAGGTCTTCACAGCGACTATCACAAACCGTCCGACACCTGGGAAAAAATCAACACTGATTCTGCCGCGCGCCTTCTCGACCTGGTCTCCAACGTCGCCTTGCGCATCGACACCGCTCCCGATCGTCCCGCGTTCGTCGCCGTCGTCGAGAATCCCAATCCCCACGCGGGAACATCCAGCAGCGGCGGTGGTGGCTACGGCCCGTACTTCGGCTCCATCCCGGACTTTGGCCAAACCGAAAATGGTGTCCGTTTTTCCGATGTAAAGCCCGGCTCTCCCGCTGCAAGAGCCGGCTTCCTGGCCGGGGACGTCCTTGTCCAATTCGGTGACAAACCCATCAAGAATCTCTACGATTTCACCGACGCCCTGCGCCGCAGCAAAGTTGGCGACGTCGTCCAAGTCACCGTCCTGCGCGACGGCAAGCAAGTAACCGCTCCCGTAACACTCGAGCAGCGGAAATAGGTAGGAGACTGAATGAAAGGTTTGATGATCCGAAGAAGTCTTCTTGGGCTAGCGTTCGCATTCGCACTTGTTGGTTCGACCTCAGCGCTCCGTGGTTGGGTGTTTAGCGGCTCGGTTCCGCGGAACCCGCCGCCGGCGACCACTGGCGCTCTAACTGTCCTGGAAGAGGCCAAGCATCTGAAAAACACCCGCCAGCTCACCTTCGGCGGCCAAAATGCCGAAGCCTATTTTTCCCTCGATGACAGATCTCTGATTTTTCAGCACCAAGGCGAAGGCGTTCCCTGCGATCAGATTTACACCATTCCCGTGGACACGCCCGACGGAAAGCCCGCCACTCCCAAGCTCGTCAGCACTGGCAAGGGCCGCACCACTTGCGCCTATTTTTTTTCCTCCGGCGATCGCGTCCTTTTCTCTTCCACTCACGCCGCTAGCCCGGATTGCCCGCCGAAGCCCGACTACTCCCGCGGTTACGTCTGGCCGATTTACGACACCTACCAAGTTTTTTCTGCCAGGCCGGATGGCAGCGATTTGAAGCAGCTTACGAACGCACACGGCTACAACGCCGAGTCCACCATCACCCGCGACGGCAAGCACATCGTCTTCACTTCCACGCGCAACGGCGACCTCGACATCTACACCATGGATGCCGATGGCTCCAACGTGAAGCAACTTACTCACGAACTGGGTTACGACGGTGGTCCTTTCTGGTCTTACGATGGCAAGAAAATCGTCTACCGCGCTCAGCATCCGAAAACGCCCGAGGAAACCGCCGACTACAAGGATCTGCTTTCCAAAGGCTTGATCCGCCCCGGCAATCTGGAAATTTGGGTGATGAATGCGGATGGTTCGAACAAGCATCAAGTCACTCACAACGGCGCCGCGAATTTCGGGCCTTACTGGCATCCCGACGGAAAACGCATTGTCTTCGCTTCGAATCTGGCCGATCCGAAAAACGGCCGCGATTTCGATCTCTACATCATCAATGAAGACGGCACCGGCCTTGAGCGCATCACTTACGCTCCCGATTTCGACGCCTTCCCCATGTTCACTTCCGACGGCAAGAGGCTGGTGTGGGCTTCCAATCGCAACGGCAAAGTCCCCCATGAAACCAATCTTTTTCTCGCCGATTGGTCCGACTGACTCTCTCTCGATCAACCATAGGAAACTGACCGCATTGGACGCCATTTGTGGCTTTGGCTACACTGAGAGTTTGAATTCAAGTGGAAAGACGCGCTGACAATGAGTGATTCGAATCAAAAGACATCTGCCGTAAGAGTGCGATTTGCTCCCTCACCCACCGGCTATTTGCACGTGGGTGGAGCGCGGACCGCGCTGTTTAACTGGCTGTTCGCACACCACCAGGGCGGCACGATGATTCTTCGCGTCGAAGACACCGACGCCGAACGCAACAAGCACGAACTGGTGCAGGGAATTCTGGATGGCCTGCAGTGGCTGGGCGTCAATTGGGATGAGGGGCCGTTTTACCAATCGCAGAGAACGGAATTGTATCGCGCGGCCGCGAAAAAATGTTTGGCGAATGGAGCTGCCTTCCTGTGCTATTGCCCCGCGGAAAAATATACCGGCGGCGATCACGCCGAACCGGCGCAGGACGAAGAACCAAAGGGTGGCGGGCCGCGCCGCGTCTCGCGCTGTAGTTGCCGCGATGGCAAGCCATCGACGCCCGGGGCGAAGCCGGCAGTTCGCTTCAAAGTTCCTTTGGGTGAAACGACGAAATTCCTCGACGCCGTATTTGGCGAGCGCGAGTTTTCGAACGAGGAAATCGAGGACTTTGTTCTATTGCGCTCCGGGAAAGGCGACGAAGAATTTGGCCAGTCCATGTATCAGCTGGGCGTGGTCGTCGACGACATCGACATGCGCATCACTCACGTGATTCGCGGCGCGGATCATATTTCAAATACTCCGAAACAGGTATTGCTGTACCGTGCGTTGCGTGCGGAACCTCCTGTCTTTGCGCATGTGCCGCTGATTCTTGGCGCGGACAAATCGCGCCTTTCGAAACGTCACGGCGCTACCGATGTCAACATGTACCGCGCCGAAGGTTTTATTCCCGAGGCGTTCCGAAATTTTCTCGCGTTGTTGGGCTGGTCTCCCGGCGGCGACGAAGAATTTTTGCGCACGAAAGATTTAGTGGAAAGGTTTTCGCTCGAAGGCGTGAGCCGCACCAACGCCGTGTTCGACCGGCCGAAACTCGAGTGGTTCAACACGCAGTACCTGCAGAAACTTCCCATGGAGGACCTGCTGCCCGAGGTCGAAAACGAATTGAAGCGCAGCGGTTTATGGAAACCGGAGTGGGCGGCGGGAGCCGCTCCCGGCGCTGATGGCAGGGATCACACATGGTTCTCAAAGACTATTGATTTGCTGCGGCCGCGCATCCGCTTGCTGCCCGATTTTTCTTCCTGGTCGCATGCTTTCTTCAGCGATGAATTTGCGCGCGACGCGGCGGCCAAGGAAAAATTCTGGAAAGATCCGAAAGTACCGGAACTTCTCTCGAAACTCGCCGGGGCGCTCGAAGCGCTCCCCGAGTGGAATCATGATGCTTGCGACCACGCTTCGCGCGCCGTCGCCGAGGCGGGTGGAGTTAAAGCTGGACTGCTGATTAATGCGGCGCGCGTGGCGATGGTCGGCCAGGCTGTGGCGCCGCCACTGTTCGACACGATGGTTGTTCTCGGACAGGAGCGTGTTGTTCGCCGCTTGCGCGATGCGGTGGACGGTTTCGGTAAATCCTAGAGCAAGCTTCCTTCAAAAAATTTGTTATTCCTGCTGCGGGTCGAAAATTATTTTGGAATTTGGCCTGGCGGCTATTGCTTCCTGAAAATCTCCGAGTGGGCAGGCTTTGCGGCTGAGGCAGAAGCGGTTACGTTTAGCGTTGCGTCGAGAGTCAGTGTCACCGGAGGCAGGCAAAGTTCGTTGCTGCAAGCCTGGTAGCGGAGCTTCAGCGGAATGTGCTGTTCGCCGAGCGGCGCGCTGGCG
>JBGPIX010000357.1:0-5425 GCA_041485085.1 Candidatus Acidiferrum sp.
CTTGTCCTGATCGAGCTCCAGAAACTTTTGGTAAGCCTCCAAAGCAAGCTTCGGTTGCTTCAGTTTATCGTAGCAAATCGCGCGGATAAACCAGACACCCGCGCCCGGCTGTTCCACTTTGGCTATCTCGTCGAGTGACGCGAGCGCCGCCGGATAATTTCCCCCCAGATAAAACGTCGAACTCAGGTCTTTGAAATAGGTGAGATTCTTTCCATCCAGGCGCAGGGCGATGCGCAGTTCTTTCTCCGCACTCGCAAAATCCCGTTTCTGAAGAAAGATGCGCCCCAACCCACCGTGCAGTTGCGCATCGTTTGGCACAAGTGCGAGAGCTTTCTGTAGCGTGACGATGGAATCGTCCCATTTCTTTCCGGCAATTTGGACATCCGCACGGAGTTTGAGCGATTCGACCGTGGGCTGCTTGCCGGTGTCCAGTCGATCTAGTTCCGCGAGCGCTGCGGCGTTCTCCTTCTGCTCGACGAGAAGATGGACCAGCCGGGCGCGGGCTTCGGAATCATCGGGCGTGAGTTCGAGATATTCGCGGTAGGCGCCTGCCGCCTGGGGATTTTTCTGTGCGTCCAGGCTCAGCGCCAGCCCCCTGCGTGCCTCAGCCCCACTCGGCTGCACATCGAGAGCGTGCCGGAATCTCGTTTCCGCGTCTGCGAGCTTGCCTTGTCGCAGTGCCGCCGACCCCAGGTAATCGATAGCCGTGATGTCGTTGGGATCCAGATGAATCAGCGCCTCAAAGGATTCGGCAGCCCCCGCCGGATCTCCAGAGCGGTCCTGCGCCACTGCCAGCAAATATCTTGGCCGGCTCTGCGCCGGAAGCAACTCAACCGCTTTGCGAAGCGGAGCTACCGCCGCGGCGGCGTCATTCTTGTCAAGCAGCAACATTCCGAGATTGAGATACGCTTCGGACATTTTCGGGTCGATTGCAATCGTGCGACCGTATTCCGCGCGCGCTTCGTCCGTTTTCTTGAGCGCGGTGTAGACGTACGCGAGTTGAAAGTGCGCGTACGCGAAATCCGGCTGGTCCGCGATCACCTTCTGCAAGGGAGTAATTGCCGCCTCAAAATCGCTCTTATCGATGTCTCGCTGAGCTTCTTTCAGCAAGTCATTCAGGGGATTCGCAACTTTTTGCGATTTTGATGTTGTGTCTGTTTTCTGCTTGGGCGCGGCAGCTGCCTGCGAGTGAGAGCTGGCTTGGTTTTCCTGTCTGGCGTCCGCCGCGGCAGACTGCGCCCCTTTGGCGCAGAAGCCGCACAATAGAATCCCCGCTGCAATCGATAGGAATTGAACGAGCTTCATGGTTCAGCCGGAGGAATCTTGCCTCCGTTGGAAATTGTGGCCGGAGGCCCTGTCGCTTTGGATGCGCCGTTCGTGGAACGCTTTGCCTGCCCGTCCGTAAGGCGGGCCTGCCCATTTCCGTTCAAAACCTTCGCAAGAAAGCGACCCGTGTGCGATTGCGTATTGCGTGCCACCTGTTCCGGAGTTCCCGTGGCGATAATCTTCCCGCCCTGATCGCCCCCCTCGGGGCCCAGATCAATCAGCCAGTCCGCCGACTTGATGACGTCAAGATTGTGTTCGATGACCAGCAGCGAAGCCCCGCCTTCCAGAAGCTTGCGGAAGGCGCTGAGCAGCTTTGCGATGTCATCGAAATGCAAACCCGTCGTCGGTTCGTCGAGAATGTAGAGAATCCCCTCATTATCGGTGCGGCTCAGATGCGCGGCTAATTTCAAGCGTTGCGCTTCGCCGCCCGAAAGTGTTGTCGCCGACTGGCCGAGGCGTAGATAGCCCAGCCCGATTTCATTGAGCACTCTGAGTTTGGAAACTATCTTGGGCACATTCACGAAAAAAGCCAGCGCTTCGCGAACCGTCAATTGCAATACCTCATGCACATTCTTCCCGTGATACCGCACTTCCAGAACGCCGCTCTTGAAGCGCGTTCCCCGGCACTCTTCGCAAATCAACTCGACGTCCGCCAAAAACTGCATCTCTACCGTGACCGTCCCGTCGCCCTGGCACGTTTCGCACCGGCCTCCCGGCACGTTGAACGAAAAATGACCGGCGGCGTAGCCCCGGCGTTTCGCATCGGGCGTTTCCGCGAACACATCTCGAATCGCATCGAACGCCTTGAGATAGGTGGCGGGATTCGAACGCGGCGTGCGCCCGATCGGCGATTGGTCCACAATCACCACTTCCCGGATTTCCGAATCACCTTCCAGCCGCTCGCAGAATTCCTTGATGCTGCCGCCCACGCGCTGCGCTGCCAGCGCTTTGTAAAGCACATCATGCACCAGCGTGGACTTGCCGGAGCCGCTGACGCCGGTAACCACCGTGAGCGTTCCGAGCGGAATCATCAGATCCAGATTCTGCAAATTGTGCAGGCTGGCGCCGTAAAGGCGCAGGAACCGGCCCCCAGGTTTGTGGCGCACGTTGGGCACGGGAATCCGCAGTTCCCCGCTGAGGTACCTGCCCGTCAGCGATTTATGTTCGTCGAGCATCGCGGCGTAATTCCCGGCAAACAGCAGCTTTCCGCCGAGTTCTCCGGCCCCGGGACCAAGATCGATGATGCAATCCGCCGCCTGAATAGTGTCGGGATCGTGTTCCACCACCAACACCGTGTTTCCCAGATCGCGCAACGACTTGAGAATATCGATGAGCCGCTGCGTGTCGCGCGGATGAAGCCCGATGGAAGGTTCATCGAGCACGTAGAGTGCGCCAACCAGATGCGAACCGAGCGATGTTGCCAGTTGAATCCGCTGTGATTCTCCCCCTGACAGAGTCGAGGTCAAGCGGTCCAGCGTTAGATAGTCGAGGCCCACTTCATCCAAAAACTGCAAGCGCGTTCGAATCTCCTCGAGAATTCGGTCAGCAATTTTCAGGTGCCCTTCCGACAGTTGCAGCGTGGAAAAGAAAGCACGCGCCTCTTTCACCGTAAGCTTGCAAACCTCCGTGATCGCCTTCCCCGCCACGCGGACAGCACGCGCTTCGGCGCGCAAACGCGTTCCACCACAATCGGGACAAGTCGCGTAACCGCGGAAGCGGCTCAGAAAAACCCGCACATGCAGTTTGTATTTCTTGCGCTCCAGCCAATTGAAAAATCCTTTGACGCCTTCGTAGTCGTTCTCGGGATCGCCTTCGAGAATCAGCCGGCGCTGCTCCGCGGGGAGTTGGCGCCACGGTACGTTCGTCGGAATTCCGCGACCGCGCGCCCATTTTTTTGCGTCCTGGAAAAGCACTCGATACCGCGGTTTCGTCCACGGCTCGATCGCCCCGTCGTCGAGCGACTTGCTCGGGTCGGGCACCACAAGATTCAAATCGAAATCGATCGTATTCCCAAAACCCTGGCACCGCGGACACGCTCCGTACGGATTGTTAAACGAGAAAAGCCGCGGCTCCGGCTCCTGGTAGAGCGTGCCGTCATTCTTGCATTCGAAGCGCTCGTTAAACGTAAGCCGCTCGGCCGCATTCCCCGTTCCGTCCGCGACGAATTCGAGAATGGCTTCGCCTTGCCCTTCGCGGTAACAAATTTCTATGGAGTCCACCAGCCGCGCCCGCGACTCCGGATTGACAGCCAGCCGATCGACGAGAACGTAAACAGGGCTTGAAAAATCCACGTCGAGCAATGTTTCCGGCGAAGAGAACTCGTGAACTTTCCCTGCTTGGTAGAGGCGGTTGAATCCCCGTTTCTGCAGGTCGAGCAGCGCTTGACGAAGGAGTTCCGGAGGAGGAGCGTTTGCAGTCTTCTTGCTGGCGCGCTTCGAAATCGCCGCACCCGCGGGCGCTGCAATCCGCAACTGGTGCAAAACGTAGAATCGCCGCCCCGGCGCTAGCGACAAAATGCGTGTGGCGATTTCGTCCGGATTATCCCGCCGGACTTCCACCCCGCACTTAATGCAAAACGTTTGCCCGCAGCGCGCAAAAAGCAGCCGCAGATAATCGTAAATTTCCGTCGCCGTCCCCACGTTCGAACGCGGGTTGCGGGTGGAGTTTTTCTGCCGGATCGCCACCGCCGGCGCAATCCCGGAAATTTCATCCACGTCCGGTTTTTCCATGCGCTCAAGAAATTGGCGGGCGTACGCGGACAGCGATTCCACGTAGCGGCGCTGCCCTTCCGCATAAATGGTGTCGAACGCAAGCGAGGATTTTCCCGAGCCGCTGACTCCGGTCACAACAGTGATGGCGTTATGCGGGATTTCGACACTGATGTTTTTGAGATTGTGGACGCGGGCGCCCCGGACGCGGATGGACTCCTGCTCCGGCCGGATTTCCGTGTTTGCGTGAGTAATCTCTTTCGTCGCCAAGGGGAAGCCCAGACAGCGTGTTTCGAGCGCACTGCCTAAACTTCAAATTATACGTCCGCTGTCAAAGCGGGGCAAACGGCGGGTCCGCGCAAGCGATTTTGCCCGACAAAAACTACGGTTCCACGTTCAAGGTGATCTGGCCGATTCCGCCTTCCACCTTCAGGCGGATCGTCGCCGCGGATTTTCCATAAGCATCGTTGGTGTAGGTATCCCCGTCGTGCCTCAGGCCATGCACGTCGATGGAGCCGATGCCGCCGGACGCATGCGCAATGACACCGACGTTTTTCGGGAGGCGGATGTTGGCTTGCCCCACGCCGCCCTCGATATCGGCAGTCAGATCGGTTTTGCGGTCGCCGGTGAAATCGACGTCCATTTGTCCCGCTCCGATATTGAGATCAAGGCGGGTGAGAGGGATGTCGCGAAAATGCAGATCCCCCTGCCCTGCACCCATGTCCACCTTCAATTCCAGAGGAATATCCTTGTTGAAGTGCAGATTCCAATCGTTTTGTGAACGGCCGAAATGAACGGAATGGGAGTCCTGCCTGATATTGAGTTGGCCAACACCGCCGCTCACACTGTAGTCGACCTTCGGAGCTTCAAAAGAGTCGCTGAAGGTAAAGTCCGCGTCCAGCATGCGGCTCGCGCCGCCGTTAATGGTGAGTTGTCCCGCGCCCATCTCCAGCCTGGCGTGCGCCGACTTTGCTCCCTGCAGATCCACGGATTGTGATTGGTGCTGCGATCCCGAATAGAAGCCGTGACGATGGGAAAAACTGCGTCCGTGCCAGAGAAGAATGGCGAGAACGGCGACGAACGCAACCGTGCCAACGCTTGCGCCGACGGAAATTCCGGGAGCCGCATTCGGGTTGCGGCTTCGTTGAATGCTGTCCCAGATCTTGCCGACGCCAACAAAGATAAGAATGAGCGGCCAGTAGGTCCAGAGGATTGGCAAAGGATCGAACGCCGGGCGCCAATTGTGAATAAGAAAAAGAGCACCGATTGTAATGAGTATGATCGGGAAGACAAGGGAAACTCGCCTGGGTTGACCGTCCTGGGGCATGGCACACCTCCGCTACCTTGTACTACGCACGCGGATGGAAAATAGTTCAGCGAGCGGTTGGCAA
>JBGPIX010000358.1:0-5383 GCA_041485085.1 Candidatus Acidiferrum sp.
CATCGCCCCATCACGGTGTTCTATGCTCTCCAGGGCTTCCACGTCTTTGCTCCGGACTATCGCCTTGCGCCTGAAAGTCGTTTCCCCGCCGCCGTCGAGGATGCTGTTGCCTTTTACCGTGCCCTGCTGAGCGCGGGATACGCGCCACAAAATATTGTCGTCGCGGGCGAGTCCGCTGGCGGTGGTCTTGCGCTTTCCCTCATGCTCGCACTTCGAGCCGCGGGCGTTCCTCTCCCGGCCGCCGCGGCGCTCTTTTCTCCCTGGACCGATCTTGCCGCCACCGGCAACTCCGTTCGAACCAATAATGACCGCTGCGCCATGTTCGAGGGCGCCGGCATTGCCTTCTCGGCTCGCTACTATCTCGGCGACACCGACCCGCGCAATCCTCTCGCCTCGCCCCTCTACGCCGATCTCTCCGGCCTGCCCCCGCTTCTCATTCACGTAGGCGCTGATGAAGTCCTGCTCGATGATTCCACTCGGCTCGCCGAACGCGCCCGCGCCGCCGGTGTTCGCGTCGACCTGAAGATTTGGCCCGTCGTTCCGCACGCCTGGCAGCTTGTCCCTCACCTGGTCCCCGAAGCCCGGCAATCGCTTAAGGAAAGCGCCGCATTTTTCCGCGCTCAAATTGTGCCTGCGGAATCCAAAAAGGAAGTGATGACCAGCGCATGACCGGACCCGCCAACAATTCCATAAACTCCCCCGCCGCCGTCACCAATGTCGATGTCCTTATCATCGGCGGCGGGTTCTCCGGCCTCTGCATGGGCATTAAGCTCCTCGAAGCCGGCATGAACTCCTTTCTCATCATCGAAAAGAGCGCCGACATCGGCGGCACCTGGTGGGACAATCGCTATCCCGGCTGCGCTTGCGATATTCCTTCCCATCTCTATTCGTTTTCCTTCGCGCCCTCCGCCGAATGGACCCGCATGTACCCCGGCCAGCAGGAAATCCACGCCTACCTCAAGCGCTGCGTCGAGCATTACGGCCTCGCTCCGTACCTGCGCTTGAATACGCGCTTTTGCGAAGCAGTCTGGGATGAATCCGAAGGAGTCTGGAATGTTTCTGTCGGGGACGGCATGAGCATCCGCGCCCGGGTGCTCGTCTCTGGGATGGGTGCACTGCACGTCCCTCACTATCCGGAGATCAAGGGCCTCGACCGTTTTCAAGGTCCCGCGTTTCATTCCTCCGCCTGGGATCACAGCGTCGATCTCGCCGGCAAAAACGTCGCCGTCGTTGGCACCGGCGCCAGCGCCATACAATTCGTCCCGCAAATCGCTCCCCGCGTCGGCAAACTCCATCTCTTCCAGCGCACGCCGCCGTGGATCGTTCCGCGCCTCGATTTCGCCTTCAGTGAGAAATGGCGGCGCCGCTTCCGCAATATCCCGCTCACGCGCTGGGCCCTGCGGCAATATATTTTCTGGCGCCAGGAGATTCGGGTCCTCGGCTTTCTCGGAAACGAGAAATTCCGCGAGAAGATGGAGGTCATCGCTCTCCGCCATCTCGCCCGCGCCATCAAAGACCCCAAGATGCGCGCCGCTCTCACGCCCAACTATCAGCTCGGCTGCAAACGCGTGCTCGTTTCCGACGACTACTATCCCACCCTCAATCGTCCCAACGTCGAACTCGTCACCGAAGGCATTTCCGAAGTCTGCCCGCACAGCATCGTCACGCGTGACGGCGTCGAGCGCCCCATCGACGTGCTGATCTACGGCACGGGCTTCCGCGCCACCGAGCCGCTCATCGGTTGCCGCGTGGTAGGGAAGGGCGGCGTGGAAATTCACGACGCATGGGGAAAGCGCATGTCCGCCTATCTCGGGATCACCGCCGCCAGCTTTCCCAATTTGTTCATGCTTCTCGGACCCAACACCGGACTGGGCCACAATTCCGTAGTCCTCATGATTGAAGCCCAAGTCCGCTACACCATGAAGTGCCTGAAACTGATGAAGCGCAGGAATCAGCGCGTCCTGGAAGTCCGCCGGGAAATCCAGCAGTCCTTCGTCGAAGAAATCTACCGCCGCATGACTGGCACAGTATGGCTATCCGGCGGTTGCAAAAGCTGGTATCAGGACCAAACCACCGGCGAAATCACCACCCTCTGGCCCGGCTCCGTCGTCTCCTACCTCCGCCGCACCCGCTCCGTCTCCCCCTCCGACTACAACTTAACATCCTGATACATAGATAGTTGCTACTGGTGTGTCAGTTTCCTGTGGGCGCGTGATCAGGCTCTTCAGTGGACTTTGATCTTCTTCATGTCGTGTTCGGGGTAGACTATCTTGCAGGATCTCGACCTATGAGAGTGCTTTTCTTGCTAGCGGCTTTGCTTGGGTGGTCCTCTCAACTTCGTGTGGAACTCCGTAGTTCCGAAGTGTGGGTCATCCGTGATGGACGCGAGTATCAGCTCACCCATGACGGAAAATCTAAATTGCAGGCAGACCTGTCGGCTGGGCAAAACCGAATTGTCTACTATGAGCAATGCACAGAAGGGGAACATTGCACGCCTACAGTTGTCGTCCTTGACCTCGAAGGCCACCGAATCGTCTCATTCCAACCTAAGCATCAAGCCGTTCCCCCCGTAGAATCTTGCTCCAGCATTCTTTCCATTGCGTGGGTTGGGGATAATGCCGTTGCAGCTATCTGCCACGTCAATCCCTCGGTGAGTGAATACCTCGAGACTGATCTATCGACTGAACAAACAGTCCGCGACCTCGTCGGATATGACTTCACGGTCTCACCCAATGGCAGAGATGTCGCACACGTAGGGTGGATCCCTCACTTCGCGCCACCTTATGCCCAGAACAATTACCTGCAAGTTGACCACACAACGATCTATCCCCTTCCAAAAGGTATGGGCCCTATTGAGCAAAAGGACCTGCAAGAGCCACCGAGAGTCGTTCAGCAACACGGCCTAACTTACACGGGCATCCACGAATTTATGCCCGGGATGTCATGGTCACCTGACTCGCAGCGGATTGCATTGGTCGATTGCACCTACGACTGGAGTCCGAACCATCCTGAATCGCTGTCCGGCGGAGATGGGGAATACTCTAACCGCCAGTGCTCGCTCGCCGTTGTTTCGAAGAATGGTGAGGCTGCGTTATTCACGCTGACTGACTTGATCGCCGATGACTTTCGGAAGACGTCCATATCGTGGACCAATCCGCACCAGCTTGCGTTTGACACGGGCAAACTCAAGAAGACCTTCGCCGTGCCATAACGAGTCCGCCAATGCGCCCGAAAATGCGATTCAGTATCCTCGCCAAGGGCCCACCGGCGCCGCTTGTGTCAGCCAGAGTCAGCATTGTGCGAGATGGACGTGCAGTCGCATAAATCGGAGACTGTCCCACGTGCGGCTAACCACTCCATTTGTCTTGCTCGCTCTGCTGTGCGAAAATAGCTCAGACGGCATACCATGAGCACATCACTCGGCAAACACGTCACACTGACCAAGCCCGACGACTTCGGCAGCCTTCTGCAAGACGAAGGCATCATCTTCACCACGCTCGATAAAGCCGTGAACTGGGCGCGCAAAAGTTCCATCTGGCCGCTCGGCTTTGGCCTGGCCTGCTGCGCCATCGAAATGATGTCCATGGCCGCCGCCCGGTTTGACCTCGCGCGCTTTGGCGCCGAAGTTTTCCGCCCCTCGCCCCGCCAGGCCGATCTGATGATCGTCGCCGGCCGCCTCTCGCAAAAAATGGCTCCGGTCATTCGCCAGCTTTACGATCAAATGCCCGAGCCCAAGTGGGTCATCTCCATGGGCGCTTGCGCCACCTCCGGCGGCGTCTTCAATAATTACGCCATCGTTCAGGGCTGCAACCAGGTCATTCCTGTGGATGTCTACGTCCCCGGCTGCCCGCCACGTCCCGAAGCCGTTCTTTACGCCATCCTCCAGCTCCAAAAAAGGATCGACAGTGAAAAGGGCTCTTTCAAGCGCGCCCTGAATCTTTCTTAGTAGCACAGACTTTAGTCTGTGCTCCCACGTATGCCCAAATCACGATTCGCGCCATCGATTGGTCTGGTTCTTCTAGCGACTGCGCTGTTATTGATTAGCTGCGGCAGCGCCTATACTCCTCCGCCACCCCCTCCGGCCTCGGGCTACACGCTAGTCTGGAGCGACGAATTCAACGGCGCCGACGGAACTTCTCCCGACTCCTCAAAGTGGACCTACGACACCGGCGGCAACGGCTGGGGCAATAATGAACTCGAGTGCTACACCAATCTCACCCAAAACGCCCAAATGAAGGGCGGCAACCTGGTCGTCACTTCGATGCACCAGTCTGCTTACGCCTGCAGTGACGGCACGACTCGCGACTACACTTCCGCGCGCCTCAAAACCCAGGGCCTTTTCAGCCAGGCCTATGGCCGCTTCGAAGCGCGCATCAAAATTCCCGCAGGGCAGGGAATGTGGCCCGCTTTCTGGATGCTCGGCAATAACATCACTTCCGTCGGCTGGCCCAAGTGCGGCGAAATCGACATCATGGAAAATATCGGCAAGGAGCCCGGCACAGTCCACGGTTCGCTCCACGGTCCGAGTACCAACGGCCCCACGAGCGATGCCACCGCGCCCTTCAGCCTCCCTGCAGGCGAGAATTTCGCCGCCGATTTCCATCTCTACGCCGTTGAGTGGCAGCCCGGCACAGTCAGTTTCTTCGTCGATTCGAATCTCTACGGCACCTTCACGCAATCCCAATGGCCCGCCGGCGGCACCTGGACCTTCGACCACCCGTTCTTCATCATCCTCAACGTCGCCGTCGGCGGCGATTGGCCCGGCTCCCCCGACAACTCCACCGTCTTCCCCCAGCAAATGCTAGTCGACTACGTCCGCGTCTACACCAAGCAATAACCTTCTACCTCACCCCTTGGGGGATAACGTTTTTTCCTCTGCTCTTCTCTGTGCACTCTGCGTCCTCCGTGAACTCTGTGTTAAAACTCTTCTCCTGTGCTATTTTCAATGCCCGCCTCCTCCAGGAAGGGAAGCTACAGGAACTCTAATATGACCGAACCACTCGACCCCGCCCGCCAACTTCTCCGCCACACCGTAGCCACCGTCGCCTACCGCGGCGGCAAAGCCCTGCGCGGCGCACCCGACCACTTCGCCAGTTTCCACATCGGCGACAAAACGCGCACGCCCGCGCAAATCCTGGCTCACATGGGCGATCTCTTTGACTGGGCGCTCTCCATCGCCCAAGGCAAACAAACGTGGCACGACTCCACGCCGCTGCCCTGGAACGCCGAAATCGAACGTTTCTTCGCTGCCCTGAAAAAGTTTGACGATTATCTCGCCTCAGGCGAACCCCTGAACGGCGCAGCCGAAGGCCTATTCCAGGGCCCCGTCGCCGACGCCCTCAATCACATCGGCCAGATCGCCATGCTCCGCCGTCTCGCCGGC
>JBGPIX010000359.1:0-5381 GCA_041485085.1 Candidatus Acidiferrum sp.
ATCGCCTCGCGCCCTGTCGATGTGAAAAAGTTTGGCGTCATCTTCGCCGGCGCGCAGAAAAATCTGGGGCCTTCGGGTGTCACCGTGGTGATCATTCGAAGGGATCTGGCGGAGCGCGCGGACAAGAATCTCCCCACGCTTCTTCAGTACCGCACGCACATCAAGGAGAAGTCGCTCTATCACACGCCTCCGACTTTTGCGATCTACATCGTCGGTCTGGTGCTGGAATGGATCGAATCCGAGGGCGGAGTTGCGGGAATGGAGAAACGCAACGAATCCAAAGCCCGGCTGCTCTACAACACTATCGAATCGAGCGGCGGCTTCTATTCCGGCCCCGTCGAAAAAGCCTCGCGCTCAAAAATGAATGTAGTTTTCCGCGTAGCGGGAGGAGACGACTCCATTGAGAAGAAGTTTGCCGCCGACGCCGCCGCGGCCGGACTGGTCGGCACGCCCGGTCACCGCTCTGTCGGAGGCATGCGCGTCTCCCTTTATAACGCCGTGACGCTGGAAGCCGTCGAAGCCCTCACCGGCTTTATGCGCGAATTCCAGCGCACCCGCGGATAAAAATAGCTGGTAAAAAACACAGCGCGCAGAAGGGAGTGTTCTCCTGCGCGCTTAGTCGGCAGCTTGCGTTCTCACGCCAGGTCGAAGAGCAGTACCTCGGCGTCTTTCACACCAGTGAGCTCGACGGCCTTTTCGGCGGAGATGGCCGCGCCATCGCCGGTTTCAAGCAGCGTTCCGTTCAACTTGGCGCTGCCACGCGCCACCTGAACGTACGCGTGCCTGTCTTTCTTCAGTTCATGCTGCACCGTCTCGCCCGCGCTTAGCACCGTGGCGTACAGTTCGTTGTTCTGACGGATTTTCACCGAGCCGTCGCGCCCATCCGGCGAAGCCACCAGCCGCAACTTCCCGCGCTTTTCGCTTTCGCTAAAGCTTTTCTGGTCGTACGCCGGCTTGAGCCCCTGCTTTTCCGGAAGCATCCAAATTTGATACAGGTGCACCGGCTCCGTCTTGGACGCATTGAACTCACTATGCGCCACGCCGGTACCAGCGCTCATGTACTGCACGTCACCCGGCTTGATTACTGAGCCATTGCCCATGCTGTCCTTGTGCTCCAGCGCGCCTTCCAGCACGTAAGTCACGATTTCCATGTCGCGATGAGGATGCTTCGGAAAGCCGCCGCCTCCGGCGACGCGGTCGTCGTTCATTACCCGCAGCGTGCGGAACTGCACGTGTTCGGGATCGAAGTAGTCTGCGAATGAAAAAGTGAAGCGCGAATCCAGCCAGCCGTGGTTCGCGTGCCCGCGTTCGTCGCTCTTGCGGATGTTCATCATGGCCCACCTCCTGGGTCTTGCAAACCCATAATACTCGTTATAACGACAATTGTCAAGAGGTATAGTTCTTCATCGCCCTGGCGGACCTCCTGTCCCTTACAACTCTTTCCCTTTGTGCACTTTGCACCGTCCCTTTGACCAGTTCCCGGCGATGCCTCCTTTGGTGTACAGTGATTAGGAAAGCGCGGCACAGCGCCGCGGCCTCCGAGGATTTTTCAATGGACTCCCCACTCACGGCTACGGCCACCAGGAAGCAAGAGGGCTCCACCACGCTTCGCCAGACGCTCACCATCACCGACAATCGCACCGGCAAGACTTACGAGGTCCCTATCACGCACGATACCATCCGTGCCGCCGACCTCCGCCAAATCAAAGTCGACCCAAAAGAATTCGGCATGATGAGTTACGACCCGGCCTTCAACAACACCGCCTCCTGCATCAGCAAAATCAGCTTCATCGATGGCGACGCCGGCATCCTGCGTCACCGCGGGTATCCGATCGAGGACCTCGCGGAGAAGAGCACCTATCTCGAGACCGCCTACCTCCTGTTGCACGGCGAACTCCCCACGGCCACGCAGCTCAAGGATTGGACATACAACGTCACGCACCACACGTACATCCACGAGAGCATCAAAAAATTCCTCGATGGATTCCATTACGACGCCCATCCCATGGGCATGACCATCTCCACGATCGCCGCTCTCTCGACTTTCTATCACGACGCCAAAGACATTTTTAATCCGGAATCGCGCAAGAAGCAGACCTACCGCCTCGTTGGCAAAATGCCGACCATCGCAGCGTTTTCCTACCGGCACACATTGGGAATGCCTTTTGTCTATCCGGACAATGATCTGAGTTATCCCGGCAACTTCCTGAATATGCTCTTCCGCACCTCGGAAGCCAAGTACCGGCCGAATCCCACGCTGGAGCGCGCGCTGGATGTTCTCTTCATCCTCCACGCGGATCACGAACAAAACTGTTCCACCAACACGATTCGCGGCGTCGGCAGCTCTCATGTGGATCCCTATTCGGCGACTTCGGCCGCCATCGCCGCGCTCTACGGCCCGCTGCATGGCGGCGCCAACGAAGAAGTGCTGCACATGCTGAAGGAAATCGGATCCGTCCAGAAAGTTCCCGAGTTCATCAAGCGCGTGAAGGCCGGCGAAGTCAAACTCATGGGTTTCGGCCATCGCGTCTACAAGAATTACGATCCGCGCGCGCGCATCATCAAGGGTATTGCTTACGAAGTTTTCGATCTTATGGGCAAGAATCCGCTCCTCGAGATCGCTCTCGAGTGTGAGCGCATCGCCCTCGAAGACGAATACTTCGTGAAGCGCAAGCTCTATCCCAACGTGGACTTCTACACCGGCCTCATCTACCAATCGATGGGATTCCCGATGACCATGTTCCCCGTTCTGTTCGCCATTCCGCGCACTTCCGGCTGGATCGCGCAGTGGGAAGAAATGCTCCTTGACCCCGAGCAGAAAATCGCCCGCCCTCGCCAAGTCTACCTTGGCCACGATACGCGTCATTACGTTCCAATCGAGCAGCGCAGCTAGCAATCGCCGTATTCTTTTTGAATACTGGCTGTCAGGATGCCCTCGACAATCCCGCCGCTCCGGGTATAGTTAATTTTTGGAGAGGTGTTATGGCTGAAGTCCCGAATACACCTGTGCATTCCGGAGCTCGGCGGCGCAGTCAGCGCGTCCTGATGCAGGTCGGCATCCGCATGAGGGGGAAGGACGCTCAAGGTAAGGATTTCGAGGAATTCACCGAGACTCTCGCCATTAACGCCCACGGGGCCCTGGTTCTGCTTACCGCGCGTGTCACTAGCGGCGGCGTGGTACACATGCGGCACAATAAAACGGAAGAGGAGCAAGAGTGCCATGTAGCATTTCTAGGCCCTGTCCGTGGCGGCAAAGCCGAAATTGGTCTGGAGTTTACAGCGCCGCGCCCCACTTTTTGGCGCGTGGCATTTCCTCCCGAAGACTGGTCTCCGAAGAGTCCTGAAGCGCGCACACTTTCCACCAATCGCACCGTCAAGTAACGCGCTCTCCCTTGCTCTCGCCGCTTTTCTCTACACTGCGGACTCCGCGAACTCGGTGTTAGGTGTTCTTCTGCGGCCCAACGAAAACGCTGGCCGTTTGAGGTAATTTCCCGGAGACAGAACTAGGAGGCGGGATCGAGGATATTCCCTGCAAGAAAAACTTCAGCCCTGGGTTGCCTTTTTTCCCATCATCGCCGCCAACAGCCATTTCCTCAAGACCATCAGGTAATAAGGCTTCGTCTCTCGAAACATCAGCCCCATTCCCAACTCTGGCTGGCAATAGATGACGCTTGCTTGCGCTTCAAAAAATTCGGTTTCGGTGAAAAGTTTTATCGCCAGGGACGTTCCCATCGGATAAGGAATTTCCATGTCGACATAACAACCGTTTAGGCTAAGTTCCTTGACGCGCGCTGTCCTCTTGTCTTCCGAGGTGCCTTCGCGCATTTCGATGGATCCAATGAACGGATACCGGGGGCTGCGGCGCCGATCCTGTTCCATGAGTCTCCTGGAAGAGAAGCGCCCCGATTCTACTCCCACGTTCCCAAATATTCTTAACAATTCTCTTTTGGATTGTTCCGCTGGAAAAAAAATCGCGGTGGAGTAGAGTCACCGCTCACTTCTCACTCTCTACTCAATCTCCGCAGGCGTACTCCGCAAACGCTGTGAGCGGCATTCTCTGTTCGCGGCTGCGTTCCTCTACGCGGCGCTCTATCCGCGAAGCAGTGGCCGCGCGCGCTTGCCGCTGCTTCGCGGGCTTCAGCGCCATGCTCAGTCTGTCCCGTAGTCTCCGGTGCGCTCGGAAAAGCCTCAGCCGCACCGCCATCGCCGAAATCCCTACCCGCTCGGCAACTTCCTGAGTCGAGTACTGTAAAACGTCCCTCAGCAGACAGACCTGCCGGAGCTCCGGAGCAAGCTGCGTAATCGCGTCCGCCATCAGCTTGCGCATTTCTCGCCGCGCGAAGCGCTCTTCAGGATTTTCTTCGCGCGCCGTCACGTTGCTTCCCAGCGTTTCGTCGCCCGCGCCATTGGGTTCTTCGAGCGAACAGAGTCTTCCGTCGCGCCGCTTGCGGATTACATCAATCGACGCATTCGCGGCGATGCGCGAAACCCATGCATGCAAGTCGTCCCGGTTCTCGCCTGGCGTTCCGGAAAATTGCTCGAGGCGGGTCATCGCCTTCAGGAAGGCCTCCTGGCGCACGTCTTCCGCATCCGCGGGATTACGCGTCAGCCGCAGCGCTCCCAAATACACACCAGGTGCGTACGGGAGGATCAATTTGGCCAGCGATTCGCGGTCGCCCTTTCTTGCCTGCAAGAGCAACCCGGAACGGGTCACGCCATCGAGAGCCAGGGAGGTGCTGCACATAGTGCGATAAGAATGGCAGGCCAATCGCCACCCTCATCGGAGGCTTAAGTTACAGAAAATAAAGAGGTAACGACACTTGCTCATACGCATATCCGAGAAAAGAGTGACCGCTTGTGGGACTCAGCGTGGCGATTCCGGTCACCATTTCATCCGCATCTCTCACCTTCGGCGCTTCTAAATATCGTGTAGTAAACTGGCGCCCGACTGGAAAGGGGAGCGTGCGTTCATGAAAGCCTGTCTCCGATTGTTGCTCTGCATTTGCCTGCTATTCCTCGCCAAAGATTTGCGCGCCCAGGATGACGATAAACCGAAGGACGCCGAAGGCTGCAAGGATTCACCCCTGATCACACGCTTTCCCGGCAGCATTATCAATTCTTGCGAAAATAAGGAGTTCGAGCAGGCCGACTTCCCGCTCGGCAGCGATAAAGACGGAAACGCCCTCACCAAGCACGTCGAAGGCGAGTATCACTCCTGGGACATTGCCACGCGCGAAGGCGTCAGCGAAATTCAAGTGTTCCGCAATTTCCAGACTGCCATCAAGACGGGCGGCTTCACTATTGACTAGAAGCTATTGCACAACCCTCCGCAAGACGATCATGAAGCAGGCGATATGAAAGAAGGCGCGATAGATAGTGAG
>JBGPIX010000360.1:0-5366 GCA_041485085.1 Candidatus Acidiferrum sp.
CAAAAATCCAGCTGTACCAGAGTCTCGAGGGCCGCGTCTCGCTCTACTATGGCGACACTCGCCTCGAACACACTAACTCCACAGGGGGGTGACATTTTTATGTTGCCGTTAGGGTGACAAATTCATGTTGCTACAACAGGGAACTGTATCCCTAAATCATGCCTGCGTAAGCGACAGTCTGGACCGAGGGTCCGCGATTGCAGATCGCCGGCGGAGGCCAATACTCCCACGGAGAACCGGTTTCGTTCTCTAAGGCCTGGGCTGCCTGATTCACCAAGCAGGTAACCTACTTCTGAAGAGGCTGGAAAGATCGTCCAACCTCTTCTATGGGATTGGACGACCTTCCGGTGCCGCGGTTCCATTGCCCGATAGCCAATGCACCTGTCTGGCACGCGAGCAATTTGCTCGAACTATGGATTGGATCCTGCCGGCGCTGGAATTGGCTGGCTAGAGATGATTAGTTCATCGTACCAGACGTTTGCGGCAGGCCCAGTTCCGGAGATCTTCCCGGTCATAAACTGGGTGAGTTCCAACGTATTAAAACCGGAGCACGGAAGGGATCCAGGACCGGTGCCACTTGCGTTGCATAAGCTTTCAGTATTGAGAATGTAGTTGATCGTGTTGAGCCATTTAGTCATCTGTTGGCCGTACGGCGCAATCCATGCCTCGATGGAAGAATTGGGGCTGCCCCAGGTTCCGACGTGAATCTTAAAGTAGATCGTGTACCACTGATTTGGTAAGAAGTGGAAGCAGTTCGGTCCCGAGAAACTACCATTGTTGTATTCGCATTGGTAGCCAGTGAAGGGTGGTGCGACAGTCCAGCCTTGCTGGAAGTAGAGCAGAGATCCGCTTTCGTTGTAAATACTCCCGTCTGAGCCTGTAATCGCCTGTCTTGCACCGCATTCGGAATACACGGTAGGAAGATTCTTGGAGTTGTGATTGTGAACTGTAATCTCCTCTTCAGCGCAGCTTCCTGCGATGGAGTTGTGAAATATGGACAACTTTGGCGCCGTGTTTTGGCCAGAGCCGCCGAATTGTGTCCAGTCCGTAGAGGTCCACGCTACATCTGCGCGGAATGCATATTGCACGTAAAATGTGGCGTTCTGTCCGAAGAACTGGTTGTTGGCACCTTGCCCGAAAAAGCTCCAGAAGTTTCCTGTACTGTTCTCACCTGCGCCGGCCGGGATGAAGAAATTCGCCGAGCTTCCACCAGAAACAAAAACAGACGTGTCCCTGGTCAGGTTGGGATGTGCGGCTGTGCCGAACCCATCGGTTACTGCCGCCTCATTCACCACAGTACTGAAAATGGCCGGATCATCAAATCCCTGACACGTGAGTACACCGGCCTGTGCGCAGCGTGCCTGAAAATTCTGGGTGGCCGTGCTGGTCGAGTTCGAGACCATCACGGAAACACCGACTGAGGTACCCATATTCCCGGCTGCATCGCGTGCTTGTACCGAAATGGTGTGGCTACCATTGCTGCTTGTGGTGGTATCCCACGGCAAGCTATATGGTGCGATTGTCAGCGGGGCGCCAACATTTGCACCGTCGAGCAGGAACTGTACCGAAGTGACGCCCACATTATCCGTGGCGTTGGCCGTCAGAGTCACGGTCCCGGACAACGTGGCGCCGCTTGTTGGTGAGATGACGTTGGCCGTCGGTGGTGTCGTATCCACAGTGCTGTTGGTGGAAAAGGCAAGGTCACCGCTAATGGATTCCGTGCCGCCTGAATTTTTTGAGTGGACCCGATAGTGGTACAGCGTGCCAAGCGAGAGCCCGGACAGGACGGCAGAATGGGATGTAACGAGACTCGCATTCAGCGTCGTTAACGTGCCGTAGGCCGTCGTTGTGCCGTATTCCACCTGCGTCGTCGCACCCACATCCGTTGTCCAGGTTATGGTCGCGGCTGCAGTGGTGATCGAACTTACACTGATGTTGGAGATCGTCGGGCCCGTGGAACCAGTACCACCGCTGGGTACCGTGAATCGCAGCGAGTAGCAGTCCTGTGCCCAGTCGTTGCACACGACGTAGATCCCCATGCTGGAGATGTAACGGAATCGCCCGTTTGTGCCGTGGGCCTGCTGTGAGCCTGGACCTCCGGCGTACGTGACGGAACTGCAACTATTCGTCGCCGGATTGTATGTATTAACGGTATCCCCGCCGTGCCATTCAACGAGCATCTTGAGCACAGGGTCGTATTGGACGCCGGGGTGATGTCCTGATGCGAAGGTCGTGCAGCTCGCCGGTGAGAGGTCCACGCGTGTTGGATAAGGCGCGGTGCCTGAGATATCAAAGTATCCCAATTCTCCCCCGCCGACGAGATAGAACCTCTTGCCGTTGTAGTCCACAACCGCCGACATCGAATCCGCTGGGAAGGAACCGTGTGCCGGACTCTGTGAAGACATTGTGTTCGTCACGGGATTGTAGACCCACAGGTCTCCATTGGCATCATCGAAGCACAGTCCTTGGTCATGGACGGAATCGTAATCACAGTATGGAATACCGTTCGCCCACGCGGCCCCCGGTCCCTGAGTCCACGACAGAGTGGCGGGAGCAAATAGCCAGTTGTCATTCCCAAAGCAGCCGGAATCAACTTCAGAACCACCTTGGACAAACATGCGGTCTTGCGATGGAAGATAGATTAAGCCTTCATAAGTATGTCTAGATGATGGATTTGTTGAACCCGGTTGGAAGGGCGAGTGACAGGTTCCATCAGGAGAATATTGATTGGGCTCGTTCAAACGCAACGGCGCTATCGGCGCAGCATTCAAGTCCAGGGCGTAGACTTCGTTCCCCTTATAGTCGCCATGTCCGCCGCCCCAAATAATCAGACGATTGCGTTTTGAATCGTAAATGCCACCGCCCCACGCGGCCATAATCATCGATGGGTCGCCTGCGGCAGGCCAACTTGTTTGCTGTACACTCTGAAACTTTGTGTTAGGAATGTCGTACCAGCCGAGCGCGGACGGGATTCCGCCTCCACCCGTGGCCGCCTGTGTCGTTGCTGAAGCACCCGCAGATTGCGCCGAAGTATTACCAGCTGCGTCGAATGCGGAGACGTTGTACGTATAGCTGGTTGAAGCCGTAAGCCCGGCGTCTAGGTATGAAGTGCTGGGTGCCGTGCCGATCTTCACTCCGCCGCGGTAGACGTTGTAACCCGTAACTCCGACGTTGTCCGTCGAAGCTGTCCACGACAGATTGATCTGCGAAGAGGAGATAGCCGTTGCCGAAAGGCCTGCCGGCACCGAAGGCAAAGTCGTATCAGCCACGTTGTTTACAGTCACTGTCGCGGCCGCGCTCGTAGTGGTGTTTCCCGCTGCGTCTTTGGCAATGGCCGTCAGCTTGTGCGAGGCATTGGTTGCCGTCGTGGTGTTCCACGAAACGGAGTATGGCGAGGCAATATCCAGAACGCCCAGGTTAGCGCCGTCCAGTTGGAATTGTACGCTGGCGACGCCAACATTGTCGCTGGCGTTCGCCGTCACTGAAACTGTGCCGCTCACCGTCGCTCCGTTCGCCGGAGCCGCGACCGAAACTGTCGGTGGTGTTGTATCCGTCGAAGCATTGCTTAATGTTACGCTGACATTTGCGCTGTTCGCGGTGTTGCCGGAAGTGTCTGTCGCGGTAGCGGAGAGGGTGTGTGCGCCATTGCTCGACTTCGTGCTATCCCAAGCAAATGAGTACGGAGCTGTGGTGTCGGCTGCGCCCAAATTTGCGCCGTCCAGCTTGAACTGCACACTGGCGACAGCCACGTTGTCCGTCGCGTTCGCCGAGATTGTCACTGTGCCGCTGACCGTTGCCGCGCCCGCTGGCGCCGTTAAGGAAACCGTCGGCGGCGTAGTGTCGGAGGTGTTGCTAACCTTTACTGCCACGCCTGCGCTCGTCGCGGTGTTCCCGGCGGCATCGCTAGCCACTGCTGTCAGGATGTGGTTCCCGTTGGAGAGTGTGCTGGTGTTCAGCGAATAGTTGTAAGGCGCGGCAGTGATCGCGGCCCCGGTATTGGCATTGTCCACCTTAAACTGAACGCTCGTGACGCGGATGTTGTCGGTCGCATTTGCCGATACAGTAGTCACACCAGAAATCGTCGCGTTGGCCGCCGGAGCAGTGACCGAAACGGTCGGCGGAGTCGTGTCGCCCGCGGTCGCAAATGTCATGTCTGGACTGGAGGCGCTCGCATTGCCCGCATCCGTCGATCGGACACGGAAATGATAGAGCGTTCCTCCGCTCAGCCCGGTCACCGCCATCTGGTGGCTTGTGACCATCGAACTGTTGGTTGCCGTGCTTGATCCGTAGTTCGCGGTGGTTCCGTAGTCAACCGCGGAACTGGCCGCCACGCTTGTAGCCCAGCTCACTTGGAAACCCGTTGTGGTCGGCGTCGCCGCTTGCACGCCGGAAATTGTCAAAGCGGGCGGTGGCGGATTCGTACTATTAGCTGTCACTAATCCGGAGCAACCGGTAAGGCCCAGGCTAGAAATGCACGCCAGTAGGAGAACGTATGAATAAAAATCTTTGTTTAAAATTTTCTTAGTAAAGCGAACTGCATTAGACATCATCTTTCTTTCCCCCGGCAGCCCTTTGAGCCGCCCATGCAATTCCCCTACGCGAGGTAAGAGTACTCAAGTACTGGAACCGAGCGTAACTGGACAGTGGGCGGAAAAGAGGCCAGTCGTGAGGTCGGGATTCTTCCTGTCCCTGAGGGCAATCTCAGGTGACGCAAATTCATTAACTGGTTCTATATCAATGACTTAGGGATATTTTCTAAAAGGACAGACTTTGATGGCTGGCTCAACTCCACTTTGAAGTTGCGGAACACCCATGGTCCCAATGTCGACGGCAGGAATTCGTCGGTATTCGCCAAAGTACTATTGTGAGCATGTTCTTTGGGCAGCATGCGATTGCCCCCACACTGACACTGCTTCTACGTTCCACTCGATAGGACACATGACTGCAGCCCGGATTCAGTTTCTGGATCATTTCTTCGTTCACAAGCAAAAGAGGAACAGAAGAGAATCTGCGGGAAAACAAAAAGGCCGGAAGAAAAAACAGTCTCTTCCGGCCTGAAAGTTTTTACTGGAATTGCGGTTTAGTTATGACCGGCAGCGTCCACGATGTAGAGCACGGCATCACCCGCAAAGGGCGGCGTGAAAGACTTCGTCGATCCCCCGGCGATCATCCCTCCCGAGGTGGTCCCTCCGCTACTCGGATCGAACCACTCGACGTTCAACACTCGGGAAGACGGCATCGCCGTCAGGTCCACCGTAAACGTCCCTCCGCTCGGCGCATACACTAGATATTCCGCGCCGACCGATGGTGTCTGCGCCAGACAGTATCCCGTTGACGTCAAACTCCCCTGCGGCGTCATCTTCGCC
>JBGPIX010000361.1:0-5359 GCA_041485085.1 Candidatus Acidiferrum sp.
ACCGTCGACATCAATACTTCATTTGAATTGGTAGCGCGCATTCCCGACGACTGTATCGCCGTGAGCGAATCCGGCTTGCGCACCCACGATGATTTAGTGAAACTGCGCGCCGCCGGATTTGACGCTTTCCTAATCGGCACGCACCTCATGCTCGCTCCCGATCCCTCCGCGGCCCTTTCTGCTCTACTTCTCTCGCCGACGGGAACGTTGTAGTGGCCATGGTCCGCGTCAAAATCTGTGGTATTACCAACTCCGGCGACGCTCTTGCCGCCATCGATGCCGGCGCCAATCTTCTCGGTTTTAATTTCTATGAGAAGAGCTCTCGCCATATCACCGAAGCCGAGGCTGCAAAAATTCGTCCACAGCTTCCGAAAAAAATCGAAGCCGTGGGAATTTTCGTCAACGCCCCGTCAGCCGGCGTAGCCGCATTGTGCAAATCGCTGAAGCTCGACGCCGCTCAGCTTCATGGCGACGAACCTCCCGAAACAGTTGCAGATCTGGCTCGCAGCCTGACCGTTTGGAAAGCCTTCCGTGTCGAGCCTGATTTTCGCTTGGAGACTCTCGACGAATACCGCGAGGCGAGCGCCTTTTTGTTTGACGCTGCCCACACCGGCCAATATGGTGGTACAGGCCGCACCACGGATTGGGATGTCGCACGCCGCGCCGCGCTTGGCCACCGTATCATCTTGGCAGGCGGCCTGAATCTCGAAAACGTGGCTGCGGCGGTGCGCATCGTACGCCCCTATGCCGTGGATGTTGCCAGCGGAGTGGAATCCAAGCCGGGCAAGAAAGACCACGGTCGCATGCGCGAATTTATTCAGGAAGTCCGCCGCGGCGAACGGAAGTAGAATCATCGAGCGGATTTTTTTACGGGAAACTATGAGCTCCATCCTTCAATCACCAACGACGGCGCCGGGACGCTTTGGCCCCTACGGAGGCCGCTACGTCCCCGAAACGCTGATGGTGCCGCTCTTCGAACTGGAACGCGCCTACGAAGCCGCGAAGTCGGATCCATCGTTTCAATCCCGCTTCCAGGATCTTCTGAAGAATTTTGCCGGCCGGCCAACACCTCTGCAATTCGCTTCTCGGCTTACCGAAAAACTCGGCGGGCCGCGCATTTATCTCAAGCGCGAAGATTTGCTCCACACCGGCGCGCACAAAATCAACAACGCCATCGGCCAGGGCCTGCTCGCCGTGAAAATGGGCAAGCCGCGCATCATCGCGGAAACGGGCGCGGGCCAACACGGCGTCGCTTCCGCCACCGTCGCCGCGCATTTCGGCCTGGAATGCGTCGTCTACATGGGCACAGAAGACATGGCGCGGCAGGCGCTCAACGTCGCGCGCATGCGCATGCTCGGCACGCAAGTCGTCGGCGTGGATTCCGGCAGCCGCACGCTCAAAGACGCGATCAATGAAGCCATGCGTGATTGGGTCACCAACGTTCGAACCACTCACTATCTTCTCGGCTCCGTACTCGGCGCGCATCCTTATCCGACGATGGTCCGCGATTTTCAGGCGGTGATCGGCCGCGAAGCCCGCGAACAAATCCTCGCTGCCGAAAAGCGCCTGCCCACGCATCTGATCGCCTGCGTCGGCGGCGGTTCGAATTCGATCGGCCTTTTTTACAATTTCCTGCGTGACGCTGAAGTAAAAATGATCGGCATCGAAGCGGGAGGCCGCGGCAGCGCGCTCGGCGAACACGCCGCTCGCCTTGCCGCGCATCAAGGATTTACTGGCGCGCGCCCCGGCGTCCTGCAAGGAACCTACACCTACGTTTTGCAAAACGAAGACGGCCAGATCGCCAGCACGCATTCCATTTCCGCTGGCCTCGACTATCCCGCCATCGGCCCCGAACACGCCTGGCTCGCCGACCAGCGCCGCGCCGAATATTCCGCCGTCTCCGATCAAGCGGCGCTCGATGCTGCGCGGCTGCTTTCCCGCACCGAAGGCATTATTCCCGCGCTCGAGTCCGCTCACGCCATCGCTGGTCTCATCGAGCGTCTTCCCAAATTGAAGAAAGACGACCTCGTCATCCTCAACCTCTCCGGCCGCGGCGACAAGGACATGGACACTTACTCCCGCCTGCTTTAATCTTTAGGCTTTCCCGAAATCCAATGCCCGTGGCGCTCTCCAACTCGACCCGCATCTCCAAACGCTTCGCTGAGCTGCGCGCATCGGGCGAACTCGGCATCATCGCCTACATCACCGCCGGCGATCCGTCATTCGACGCCACGCTGAAATATGTTCTGGCGCTCGCCGAAGCCGGCGCCGACATCATTGAGCTCGGTGTTCCGTTCAGCGATCCGCTCGCCGATGGCCCCACGATCCAGCGCGCTTCCGAGCGCGCGCTCAAAGCCGGTGCCTCGCTTGCCGGCGTCCTCGATCTCGTTCGCCGCATTCGCCAGTCATCGCAAGTTCCACTCGTGTTGTTCAGCTATTACAATCCGATTTTGCAGATGGGCCTCGAAAAATTTGCTTCCGCCGCCGCAACCGCAGGGGCGGACGGCGTCCTTGCCACCGACCTCACGCCCGAAGAGTCCGAGGACTACCGCCGCATCCTTGCCGCGAATCATCTCGACACGATCTTTCTTGGCGCGCCGACTTCCACCGACGAGCGCCTCGCGAAAATCGCTGTTTGCTCCTCCGGATTTCTCTACCTCATCTCGCGCACCGGCGTCACCGGCGCGAAGGATGCCTTGCCCGACGATCTACCCGCCCTCCTCCGGCGGGCTCGCAGCGTCACCCAACTTCCCATCGCCGTAGGCTTCGGCATCTCGCTTCCGGGCCATGTTTCCGTCCTCGGCGGCCTCGCGGACGCCGCCGTGATTGGCTCCGCCCTCGTCTCCGAAATTGAAAAAGCGCCATCTGTCGAAGCCGCAGCGTTGGCCCTCGGCGATCGCATCCGCGCCCTAAAGCAAGCCGCCCGCCACGGCCTCTCCCGCCGCGTCGAAGATCCCGGAGGCATTTGCGGGAAGGTCGCGCCATGAATCTAAGTGATTGGCGGCACCGTATCGATGAGATCGATAAGAAACTGGTCCAACTTTTGAACGAGCGCTCGCACTGCGCCCTTGAAATCGGCAAGCTCAAGCAAGAGGCAAAAATCCCGTTGTACCAACCGGACCGCGAGAACGAGGTGCTCGAAAACGCCGAACGCAATAATCCCGGGCCATTGACGGACGCCGCGATCCGCCGCCTCTTCGAGCGCATCATTGACGAAGCTCGCGCCGCCGAACGCAACGCCATGTATTCCAGCGGCGGCGACGGCAAAGGCGGGAATGAATGAGCGGCCCGTGCGGTATGTATTGGAAGGGAAATTGCGAGGGCCGGACTCAGTAGGCCGGCCCTGCCACGGTAAGAAAAGAACGGGTCTAAAGACCCGCCACTACAAATACTTAGAGAAGGAAACAGGAAACTCTCATGGTCATCGTGATGCAAGAAGGGGCCAGCGACGCCCAAATCCAGCATGTCATCGACCGCCTCGTCGCCAGCGGCTTTAACGTTCACCGTTCCACCGGCGAATCGCACACCGTCCTCGGTGCCGTCGGAGTTCATCGCGACTTCGATCATCGTGATTTCGAATTGCTCGACGGCGTGCGCGAGGTCATGCGCATCACCCAGCCTTTTAAATTAGCCAGCCGCCAGTTCAAGCCCGAAGGCACCATCATCGATCTCGGACGGGGTGTCAAAATCGGTGGCACAGAAGTCGTCGTCGCCGCTGGCCCGTGCTCCGTCGAATCGCGCGAACAAATCTTTTCTGTCGCCGAAAGTGTCTCCAAAGCCGGCGCAAAAATTCTGCGCGGCGGCGCTTTCAAGCCGCGCACTTCTCCTTACGCGTTCCAGGGGCTGGGCGAACCCGGCCTCAAGCTTCTGCGCGAAGCCGCCGACAAATTCGGACTCTTCACCATCAGCGAAGTCATGGATGCTTCTCAGATTCAGATGATGCTGGGCTACGTCGACATCTTCCAGGTGGGCGCGCGCAACATGCAGAACTACTACCTGCTTCGCGCCCTCGGTGAAATCCGCAAACCCGTTCTTCTCAAGCGCGGCATGTCCGCCACCATGGAAGAACTCCTGATGAGCGCCGAATACATCCTCGCCGGTGGCAATTACAGCGTCATTCTCTGCGAGCGCGGCATTCGCACGTTCGAAACCTACACGCGCAATACCTTCGACATTGCTGCCATCCCGGTTATCAAAAAGCTTTCTCACCTTCCGATGCTCGCTGATCCCTCGCACGGCACCGGCCGCCGCGACAAAGTGCCCCCCATGGCCCGCGCCGCCGTCGCCGCCGGAGCTGACGGCCTGCTCATCGAAGTCCACAACGATCCTGACCACGCGCTCTCTGACGGCGCGCAATCTCTCGAGCCCGGCCAATTCGCGCAACTCATGGGCGAACTCCGCATCATCGCCCCCGCCATCGGCCGCCGCATCGCCTGACAATGCCGCCCGTTCACCTCATCAACCGCGTCACCATTCTCGGCACCGGCCTTATCGGTGGGTCCTTCGCACTTGCGCTGCGCAAATCCACCACCGACATGCATATCTCCGGCTGGGACCGCCCCGACGTCGCTCGCGAAGCGAAAACTCGCGGCGCGCTCGACGAAGCCTTCTCCGGCGACCTTGCGCTCGCCCTGCATAACGCCGACTTGATCTACATCGCGCTGCCCATCGCCGCGACCATCGACTTGCTTCCCGAAATCGCTCGCCACGCTCCGTCCCATGCGTTGGTCACCGACGCTTGCAGCACCAAAGTTCGCATCACTCAAACTGCCGATGAACTTTTCCCCGCCGAAAAAGGACCACTCTTTCTCGGTGGCCATCCCATGGCTGGCAGGGAATTGCCCGGAATCGCACACGCGGACGCCAATCTCTTCCGCGAAAACACCTACGCCCTGATCGCTAAATCTTCCGAATCTGTAGTGGCGGGTCTTCAGACCCGTTCTTCTTCCCCATCTGATGAACCTGCCTCGTCGCACGATCCCCGCATTTCCGCCTTCCTCAAAATTCTCGAAAAAATCGGCGCCCGCCCGCTCTGGCTCGGCGCGCAACAACACGATTATGCCGTCGGCCTGGCCTCTCATCTCCCGCAACTCGCCGCCGTCGCCCTCGCCGGCTTTCTCTACGACCGCCTCGATGAAAACGGCCTTCCCATCACGCTCGCCGGTCCCGGCCTCCGCGATTCCCTGCGCCTTGCCGGCAGTCCCTACTCCACGTGGCGCGACATCGTTCTCACCAATCAGGAAGTCCTCTCCGCCGCTCTCGATCTCTTCGCCCGCCGCCTCGACGATCTCCGCGAAAAACTCGCTTCCCGCGAACTCGAAGCCGACTTCGACGCCGCCAACGAACTCTACAAACTCCT
>JBGPIX010000362.1:0-5344 GCA_041485085.1 Candidatus Acidiferrum sp.
CTTCTCGAAATGGGCCGCGAGCAGTTGCACGAAGACATCATCTCCGGCTACATCGGCCACGGCGCGCCGCAACTGATCAGTCAGGCCTTGGGCAGCAACGCCATGGAAACGGAACGCGAGCGCGCACTGAAATTCTTCCTCGCGCACTACGAAGAACACAAGCTCGATTCGACCTGCGCTTATCCAGGCGTTCCGGAAGCGCTCGCGGATCTCACGGAGTTTCCCATGGCGATTCTTACCAACAAACCGGTGCGCGTAAGCGTCCGCATCCTGGAAGGACTCGGCCTCGCGAAATATTTTCGCGCCGTCTACGGCGGCAACAGTTTTGAAACAAAGAAACCCGATCCCCTCGGCGCACACACGATTCTTCGGGAACTCGGCGCCTCACCCGCCGAAGCAATCTTGATCGGCGATTCCGAAGTGGACGTGCAAACCGCGCGCAACGCCGGCACCCTGGCCGCCGCCGTGAATTATGGCTTCGGCGCGCACGACCGTGCCACCCACCCCGCCGACATCTACCTCGACCGCCTCTCCGACCTCGTTCCTCTGTTAGTTGGGCAAAATTTATGATCGTCTCGCTGAGTCGCGGTGGACAGAATGGACGCGCGCCCTTGGCCATAGGAGCGCGAGGCGACTGTCGACCGTATCTCTTTATGCAAGTACGGCAGGTCGGTACCTTGTCAGAGAGAACCAAAATAGGCTGTGATAGTAATGTGACCTCTCGAACCAGCAGGTGCAGCATGAGATCGACCGCGAAGTACGTAGCCGCATTTTTCTTTCTGGTACTGCCAGGAATTGCCCAAGCCCAAAGCGTTGGCCAGGTGGAATGCCCGCGCGGCGACGGCTATGTGTATCTATACAGTTCGATGACCACGCTGGATGTTCGCACGACGATGCAGTGCGGAGAGCAAGTACAGATCACCGGGCGGTACGACCGCTACTTCGGCGTGCGCACAGCCAAGGGTGAACTGGGTTACGTCCCAGTGGAAAGCCTGCTCTTAGTGAAAGACAAGCCGGGGGCCAAAGCGCCGGAACCAAAGACGATACAGCCAGCAAGAGAGCGCATTATGTACGACGCACCGACAAAACCGGCAGAAGTTGCTCCTAGCGTTCCACGCTCTCCATCCGAATTCACGTTGCCCAACGGCACGCCGATTCACTTGAAACTGGGCAAGACCATTTCTTCCGCGACGGCCCACGTGGGTGACGTCGTGGATTTGAAAGTAGCGGAAGAAGTTATCGTGGACGGAATTTCCGTGATTCCCGCGGGCTCCACGGCCATCGGCTTGGTGTCCGAGGCGGAGCCTAAGAAGCGAATGGGCCACGGTGGAAAACTGGCTTTTAGTGTGAATTTTGTGCGTCTTAAGGATGACGAAAAGGCAGCAGTCCGCTCTTTTCAGGAGAGTACGGGCTCCAACAATTCGGCTGGAGCGATAATGCCCCTGGCTTCCGGGAAAGAAGTCGTATTCACGCAAGGTATGGAATTCACAGCGTATGTTGACGGGGACATGCAGTTGAAGCGAGAGGATTTTCAGGCCGAAAAGAGCCGTTCCAGCGCCACCCCGGCAACCCCCGATCGCAAGCCCTAATATCCGCGCGGTTTTTGAAATACAATTCCTCGCGAACTTCCGAGAATTACACACCTGAAACCTGGCGTTCGAAAGAGGCGTTATTGACGTCCCGATGCATCCGCACTTGCCATTGGGCGCGGCACTTGGCAGACTTTGCCCGTGCTCATTGGCCTCTTCCCAGAACTGGATGCACCCGGCGGGGTGCAGCGAGCGGGCCGCCACCTGGCGGCGGTGCTCACGGAATTCGCATCCAGCCGCGGGATGGATTGCCGGCTGCTGAGCCTGAATGATTCGCCGGAGTTGCACCGGATGACACTGGGAGGGCGCGAATTCGTATTCACCGGATGCGATCGCGCGAAGGGGCGATTCACGGTGACAGCACTGCGAGCGGCGCGACGCAAAGCAAAGCTGGTGCTGGCCGTGCATCCGAATCTGGGACCCGTAGTGCAAGCGATGCGCATTGCAGCGCCACGGATGAAGAGCATTATCTGCACGCATGGAATTGAAGTGTGGGAGCCGCTCGGAGGCTTGCGACGACGCGCCTTGCGTCATGCAAATCTGGTTCTGGCGCCGAGCAAAGACACGGCTGAACACGTTGCGACAGAGCAGAGGGTTGCGCGAGATCGGATTCGCGTTCTGCCCTGGGCGCTCGATCCGCAATTCGAAGCTCTGATTGCGGCGGGCTCGCAAAACGCTCCACCGCGCGAGTTTCCCGCCGGGCGTGTCATCCTGACGGTGGGCCGCTGGCTGGCGACGGAGCGATACAAAGGCATGGACACTTTGATTACGGCGCTGCCGAGACTGCTGACGCGCTGGCCGGAAGTGCAACTCGTTCTGGTGGGAACCGGCGATGACCGGGCATGGCTTGAGGACTTGGCGGAAAAAAACGGAGTGCACCGCCACGTGCATTTCTTGCCGGGATTAAGCTACTCGGAACTGGCCGCTTGCTACTCTGCGTGCGAAATTTTTGCTTTACCCAGCCGTGGAGAGGGATTCGGACTGGTGTATCTGGAAGCGATGGCGTGCGGCAAACCGGTCATCGGAGGATCGCACGGCGGAGCCCCGGAAATCATCGAAGACGGCGTGACCGGCTACCTGGTGCCGCACGGTGATCCGATCCATTTGGCGACGTCCATCGAAACACTGCTGGCCGACCCGGCACACGCGAAGGAAATGGGAGCGCGAGGGCGGCGGCGGGCGGAGAACGAATTCCGTTTCAACGTCTTCGCGAAATCACTGAAGAAAATCCTGCGCGAACAATGCGAATCCTGAACGTCACGGAAACGTACGCTCCCTTTCTCGAGTTCGGCGGCCCCCCAGTGAAGGTGCGCGCACTCTCCGAGGGACTGGCACGACGAGGCCACCAGGTCACGGTTCTGACGGCGGACTGGGGCCTGGAAAGACGGCTGCAAACAGAGGAGGAAAAAGTCTCCGCCGAGCGATCGCCGTTTGGCTGGCGGCGGCAAGAAAATGGCGTACAGGCCATCTACGTGCCGACGTGGATGCGTTACCGGACGGTGAGCTGGAATCCGGCGGTCAAGCGCTATTGCCGGGCGCGGCTGCAGAATTTCGATGTCGTACACATTTTCGGGCTGTACGACCTGCTGGGTCCGGCGGTAGCTGCGGCGTGCCGCAAACGTGGCCTGCCATACGTGCTCGAGCCCATCGGAATGTTCGTGCCCATCGTGCGAAATGTATGGCTAAAACGGATGTACCACGCGGTCTGGGGAAAGTGCCTGCTCCAAGGAGCCAGCATCGTGATCGCCACCTCGGAGCAGGAAGTCGAGGAGCTGGTCACTGGTGGTGTTCCTCGCACGAGGGTGGTGCTGCGGCGGAACGGCGTGGAAGTTCCTTCCTCATGGCCTGAGCGAGGCACGTTTCGGAAAGCGCGAGGGATTTCGACGGAACAGAAGCTGGTCTTGTTTTTAGGGCGGCTGTCCGCGAAGAAGAGTCCGGATTTACTCATGCAAGCCTTCGCGGAACTTTCGGGGCGCTCCACGGGAATACCAATGATGCTGGTCTTCGCGGGGCCTGACGAGGGCGGCGTAAAATCGGAACTGGAGCAAATGGCGGCGCAACTGGGCGTTGGAACAAAGGTTCAATTCGCCGGTCCGATTTTTGGCGAGATGAAGTGGGCGGCTTACCGGGATGCGGATGTCTTCGTGCTTCCCTCGCAGAATGAAAACTTCGGGAATACCGCTGCGGAAGCGGTGGCCGCGGGAACCCCGGTGATCGTGACGGAACAATGCGGGATAGCGCCACTGCTTGCGGATGAGGCCGGCCTGGTGGTGCGGCACGACAAAACGGCCGTTTCGAAGGCGCTTGAGCGAATTCTAGGCGAACCGGAACTAGCTGCGCGGTTCGCGGCGGGATGTGCAAACGTTACGTCGCGTCTTGACTGGGACGAACCGGTTCGTGACATGGAAATGCTATACACTGCGCTTGCCTCGAAGCAGGCGGTGATGCAGAATCTAGGCTAGTGGAGTAGTTCTTTGCGAGCAAATGGACATCGATTCTTTCGCGGGATCTGGTGGAGCAGCAACCTGCTTCTGGCCGTTGCATTTGCAGCGATGCTCCACTCCTGTGTCCGGGAATACTCTGTGCGCAGGTATCTCGACGGATTTTCCGACGCGATTGTGCCCAATGCCCTGCCCGAGGAACAACGGGTCCAAGCCATCCTGGATTGGATGCGCGCTGAACCATCGCGAGCCGTCGCGACGAATCCGGAAGAACTCGCAAAGCGCGATCCAGAGATAACGCTCACCTACCGCCAATTGCTAAACGTCTGCGGTACAGCGACAAATGCTTTCCTGAATCTCGCGCGAAGTTCCGATCTACGAGTGCGCCGCCTGCTACTCTTGTCTCCCAATCGCCAGACGAAGCATGTGGTTGCCGAAGTTCTAATCGACAATCGGTGGGTGATCGTCGATCCCACGTACCGGGTCATCATGAAGGATGCGCAGGGCCACTTCTTGACGCGCAAGGATTTGCAGAATCCAACCGTCTTTACGGAGGCTACCCGCGCGATCCCCAACTACCCCCAGGAGTACACCTACGAAAAATACGCGCATGTACGGCTAGCCCGGCTGCCACTCGAAGGGTTGCATCTGCGGCCCATGTTGGACCGCGTCTATCCGGGCTGGGATGAAGCGGTCGACTGGAGCCTGCTCCTGGAGCGCGAATCGTTCTTCTATCTGGTGCTAAGCCTTGCGGCCGCGCTGTTCTTCTTGTTGTTGCGGGTGGTGCTGGCCTGGTATGCGGACAGCCATTTGAGAATGCCGCGATTTCATTTTCGAGAGCATGCCATCCGTGCCGGCGCTGCTTTCTTCTCCGCGCCGGAGATTAAACAATAGCGTGTGCGGAATCTGCGGCGTCGCGTTTGCTTCGCGCAGCGGCGACGCCGAGGCTCGCGTGCGAGCAATGACCGCGGCAATGCGCCATCGCGGTCCGGATGAAGAAGGATTTCTTGCCGGAGATGCGCGCGCACCGGGACTTGCCCTGGGGATGCGCCGGCTGAGCATCATCGATTTGGCCGGCGGCCACCAACCCGCCTGGAACGAAACGAAAGACGTCGCGGTCATTTTCAATGGCGAGCTGTACAACTACCGCGACCTGCGCGAGCGCTTGACGCTCTGCGGTCACCGCTTTAGCACACAATCGGACACGGAGATTCTCGTTCATGCCTGGGAAGAATGGGGCGAGGACTCCCTGAGCGAATTGCGCGGAATGTTCGCGTTCGCACTGCTGGATCTTCGCGAGCGTTATGCCACGGC
>JBGPIX010000363.1:0-5330 GCA_041485085.1 Candidatus Acidiferrum sp.
CCTCCCGCCCTCTAGCCAACTGCCGTTTCCCTGTCCGGTCCCTATCACGGTTGCTAGTCGTCCCTTTCTATCGGGACACGCGAGGAGTATCCACTTGAGAAAAGGATTTGTATCGGCCCTGGCTCTGCTGGCCCTGCCCGCTTTTGCGGCGGCCCAACAGAATCCCGCGCTCCCCGCATCTCCGCCACCAAGGCCGGCAGCGACTCAGCCCCCCACGTCGCGTATTCCCATCGAAGAAGCCATTCGCCTCGCGTTGCAGCACAATCACGCCCTGCAGGCCGCGCGGACCACCATCTTTCAATCGCTGGCCACGGAGACCACCGCCAATCTTCGCCCCAATCCCGTTCTCTCCTGGGACGCCCAATTTCTGCCGCTCTTCAACCCTAGTAAATTCAGCGGCGACTACCTCGATAATCAAGCGCAATTCGACCTGGGCCTCGGCTACACCTTTGAACGTGGCAAGAAGCGCCAGCATCGCTTGCAAGCGGCCAAGGATGTCACCGCCACGACGCGCTCCACCGTCGCCGACAATGAGCGCCAGCTCGTTTTTAACGTTTCGCAGCAGTTCGTGGCCGCGGTCCTCGCGCAGTCCACTGTCGATTTCACCCAACAGGATCTCGACAGCTTCCAGAAGACCGTGGACATCAGCGAGACGCGCTACAAGGCCGGCGACATGAGCGAAGGCGATCTGCTCAAGATCAAGCTGCAAATGCTGCAATTCCAGAACGACTTTTATGCCGCCAAGCTCGCCAAGGTGCAGGCCCTCGCTGGCCTGCGGCAATTCCTCGGTTTTGAATCCGTTCCCGACAATTACGATGTCGAAGGCGAGCTCGATTATCAGGCCGTGCACGCCGGACTCGACGATCTCAAGGCGCTTGCGCTACGCACCCGCCCAGACTTGCAGGCTGCCCAGCAAAACGTCACCGCTTCCCGCAGCGCTGAGCTTCTCGCGGAAGCCAACCGCAAGCGCGATCTGGGCGCCAGCTTCAACTACTCCCACGTCGCTGCCACCAACACCGGCGCATTTTTCTTTAACTTCCAACTCCCCCTTTTCGACCGCAACCAGGGCGAAATCGCGCGCACCCGCTACGTCATCACCCAATCAGAGCAACTTGCCGCAGAAACCGGTCAGCAGGTTCTCACCGACGTGGTTGACGCCTTCTCCGCTCTTCGCACCAGTGAACAAATCGTGCAACTTTATCAAGGCGGATACGTCGACCAGGCCAAAAAGTCTCGCGACATCAGCGAGTACGCTTACAAACGCGGCGCCGCCAGCCTCCTTGATTACCTCGATTCCGAGCGCACCTATCGCGCCAATCAACTTGCTTATCGCCAGGCCCTCGCCACTTACATGACCGCGCTGGAACAGATGCGCCAAGCCATCGGAACGAGGACTCTGCCATGACAAAAATATCTCTACCTCCCATCATTTCCTTCGCAGCGCTCGCTGCCGTACTCGCTTTGGCGGGTTGCGGCGGTGGCCCCACTGAGTCCGAATCGAAGATGACCTCTTATTCGGGAACCGAGTCCAAGGCGGACTCCGCTTCGCTCTTTAGCGTTCCTCAAGACCAGTTGGCTCATCTCCAGGTCGTGGCAGTGGAAAAATCGAAGCTCCCGCGCCTGCTTCGCCTCACCGGCAACGCCGCTTACAACGCTTTCAAAACTACGCCCGTTTTCAGCCCCATCGGCGGTCCCGTTCACGAAATTCTCGTGGCACCCGGTGAAACCGTTCATGCGGGCCAGCCGCTCCTGACGGTGAACAGCCCGGACTATTCCGCCGCGCGCTCCGCGTACATCAAAGCCCGTGCTGCGTATTCGCTCGCCGAGAAGATCTACACTCGCGCTCAAGATCTCTTCGCCCACGGCGCCATCGCCGAGGCTGACCTCCAGCAGGCGGAATCCAGCCGAAACCAGGCGCAAGCTGACATGCAATCCAGCGAAGATGCCCTGCGCGCCCTCGGCCTGAACGATCCCGAAGCCGTCGTGAAAAATCCTCCGAAGATGACCTCACAAATTCCCGTCATCGCTCCCGTCGGCGGCGAAGTTGTCGAACGCCTCGTCGGCCCCGGCCAATTGCTCATTGGCGGCGCAACGCAAATCTTCACCATTTCGGACATGAGTACCGTCTGGGTCCTCGTCAACGTCTATCAGAGCGACATGGCTTTCGTGCATCCCGGCGATTCCGTCGAAATCACCACCGATTCGTACCCTGAAGTTTTTCACGGAACAATTTCTTACCTCGCCCCCGCGCTCGATCCCACGACCCGCACTTTGCAAGCGCGAATCGTCACCAGCAACCCCGGCAAGAAACTCAAGAAAGATATGTACGTCACCGCCACCGTGCAGGCCGGCGCGATTCGCGACGCCCTCACCGTTCCCGATGCCGCCATTCTCCGCGACACGGAGAATCAGCCCTTCGTCTACGCACAGACAAAAGTCTCCAATCAGTTTGAGCGCCGCCTCGTGAAAATTGGCGACAGCCAGGCTGGCCGCACCCAAATTACGGATGGCCTGAAGGAAGGCGAACACGTTGTAGCTGACGGTGCTCTCTTCCTGCAATTCAAGAATTCCTTGCAGCACTAACGGGAGACGCCGCTGGAAAACTCAAGATGATTCACCGCATCGTCCAATTCGCACTCCAGCAGCGCTTCCTGGTGATGATGGTCACCGTGCTCATCATCATCGCCGGCGCCATTTCTTTTCAGCGCATGCCCGTCGACGCCTATCCCGATCTTTCTCCGCCCATGGTCGAGCTCATCACCCAGTGGCCAGGCCACGCCGCGGAAGAAGTCGAGCGCCTCACCACTCTCCCGCTCGAATTGGCCATGAACGGCACCCCGCGCCTCAAAGTGATGCGCTCCATCTCTCTCTACGGGCTCTCCAGCGTCCGCCTCACGTTTGACGAAAGCGTTGATCCCTATTTCGCTCGCCAGGTGGTCTTCGAACGCCTCAGTGACGCGCAACTGCCCCAGGGCGTTACTCCTAGCATGTCCCCACTTTTCAGCCCCAGCGGCCTCGTCTATCGCTACGTCATTGAAAGCCCGGACCGTACTCCGCAAGAGCTTCACACTTACGAGGACTGGATCATCGAACGCGCTTATAAAAGCGTTCCCGGCGTCGCCGACGATTCCGGCTTCGGCGGCCCAACCATGCAGTATCAAGTTTTGCTTGATCCCGCCAAGCTCTACAATTTTCACCTCCCGGTAGTCCAGGTCATTAACGCCCTCAGCGCCAACAACTCCAACACCGGCGGCGGCTTCTACTCGCAAGGTGGCCAGTTCTATTACGTTCGCGGTCTCGGCCTCGTCAAGTCCACTGAAGACATCGGTGAAGTCGTCGTCGGTAGCAACAATGGCGTTCCGATTCGTGTCAGGGACATCGGCCGCGTTGAAATCGGCCACGCTCCACGCCTCGGCATCTTTGGTTTCCAGGACAAATCGAAAAATAACGATGACGCCGTCGAAGGCGTCATCCTTATGCGCCGTGGCGAACAGGCCCAAACCGTCCTCGAAGGTGTGGAGAAAAAAACCGAAGAGCTGAACCGCCGCGTCCTTCCCCCCGATGTCAAGATTCGTCCGTATTACGACCGCAGCAATCTTGTCCGCGTAACCACCGACACCGTCGAGTGGAATCTGATTCGTGGCATGGTGCTCGTTCTCATCGTCCTGATCTTCTTCTTGGTCAGCGTCCGCGCCGCCGTCATCACCGCTCTGACCGTTCCCCTAGCTCTGCTTTTTGCCTTTATTTTCCTGAACGCCACCGGCGAAGCCGCCAATCTCCTCTCCATCGGCGCCATCGACTTCGGCATCATCATCGACGGCACCATCGTAATGGTCGAAAACATTTACCGCGAACTCAGCGAGCGCCATGGCCAGGACTACAAACTCAGCGAAGTCATCCTCGCTGCCGCACGCGATGTCGACCGCCCCATTTTCTATTCCGTCGCCGTCATCATCGCCGGATATCTCCCCATCTACGCGCTCACCGGTCCCGCCGGAAAGCTCTTCCATCCCATGGCGGACACCATGGCCTTCGCGCTCGTCGGCGCGCTCATTCTTACGCTGACCGTCGTCCCCGTAATGGCTTGGTACGTCTTCAAGAACGGTGTCGAGGAAAAACAAAACCGCATTTTCAACTGGGTCCGAGAATTTTACGCCAAGTGCCTCGATTGGTGCCTCGCTCATCCGAAGTTCACGCTCTTCACCAGCGCCGCGATCTTTGCCGCGAGCCTTCTCCTTATTCCTTTGATCGGGGGAGAATTCCTTCCGCATCTCGACGAAGGCGCGCTCTGGGTTCGTGCCACGATGCCGTACACCATTTCGCTTGAGGATGCCGCCAAATTTGCGCCGCAGATTCGTAGCATTCTGAACCAATACCCGATGGTCACTGTCGTCGGCTCGGAGCTTGGCCGCCCCGATGACGGCACCGATCCCACCGGTTTCTTCAATTGCGAATTTTACGTTGGATTGAATCCTTATGACGACAAATCCTGGAAGTCTGGACCCATTCATTCGAAGGAGGAGCTGACCAGGGATCTCGAGAAAAAACTCGAAGCCTATCCCGGCGTGATCTTCAACTACACGCAACCCGCCGAAGACGCCGTCGACGAGGCCCTCACCGGACTCAAGTCTGCTCTCGCAGTCAAAATCTACGGCCCTGATCTTGACGTCCTCGAGAAAAAAGCCGTCGAAATCCGAAACGCACTGGACAAAACGCCCGGCTTCAAGGAACTCACTGTCGTCCGCGAACTCGGCCAGCCCAGCCTCATCATCGACGCCGACCGTCAGAAAATCGCGCGTTACGGTATTAACGTCGCCGATGTCGAAGCCGTCGTCCAGGCAGCC
The DNA here is from genome assembly GCA_041485085.1 of Candidatus Acidiferrum sp. Lineage (GTDB taxonomy): Bacteria > Acidobacteriota > Terriglobia > Acidiferrales > UBA7541 > Acidiferrum. Next base: position 4,845 of record JBGPIX010000363.1, read on the forward strand.
GTGGGAGGCCAGGCCGCCACGCAGGTTATCCAGGGCGAAAAACTTTTCGACCTTGTCGTCCGCATGGAGCCGCAGTTCCGCTCCAGCGCTCGCCAGATTGGCGATTTGCTAGTGCCTGCTCCCGCCGGTCAGCAGATTCCTCTCTCTGAGCTCGCCACCATCAAGGAGAGCACCGGCGCTTCTTTCATCTATCGCGAAAACAATTCGCGCTACATTGGAATTCAGTTTTCGGTCGAAGGCCGCGACCTCCAGAGCATCGTCGAGTCCGGCCAGCAAGCCGTGCGCAAGTCCGTTGCGCTTCCGGAGGGCTACTCGCTCGATTGGGGTGGCGAATACAGCGAGCTTCTGGAAGCCAAGTCGCAATTCGTCATCATTGGCCCGCTCGCCGTGCTGCTTATTTTCCTCATTCTCTTTGCGCTTTACGGCAACTTCAAATTCCCCGTCACCATCGCCATTGGCGCGGTCATGACTCAGCCGGTCGGCGCG
>JBGPIX010000364.1:0-5308 GCA_041485085.1 Candidatus Acidiferrum sp.
GAGACCGAAGCCACCAAAGTAACGGTGACGCATGACGAGTGGGCCGAGGATGACCCCACTTACGCTGCCTGCGCCGATGGATGGCCACGTATTCTTTCCCGCCTGAAGACGCTGCTTGAGACCGGGAAGACATTCAAGGCGTATTGATACGAGGTGGGAATGGTCTGAAATTTTCGACCCGGCAGTATGCCCCAAACTAGCGCCTGATTAACGCGCATCTCGTCAGTGCTTGATTTCCTGATGAGATGCCGACTTCACAGGACCAAGCCCGCCGTGGAAGCCGGACAGCTTCCGGTTAGCCGACGATTCGGAACTTACGCAGATCGGCATCTGCTCTGCGTGCCAACACGCAAGAACGCGCTAAGCTACAGCAATCCGAGATGGTCGGGATACTTGGCTTGCAACGAGCTCACCAGGACCTCAAACTCCGGAAGCTCGCGTACATTTTTGAGGTGAGGGTCCTTCAGGAAAAACGGCCAGCATGCGAAGCCGCTGGAGACACTTCGCTCCAACCACTCATACGCAGCTTCACGCCGCTCCAACATTGCAAGTATGCACGCGATTTGATAGTAGTTGTGGTGCGCATGCCCAAAGGATTTTGGGCTCGCACACGCCGTTGTAAGGCAGTCGAGCGCCTTTCCCTCTTTCCCCGTAGCCGCGTAAAAAACGCCTTGCAAACTGACGATGAGTGGTTCTTCCGGCAGGAGTTGGACCGCCTCATCGAGCAGGTTTTTCGCTTCTGTCAGATCTCCCGTCAGCAAGGCCAGTTTAATAGCAAAGTAGATTGGATACTTGTTCTCTGGATTCTCGGTGCGCCAGGCTTCGATCTGCTCGCGCGCAAAGTCGTATTCCTGGTTCCAAACGTACACTTGCACGATGCTGTGACTAACGGCTTTGCTGGGATGAAATGGCCGTGCCCGCTCGTACATTTCACGGGCGTGCTCGAGTAGCCCGATGTGGGCCAGGATAGTGCCCAGACGGTTGTAGGCTTGGGGCTGATTGTTCTGCAGAGCCAAGGCTCGCTTGAGTTCGGCTATTGCTTCAAGGTGTTGGAAGTTCTTCGATGGCCCCCATAGCAGAAAAGCGCTGGCGACGTGCGCTTCGGGCAAATCCGGTTGCAGTTCCAGGGCGCGCCGGCAATGGAACTCCGCCTTCTCCAACCAAGCGCCAGCGGGATCGAGCTCAAAGTGGCGCGTCGCGCACACTACGGAAAGAACGGCATGCGCCAGAGAAAAGGCGGGATCCCGAGTGACCGCATTGCTCAGGTGTTGAGCGGCTTCGTCCAGCATCGCCGGATTGCCGGAGGAACTCAGCCGGTAACCCCGTATGAATTCGGCATAGGCCATGGGATCCTTGCTAAACCGTGTGGGGCGTTGAACCATCGCCGGACCCAGCGGCCGGTTCAGTGCCACGGCGATTTGCTTCGCAATCTCGTCCTCAAGGTTGGAAAGGTGGTTGAGGTCGAGATCTCGTTTCCGTGTGAAGCAAACCCTCTGCAGATGGGTGTCAAGCATTTCCATCGAGAGGCGCCAAAGGCCTTTGGACATTTGAATGCCGCCGCGAACGATAAAACGCACGCCAAGACGGGAAGCAGCCTCCGCAGGTGTCGCCTCGGTCGACACATTTAGCACTGCAGAAATCGGCAGGACGTCCACCCCCGGCAAATTTCCGAGGCGCACGACCAGTGCATCGGCAAACCCCAGGCACACGCCATAGTCATCCGTGGTCTTGCCGAGAAGCGTCAGCGGCAACACGGCCAACGACGAGCGCTCGCTCCACCCACCCGTCTTCTCCGGGCCGACGGCGCGCACAACACCCGGTCCAGAGTCGGATTGTGGATAGCGCGCATCTATGACACGCATCGGCCCAACAAATCTGTAGCCTTTGCCCACCACGGTTTCCAGAAAGCGCGGCTTGGCGGAGTCGTCACCCAGAGCGGTGCGGATTTTTCGAACAATGTTGTTGATGTTAGGCTCGGTATCGATGAACAGATCCGAGCCCCACAATTTGCCGACTATCTCCTGACGCGAAACCAGTTGCTCCCGCCGACCTACTAGAAAAATCAGCAGTTCCATGGGTTTCTTTTCAAGTCTTACTCGCCGTCCCTGGCGACGAAGCTCGTATCGCCCGAGGTCCAGCTCGATTTCGCCCCCGCCCTGCTTTATACGCCGCATAACTCTCTCATGCGGGACATTATCCCCTAAGAATCAGTAATTTGCGACGATATAGAAAAGATAGGCAAACTGTATCCGCTCCTCATTGGAATGATCTACTGCTCAAGACATGATTCCCCCGTTCGATGTTGAGCAACGGAGGCTCAATCATGAAAAGATACTTGTTCCTTACACTTGCACTGGCTGGATTTTTCTCTTCGGCGGGGCTGCTTTTCACATCTGCTGCCCACGATCATTCACACGAAAGAAACGCATTCACCCCGGACACCATTCCCTGGGGTCCGGCACCGCCGGTCGTACGCCCGGGCGCGCAGTTCGCCGTTCTCGAAGGCGATCCAACCGCCACGACCGGCGACTTCACCATTCGCCTGAAGATGCCTGATGGGTTCCGCATCGCGCCCCATTGGCACCCGAACCGCGAAAACGTCACGATCATTTCCGGTACGTTCAAAGTCGGCATGGGTGATGAATTCGAAGCCAACAAGATGGCCGCGTTCACCGCGGGGAGCTTTGCGTTTCTCGATCCAGACATGCACCACTTCGCCATGGCTTGTGGAGAGACCATCGTTCAGGTCCACGGTCAATCTCCCTTTCAGTTCAACTACGTCAATCCTAACGACGACCCGAGCAGAAATAGGTAATCCAACCGTCGAGCCCAGTAAAAACGTCAGGCGCACCATAACGGCCCAGGAAGCGGCGGCAACCGCTTCCTGGACTAACCCAAGGAAGCAGCTTAATGAGCCCCACGAGTGCATCGCTGCATGAAAATTCAAAGGAATCGCAATCGCAAGGGAGAATAAGAATGGCAGTTAACATGGACAAACTGAACGTGTTCGTAGGGAAATTCGTTGGGGATCTGGGAGCCGCAGTCCACTCTGGCATGGTGGTGATTGGCGAAAAGCTGGGGCTGTACAGGGCTCTCGCCGAGGGCCCCACTGAACTCAGCCGAGCTGGGACGACCGGCTGGCGGAAGAGATACCAGCTATTTGAGCTGCGCCAGCGAGTGATCGCTGCTGCCGTACTCGCGTGCGCATTGTTTGCGTCGAGTCCATCTTATTCAGAGGGTACTTCAAGCCACGACGAGCGCGTCATGCTGGAATTGTCGGCCTTGGGTAAGCAGGGTGACACGATCGCTCGGGCGCGCGGGCAGGTTCTCGATATCTTGCAAAATGGAAATACATGCACCGCGTGGTTCCAGGAAGCTGATCCTGACCCCGCCGAAGTGTTCCGGTCGTTGCACTTCGAGCTGGAGATGCGAGGACCTTCGTATGTTTATGGCATAAGAGACAATGAACGTGGGCAGCTCCTCAAACACCCCTGGGCGGCCAGGTCGATTGAGTATGGGGGCCGAAACTCCATTATCCTATTGAATGCAAACGGACCGTTTTTCAAACGCACTTCGATCATCGTGCAATTGGACCCAAGAGAAATGCTACGTCGGCCCGATGGCATTCGTCTGCTGAGAGTCGCTTCCTACGAGGGGAATACTCCAGAGGCGCAAATTACGATATTGCTTCACGAACTGGGACACATCATTGGGCGGCTTCCTGAGGACGACGATTCCTGGGACGGCCGATCTTCCCGAAACACCGCCGAGGTACTACGGCATTGTAAGGCCGAGACTCGCGCGGCCGCACACAACAGTCCCAGAGGCAGCATTCTGAGCCACAATCCCGGCGTTCAACTCGGCAACGAAAGCCGTCAAGCAGATGATAAACGGCCCAGGAGCGACGGCAATCACTTCCTAGGCTTAACCCTTAAGGAAGCAGCTTAGTCAGTCCCCACGAGTGCAACACTGCATGAAAATTCAAAAGAAAGTGCAATCGCAAAGGAGAATAAGAATGCCAGTCGACATAGACAAACTGAATGTGTTCGTTGGGCAATTCGTTGGGGATCTGGGAGCGGCGGTCCACGCTGGCATGGTCGTGATTGGGGAAAAGCTCGGGTTGTACAAGGCGCTTGCCGAAGGCCCGCTGAGCTCAGCCGAGCTTGCCGCCAGGACCAGAACGGATGAGCGTTATGTGCGGGAATGGCTGGGCTCCCAGGCTGCCGGCGGCTACGTCATGTATGACGAAAAGTCGCGCAAGTTCAGCCTGAGCGAAGAACAGGCGTTTACGCTGGCAAACGAAGACAGTCCCGCTTACATTCCCGGGGCCTTCCAATTGGCTCTTGGCTCTCTTGCCGCTGTTCCCAGGATTGCCGAGTCTTTCCGCTCCGGCGCGGGCATGGGCTGGGATGAGCACGAAGACGACGTGTTTCACGGCTGCGAAAAATTCTTCCGGCCGACTTATGCAGCTAACCTCGTGAGTTCGTGGATTCCTTCGCTGCAGGGTGTAAAGGCCAAGCTTGAGGCTGGCGCGCGCGTCGCTGATGTGGGCTGCGGAAAAGGAGTATCTACTCTGCTGATGGCCAAAGCCTTTCCAAAATCACAATTCTTCGGATTTGATTATCACGACAAATCCATCCAGGGCGCCCGCGCAACCGCCACCAAAGCAGGCCTCGCGGTTCGCCTCAACTTTGGCGTCGCGAAAGCCAAAGAGTTTCCGGGCAAGGACTACGACTTGGTTACCATGTTCGATTGCCTGCACGACATGGGTGATCCGGTAGGCGCCGCAACACATGTGCGCAATTCTCTGAGCAAGGATGGCACATGGATGATAGTCGAACCGTTTGCCAACGATGAGCTGAAGGACAATCTGAATCCGGTTGGCCGCGTGTACTACTCTTTTTCAACTTTATTGTGTACGCCCTGTTCGCGTTCGCAGGAAGTCGCGCTGTGCTTGGGCGCGCAGTCAGGCGAAAAACACATCCGCGAGGTCGTCACCGCAGCGGGCTTCAGCCGTTTCCGGCGAGCTGCGGAAACGCCGTTTAACGTTGTCTACGAAGCTCGTCCATGAACCGTTCAGCTTAAGCAATTCAATCCGGCGTTTAAATCCGGGCTGGCACGCCCGTACGGAATCGCCTTGCAGTAAGAGTCAGGAGGAAACAGGACCGATTGGCGGCGCACTCGACATTGGGCCCGAGTCACGGGCAAACCGGAAATAATGCCTCCGGGTTGGCAGATTGCTCCCGATAAACGCCCATCTCGTCAGTGCTTGATTTCCTGACGAGATGCCGACTTCCCGGTACCAATC
>JBGPIX010000365.1:0-5306 GCA_041485085.1 Candidatus Acidiferrum sp.
TCCCTGATCTGGCATCTCTACGATTACTACCTTGTTCCGGCGGGAGGATATTTTGGCACGAAGAAGGCATGTGAGCCGGTCCACGTGCAGTATTCGTACGATGACAACTCCGTCGCGGTGATCAACGGAACGTACGAAATGCTCAAGGGTGCGAAAGTCAGCGCGAAGATTTACAGCCTCGATGCGAAGGAAAAAGCTTCGCGCGATGCAACCCTTGATCTCGGAGCGGACAGCAGCACCAAGGCGTTCAATCTCCCCAAGCCCGATGGACTGACGCCAACCTATTTCCTGAAACTCGAGTTGCATGACGCGGCGGGCAAACTGGTCAGCGACAATTTCTACTGGTTGTCGACAAAACCGGACGTGCTCGACTGGGGCAAGAAAAAGGACACCGTCTACACACCGCAGAAGGAGTTTGGCGACCTCACCGGGCTAAACAGCCTTCCCAAAGCGAAAGTAGCGATCACCCAGACAGTGCAGGGGAGTGGCAGCAATTCCTCGCTTACGGTTATCGCTGAGAACAGAAGCGGCAGCGTGGCCTTCATGGTTCATCCGCGGCTTACGCGCGGCAAAGGCGGGGATGACCTGACGCCCATTCTCTGGAGCGACAACTATTTCTCTCTCCTGCCGGGAGAGAAGAAGACCGTCACGGCGCGATTCGATTCCGCAGCACTTCAAGGCGCGACGCCCGAACTGGTAGTCGAAGGCTGGAACGTCGAGCCAACGGCGCCCTAGTCGGCGAGCAATTCCGGCGCTAGCGCTTTCCCAATCTGACGCGCCACATCCGTTTGCACTTCGATAGCGTTGCGCAAATCGCGGTCGTACGTGGCGGACCACAGATGGGTTTGGTCCCGCGTTTCGATCAGCTGACCGGTGATGCGAACTCGCCGGCCGTTGCAGCGTACGCTGCCCTCCAGCACGCAGTCGACATGCAACTCCGCGGCGATTTCTCCGATGGATTTCTTCATGGCCTTGTATTGAACCGCGGAGGTTCGCGCGATCACGCCCAACCGCTTGGGGTTAAGTTGTCCGAGATGCGAAATCATCTCTTCCGTCAATCCCTCGGCAAAGAATTCCTGTTCGTCATCACCGCATAGACTCTCGAAGGGAAGAACAAGGAGCATTCTTTTGCCCTCCAAGGCAGCAGGCTTGCCGGGATTCACAACGGGAGCTATGAAACGATACCCAAGCCGCGGGAGAGTTTCGACGAAACGGGGGCTCCGCGCGGAGTCTCCCAGCAGATCGCGAAGCTTGTTGACCGCAGTGTTCAGCCCGTGTTCGTACCCTACAACCGTGTCGGGCCAAAGTCTCTCGCGAAGCATTCTCCGGGTTACCACATGGCCGGCGCGGTCCAGTAGCATTTCCAGGATTTGGAAGGGTTTTTCTTCCATCCGGATGCGCATTCCATGCTTGCGAACTTCGCGCGAGTGAAGATTGATTTCAAAAGTGCCAAATCGCAGCACGGGTGCGGCGATTTCAAAATCCATCATTTTTCCATCCCAGTGGCTTCTCTGACTCGAGTCAGACTCGCCTTTAAGTTCCGTCCATCAAACCGTGAGTTTTTCTTCTAAGTCCCTTCGCCCGTAGTGGCTATGTACTGAGAAAGACTTGTTCTTCTCATGATTTATTCCCGGCTAACTTCGGGCGTCTAAGAAGGGAGAACAATGAGGCATGAGCGGCAACGCCAGCCCTAACTTAAAGAGGAGAACGTTTTTTACATGCAAAGAGTACGCAGTCTTTTCATCGGAGCGATTTGTCTTTTGGCCCTTGCGACCGTGCCAACGCACGGTCAAACAACCAGTTTCAAGCAAACCAACCTGGTCTCGGATTCCCCCGGAATGGCGGCGCACACCGACCCGGATTTAAACAATCCTTGGGGCGTTGCTTTTCTGCTCAATCAGCCGTTCCAGATGGCCAACAACCAGGGCGGGACCTCTAGGGCCTACGATCGCAACGGCGTTTCCACCGGATCCTTCGTGGTGCCCCCACCCCGGGGCAGTTCCAATCCATCAACCCCTGCGGGAATCGTCGCCAATCTCATCAACGGTGTCGTTGCCGGCTTCGACGTTAATCGCCGGACCAGCCTTTTTATCTTTGACACTGAAGACGGGACCATCTCCGGATGGAATGGCGCGGACACAGATGCCATCCTCGCCGTGGACAATTCAGCCAGGGGGGCTGTGTATAAAGGCCTCGCGCTCGTTGAAAACGACTCCGGCGATTTCATTCTCGCCGCGAATTTCAACTCCGGAGATGTGGAAGCGTATAACGCTTCGTTTCAACCTACTGCCCTCTTTGGAACACCTTTTGTAGATCCCACACTTCCAGCCGGGTTTGCCCCGTTCGGAATTCACGTCATCGCCAACAACCAGGTCGTGGTGACCTACGCGCAGCAGGATGCGCTCAAACACGATCCCATCCACGCTCCTGGCGCTGGTTTCGCCAGTCTTTTTGATGCCAACGGCGGTTTCATTCGACGCATCGCTTCTCAGGGAACCCTGAACGCGCCTTGGGGAGCGACGATTGCTCCCGCGACGTTCGGCGCTTTCCCCGGCGCTCTTCTCATTGGCAACTTCGGTGACGGCACCATCAACGCCTTCAATCTAACCACCGGGGCGTTCCTGGGACAATTGAAGGATTCGAATGGCGCGGTAATCACCAATCCCTCCCTTTGGGAACTCCTTTTCGTTCCTAATGGCACGACTGGAGTTCCCAATACGCTCTACATTACCGCCGGCCTTGCGAATGCAAAACATGGCCTCTTCGCGGCCATCACCCCGGACAACACACCAGCAGCGACGGCAGACTTCAACATCAACAGTACACCTGCCACGATGACCATCAGCGCGGGGCAAACCGCCACGTTCAACGTGACCATCGGCAGCCTCAATGGCTTCACCTCCGCCGTCAATCTCACTTGCTCCGGGTTGCCGGCTAATTCCACCTGCAGTTTCAGCCCAGTGTCTATCACTCCTGCGAGCGGCGCCACGCTGATGTCCACCGTGAGCATCAACACTTCCGCTTCGCCATATATGCATGCTGGAGTGATCAGCGGAAATCAGACCGGCGGGCTCTATGCCGTGCTTCTTCCGATTCCCGCCCTGGGACTCTTGGGAACGTTCCTCGCCGGAAGTATCAGGAGACGCCGCCGGGCAGGGAAGAGGTGGATTCTCGGCCTCGTCAGCAGCCTCGCTCTCGTGCTCGTGACGTTCACTCTGCTCGCTGCCAGCGGTTGCGGATACGGCACGAACTATGCCGCGAGCGGAACACAGCGAGGCACGGCCACGGTGATGATCACCGGAACCTCGGGCACTCTCTCTCACTCAACCTCCGTCACCCTCACCGTCCAGTAACAGAAGAGGGGCCAGCGCTCCGCGCGTTGGCCCCTCTGTACTCTCCCACACGCCCAGATTTCCAAAATTAGCATTTTGCGCAACCATTCACGGCCTCTGCGTCATCCAATGCGGTAGAATCGTAAAACTCGCACTTTGCGCGAGGGACAGTTGTGGAGGTCTACCGGGATCGCGATTTCCGGTGGTGAGAGGGAACCATGAAGAATGTGAAGAGTATCTTGGTTGCGTTTGCGCTGGGGCTGTTTTTCGTAGGCTCTGCATCGGCGGACACTTTGGAATTGAAAGATGGTCGGGTTTTGAAGGGTAGGTATCTCGGAGGCACGCAAGCCGTATTACGATTTGAGATCAGTGGAGAAGTTCAGACCTTTAGCACCAATGACGTCGTGGCTTTAACCTTCACTGGCCACTCTGGGGCTCCCGCTCCTGCACCGGCCCCGGTGGCCGCTCCCCCGATGGCGCCAAGCTCCAGCATGGCAACTCCTGCCACCGACGGGAGCGTTACCATCCCCGCGGGCCAATCCCTGCTGGTGCGCATGATCGACGGTGTCGACTCCTCCAAAAATCATGTGGGCGATGTCTTCCACGCCAGCCTGGAGACCGACTTGAATGTTGGCAATGCTTTGGTAGCGCGGAAAGGCACCGATGTTTATGGCCGGCTCGCAAACGCCCAGGAGGCCGGGCACATGTCCGGTAGTTCCGAACTGCAGCTTGAATTGACTCGTATTGTGATCGATGGAAAAGACTATCCGGTTGTCAGCAGCGACTACAGCCTGAAAGGAAAGGGCCGCGGCACGGACACCGCGAAGAAAGTGGGCGGTGGTGCAGTGGCTGGCGCCATCATCGGCGCGATCGCGGGCGGCGGCAAGGGCGCTGCGATCGGCGCGGGCGTCGGCTCAGCGGCCGGCGCAGGTGTTCAGGTGTTCACGCGCGGTCAACAAGTAAAAGTGCCGAGCGAGACTTTGCTGGAATTCCGATTGCAGCAGCCAGCAACCGTAGCCCCAGCGCAACGGTAATGGTGTTTAGTGCACCAACGAACTGAACTACTGAAGAATACTTAGGGAAAAAGGCGGGCCGCGGCTCGCCTTTTCTTTCCGCGCTTCGTTTTTGGGGCAAAGGCGCCGTTCACTCGTTTTCCTTAGCCGTTGTCGGATTGGAACCATCCGCCGGAAATTCCCCCTTGCCACTCCTGCTGTTAGTGAGTAAGCTACCCCCTCACGTGGGGAGACCATGCCAAAAGAAAAACCAAGAGTAAACATCGGGGAAGTGATCAGGACCTATCGCAGCCAGCGCAGCCTGTCGCAGGGCGACATCGAGCGCCGCACCGGGCTCCTGCGTTGTTACCTGTCGCGTGTCGAAAACGGCCACACCGTGCCGTCTCTCGAAACGCTCGCTAAAATCGCGGAAGCCATGGACATTTCGCTGGCGGATTTTTTCCCCGGCACCGAAACGCCGCGCGACCGCGAAACGCAAAAGGCGCTCGGCGAGCTTTCGCAGGACGAGATTCGCTTTTTGGCGGAGATCAAAAAGTACAGCACCACGCTTTCCGATGGCGACAAACGCCTGGTGCTGGCCATGATCCGCAAAATGGCTACCCTTCTCCCGCCGCCTGCGTCAAAGAAGTTGATTGTTCGCCGTCCCACAGCGTAACCGGGCGCGTACAGCAAGCATCTGAATTATTGATGTCCTCGAATCAAAAAGATGATTGGCCAGCGCGAGGGCTGGTCGGTATCCTAGGTAACGAAATGACTTCTATCCAAATGACGGGCGTTTGTTGTTGTCCGCACCAAACGGTGACGGCCGCCGCGTCTTGTTTGGATAGGAAGCCAACTTTCTAACAGCTCTCTACTCCAAGATTGAAGCGAACCCACCGCCAGGAAATATGGCCGGTGGGTTTTTTGTTTTTGGGAGACGTACATGACCAATGCTTCGGAAGTCTTAGTCCGGCAGCCTGAA
>JBGPIX010000366.1:0-5305 GCA_041485085.1 Candidatus Acidiferrum sp.
CTGACGAGTTCGTTGCCTTCGGCTTCCAGATGTTTGACGAGGGAAACTATGGCTTGAGGCGGCCGCATGGAGTGAAGCACGTAAGTGCCGTCCACCTCGCGCGCATCGGCCACGCCTTCGAGATTTTTCAGGGTGCCGTTCGATTCCGGCTTGGCAAGGCGCACCTCGATCCGCGTGGCGCCTCCGGCGTGGGCTTTCAGTTCGCGCGGCGTGCCAAGCGCGATCACTTTGCCGTGATCAACGATGGCCACGCGGTCGCAGAGGCGCTCGGCTTCCTCAATGTAGTGGGTGGTCATGAGGATGGTTTTTTTCTCACGGCGCAGTTCCTCGATAATGTCGTAGATTTCGCGGCGCACCTGCGGATCGAGCCCGGCGGTGGGTTCGTCAAGGAAGACGACCTTCGGATCGTTAACCAGCGCCATGGCGAGCGCCAGCCGCTGCTTCTGGCCGCCCGAAAGCTGGTTATAAAACACGTTGCGCTTTTCCTCGAGACCGAAGCGCTTGAGCAACTCTTCGGGTTTACGGCCGCGCTTATAGAAGCTGGCGAAGAGCCGTAATGCTTCTATCACTCGAATCTTGTCCGGAAGCGAGGTGGACTGCAGCGCGGCGCCAATCTCGTGTTTTAGGGCCGCGGTGTCCCGCTGCGGGTCCAGGTCGCAGACAGAAACGCGGCCTCCGTCGAGGTTGCGAAGGCCTTCGAGAATCTCGACCGTTGTGGTTTTGCCGGCGCCGTTTGGCCCGAGCAACCCGAAAACTTCGCCTTCCTCCACCGAAAAACTGACGCCGCGAACGGCTTCAACGTCGCCGTAGCGCTTGACGAGGTTTTCGACCTGCAGAATGGAATTGGCCATGTTTGTTGCAACCCACCACCGAGGGGTGCAGTGGAAGAGCGTATAGCATACCGCAGATAGGCGTCAGGCCTGCAACGCGCACAGACATCTTGCGGATTCACTTCGTAATACGCTGCTTGACGGCTTTGTGTTTCAGATTGATCTTTTTGGGCGATTTCCAGAGATGGCGTTTCAGATCCACGCGAGATTCAACGATTGTGACGCCTTCACTTTCGAGTAACTTCCGTTGCAGGGAAGCATAAGGCTCGCGTATGAGAATCTTGCCGCGCTCCCCGAGAACGCGATGCCAGGGAATGCCTTTGCCGGAAGGAGTGGCGGCCATGGCGCGTCCGGCACTGCGCGCACCGCCGGGGAGGCGCAAGGCTCTAGCCAACGCCCCATAGGTTAGAACCCGGCCGCGGGGAATTTGTTTCACGAAGCGAAAAACAGGATCCCAAGACATTGCGAATCAAGCTCCCAGAAGAGATGGAAAGAAACTTGTGCGACATCGTAGGTGGCCCCCGCGGCAAGAACAAGAGAAAAATCGCGGAGCCGGGTTTAATGCAGTAGCCGGACGCTGCCGATAATTAAAGAAGCGGCAGCGAACGGCGAGCATCTAATTCAGGAGCGGGCGACGAATGGAAGACGGCGCGAGGCAACGAGAATGCGAAAGTTCGATGAAACACAGCAAAAAAAGTGATGAGGATTTACGCGCCGCTTCCACTACGTTGGACGCGTTACTGATTGGATGCAACTTTTTGCAAAAAAATGCGTCTAACCTTGTAGAGTGTAGTGGAAGAGAATTACACTACACGCCTTGATGGAAGTTTGAGGTGATGCCGTGGCTTTCGTCCGCCGCAAAGGAAACGCGCTGTACCTGGTGCACAACGTGCGCCGTGACGGAAAAGTGCGCCAGCTCCATCTGGCGCGACTGGGAGCCCGCGCGCGCATTACCGACGATGTGGTTCGTGAAGTTTCCAAAAAGCATCCCTTCGTGGAGCTGAACTGGAAAGCCCTGCGCGCACAATTGAACGGCCAAGTGGACCTGGCGAATCCCAATTCGCCGGCAGTCCAAAAGCTGGTTTCCTCCCTTCGAGCCCTCACTCTCGACCTGGCGGATGTCTTTCCGCCGATCCTCCGACTTTCTGAATCACCCGTGGTGGCACGGGAGCTGCTTGTGCAGTTGCGGCTTCTGCAGTCGACCATTCAGGTCAAGCTCGACCAGTTTGGCCGTGGACGCGGGCGGTTCAGCAATGCGAATCCGTCATCGCGGGTTCGCTAGGAGGCGGTCATGAGCGACTACATCCTTCATCTCGATCCCAGCAAGCGCAGCACGGATACGATCGATTTCCAGACCGCGCTGCGGGGGAAAATTGTCGGACAGGAAGAGGGTGTCCAGGCGCTGGTGGACCTTTATCAGGTCTTTCGCGCCGGACTGAATTCGCCAGGCCGCCCAGTCGGGAATTTGTTGTTCCTGGGACCGACGGGCTCGGGGAAGACGCGCATCGTGGAAGCGGCCGCCGAAATTCTCTTTGGCGAGGCGCGCGCGGTGATCAAGATTGATTGCGCGGAATTTCAGCACTCGCATGAAATCGCCAAGCTGATCGGCTCGCCCCCAGGATATTTGGGGCATCGCGAGACCCATCCGCTGATTACGCAGGAGTCGCTGGCCGCCAGCCATCGTGACGACCTGAAGTTGAGTTTCCTGCTCTTCGACGAAATCGAAAAAGCCAGCGATGCGTTGTGGCAGTTGCTGCTGGGAATGCTGGACAAAGCCACACTGACTCTGGGCGACAACCGAAAAGTGGATTTGTCGAGCACCGTGATCTTTTTGACCTCCAACCTGGGTGGCGGCGAGATTGCCGAGCTCATGCACGGTGGCTTGGGTTTCGTCCAGCCGAGTGACAAGCCGGCCGCTGGCCTGAACGAGAAGGTGCAACGAACCGCGCTAGAGGCCGCACGGCGTAAATTCTCGCCCGAATTCATGAACCGCCTTGATAAGGTGGTGGTATTCCATCCGTTGAAACGTGAGCAGCTTCAGGAAGTCCTCGATATCGAGCTAGGCGAGGTGCAGCAAAGGGTCCTGGACACGGCGAAGGGGCAGTTTCTCTTTCGAGTGACCGACGCTGGGCGACACTTCCTTTTACAAGAAGGCACCGACCAGCGCTATGGCGCACGGCACTTGAAGCGTGCCATCGAGCGGCATGTGGTTTATCCCCTGGCGAATCTGTTGGCGACCGATCAAGTCAGCCTGGGCGACCTGGTGAGAATTGATTGGGACGAGGTGCACAAGCAACTCACGTTTGTTCGCGAAGGCGAAGGCGCGCTGGTGCAGGCCGCGACGCAGGGAGCTGAGGGAAAGGCTGTGGCTGCGGAGGTGAAAGACGGGAAGTCCGTCGAGCCACCGACGGAAACCGCGGTCGAAGAGAGAAAATCGCGGGCGGCGCAACCCGGGGGAGGGCCGGCAACGTCACCCCAAGGACGCAAGAAACAAGACCGCTCCAATACCTAAAGCAGCACTTTAACTTTAATAGGGGCGCCCGCTATGGCGGACGCCCCTTTTTGTCGCCCGGCCGCTGACACAAACTGTTTCATCTCTCTCACTTTGCGCACGGATGAAACAGCGTCTCACCCGTTGAGACAGTTTCCAGAATTGCAAATCCTGTATGTTGTTGAGTTTACGGAGTTTTTTGACCTTGCAAACTGTGGAAAAGATTGGCATCCCCCATGCACTATCCCTGGCATGCGCGAGTATGAGACGCGCTGCGCGTTTGGGAGAACTAGACGCGAAGAAGGGTGGATGAAATGAAAGCTGCCGTCCGCCATCAACTGGATCCAAGCATACGAAGCAACGACACGTGTGATTTTCACTCGTCTCTGCGGGCAAAAATTGTAGGGCAGGAAGAGGGCGTGCAGTCCCTCGTGGATATGTTTCAAGTTTTTTGCGCCGGGTTGAACTCGCCCGGCCGCCCTGTCGGCAACCTGCTGTTCCTGGGGCCTACCGGTTCGGGAAAGACCCGCATCGTGGAAGCGGCTGCCGAAATCCTCTTTGGGGATGCTCGCGCGGTGATCAAGGTTGATTGCGCGGAATTCCAGCACTCGCACGAAATTGCCAAACTGATTGGCTCACCTCCGGGCTATTTGGGCCACCGCGAAACCCATCCGTTAATCACTCAAGAGGCGTTGTCGGCGAGCCATACCGAGAAGCTGAAGCTCAGCTTCCTGCTCTTCGATGAAATCGAAAAGGCCAGCGACGCCCTGTGGCAATTGCTTCTGGGAATGCTGGACAAGGCCACGCTCACGTTGGGCGACAACCGCCGCGTGGACCTCTCCCAAACTGTCATTTTCCTTACCTCGAACCTCGGCGGGGGCGAAATTACCGAACTTATGCAGGGCGGCATGGGCTTTGTTCGGCCAGCCGACAAGCCTGCTGCCGGCTTCGATGAAAAGATCGAACGTACGGCTGTGGAAGCGGCCCGCCGCAAGTTTTCACCAGAATTCATGAACCGGCTCGACAAAGTGGTGGTGTTTCATCCACTACGGCGCGAGCAGCTTGAGCGCGTGCTCGAAATCGAACTCGGCCAAGTGCAGCAACGCGTTCTGGAAACCGCCAAGGGACAGTTCCTCTTCCGCGTGACGGATCCTGGCCGCGACTTCCTGCTGCAAGAGGGCACGGACCAGCGCTACGGCGCACGGCACCTGAAGCGCGCCATCGAACGCCACGTGGTGTACCCACTGGCAAACCTTTTGGCTACCGAGCAAGTTCACCTCGGCGACCTCGTTTGCATCGATTGGAACAAGGAGCAGGATCGTCTGACCTTCGTCCGCGAGGGTGAAAACCTGGCGATTCCCACGCGCAAGGCGGAGCCTGTCATTCCCACACGCGCCGCTGCCGCGAAAAGCGGCAAGTCCGCGGATGCGCCTGGTGTGACCCTTTCTCCGGAACCCACGCCGCGCATGGTTCGATAAACCCGTTTTCCTTTCTTTCCGAATTTGCCCGGGCGGCTCGCTACCCGGGCTTTTTCTTTTCTTGCCCATCGGATGCTAAAGTAACCCTGAACAAAAAAGCGCCATCCAACCTCATATGGCTTTTCGGAGGTCGTCGTGAGTCTCTTTGCGTCGAATCGGAAATTTTTCGGGCGGAAAGCCGGACAAGAACTCTGGGCGCTCAGAGCGTATCGCGGTCTGGCGGCGGGCTTCTCTCTTGGACTTTCCTTGCTTTTGATTCCCGGTGCCTCGGCTCAGCGAACTCCGCTCAAACCGGGTTGGAACCATTTTTCTCCGCAAGAGGACATCACCCTCGGCAAACGAGCGGCGAGCGACGCTGAAATGCATTTGCAGCTGTGCAACGCGCCGAGAGTCGATGCTTACCTGACGCAACTGGGCACGCGTCTGGCGCAAAAGCTCCCCACGGGTGGCGTGCAGTATCCCTTCGAATTTCATTGCGTGAACGACAAAGCCATCAATGCTTTTGC
>JBGPIX010000367.1:0-5288 GCA_041485085.1 Candidatus Acidiferrum sp.
CGCTTCCGCTACGCCTGCCGGCTCCGCTCCAGCGCCCACCACGCCAAGCCCTTCCCATCCCCCCGAGGGGACACTTCTATCGAGTTAAGAAAGGGGACATTTCTAATGA
Organism: Candidatus Acidiferrum sp.; assembly: GCA_041485085.1. GTDB lineage: Bacteria > Acidobacteriota > Terriglobia > Acidiferrales > UBA7541 > Acidiferrum. Next base: position 110 of record JBGPIX010000367.1, read on the forward strand.
GGTTTGACAAGTGGTGCAGATTCCTCTTGACAATGCGTCCTATAAGTTATATTATGTTAACTAAAAAATCGGCCTGGATCTCTTGGACTTATTCGGCCCGCACCGCACCCTCTCAAGGTCATTCCCTCTCTCCCTACTTCTTGTCGGCGGTTCTCCCTGATTTGAGCTGGTCGAGTTCGAAGTTGATGTACTGTTCGAGCAGATGAGCGTCGGCGCCCACCATGCGGCGACCATTCACGAAGACCGTAGGCGTGCTGTTCACCTCCAGCAATTGGCCGTTTGCTCGGCTGGCATTTACTGCCGCCCCGGCCTCCGGGTCGGCCATGCAAGTCTTAAACCTGTCGGTGTCCAGCCGGGACTGCGCCGCGTAGTCCATCATTTTCGTCCAAGCGTTCGACGCCGAGATGATCTCCTGGTTGTCGTAGATGAGGTCATACATCTTCCAGAAGGCCGACGGATCTTGTTGGTAGGCGCAGCGCCCAGCTATAGCCGCGGTTCTTGCCCAAGGATGAAGCTGCTCGATGGGAAAGTCTTTGAATACCACGCGCACCTTGCCTGCATAGTTCGGGAGCATTCCTCGTAATGCGTCGTGAAGGCTTCTGCAGACCGGACATTCAAAGTCCGAATATTCCACCAGGGTGACAGCCGCCTTGGGGTCCCCCAACGAAGGTGCATCTTTCATTTGGATCTGGGCCCGATTCTCGGCGAGGGGGTCTTTGGTCATGTCCGACATCTCGCCCCGGAAAAGAAACTTGCCGTCCTTGCTTACATAAAAAATTACGGATTGCTTGTTATCGTCAATAGTCAAGTCGACAGTCGCTTCGAGCAGTCCTTCGATTGACGTTTGCTTCGGAGGCCCGACGACCAGCCGGACATCCGGACCGAAGGCATACAAATGACGAAGGTAAGCCTCAATATTCTTCTGCGTTGGCAATGGCGCTACGGTTGTGGTCGCGGCTGTCGTCGATGGCGCCTGCTGCGCTTGCGCTCCGGGCACAATCGCGCTGAGCGATAGAATGAAGGCGAGTCTTAGAGCTGTATTCACGAGGACCTCATTAATTTACGGGATGAACTTCTGCGCGATCGGGAATGGCCTGCCAAATCCAAAGGCACGCGAAGTAATCTTCAAACCCGGCGCGGCCTGCTTGCGCTTGTACTCATTGCGATCCACACGAAGCGCTATGTCACGCACCAGTTTTAGATCAAAGCCGTAGTGATCCGCAATCTCCTGGGGGCTTCGCAAGTCTTCGATGTAGGCCTTAAGAATGCGATCGAGGACGTCGTAAGGTGGCAAGCTATCCTCGTCCTTCTGGTCGGGGCGCAACTCGGCCGAAGGCGGCTTTTCAATTGTCGACCGGGGAATCAGTTCCCTTTCGCGATTGATCCACAGCGCGAGCTCGTAAACCATCAATTTCGGAACATCGGAAATCACGGCAAGGCCTCCCGCCATGTCCCCATACAGGGTGCAGTATCCGACGGCGAGTTCCGATTTGTTGCCGGTACTGAGAACCATCGAGCCGAATTTATTGGAGAGGGCCATCAGGTAATTTCCGCGGATGCGTGCCTGAATATTTTCTTCCGTCACATCAGCCGGCCGGTCGCCGAACGCGGGGGCCAGCGCCCGCTTGTACTCCTCAAAAACGCTGCTAATCGGCAAGGTGATGAACTGGATGCCAAGATTCTTTGCCAAAGCAGCCGCGTCGCTCTTGCTGCCGGCCGAAGAAAAAGGTCCCGGCATGGACACGCCGAGCACATTTTCAGCCCCCAGCGCGTCCACGGCAATGGAAGCAACTACGGCGGAGTCAACTCCGCCGCTCAGGCCGACGAGAACCTTTTTGAATCCACATTTGCGCACATAGTCCGCGGAACCGGTGAGCAGCGCCTCGTAGGCGTAGGCAATCTCCGTTGGTGGCTGCTCGTGAATTTCACCCCGTCCTGTAACCGTGTCGAAGAGAACCAGATCTTCTTTGAACGCCAGCGCCTGCGCGGCCACACGCCCATCGGCGGTAATGGCCATGCTCGCGCCGTCGAAAATCAGGTTGTCGTCGCCGCCAATTTGATTCACGTAGACCACGGGGAGCTGCTGCTTCATGGCGATGGCGCGCAGCATCTCAATACGCAGATTCCTTTTGTCAATCGCGTAGGGTGATGCGGAAATATTCAGCAGGACGGTTGTTCCCTGCTTGCTAAGTTCCACCACCGGATCACGCTCGTACAGGCGCGTCGGCCAGAAATTCGGATCGTTCCAGACATCCTCGCAAATGGTGATGCCCAGCGTTTCGTCCTGGAAGCGGTAAACCATCTGTTTGTCGGCAGGCTGAAAGTATCGCGACTCGTCGAATACATCGTAGGTCGGCAGCAGCATCTTGCTTTGCTCAAAAGCGATCCGTCCCCCGCATAGCAGCGCTGCTTTATTGGCCACGGACTTGCCGGCGCCATTCTTTACGCGCCCTGCGTAACCGACTAGGGACGGTAGCGCTATTTTGGTGGCAAGCTCTTTCAATTCATCCACGTTCCGGTCGAGAAAAGCCGGACGCTCCAAAAGGTCCTGAGGTGGGTAGCCGCAGAGGCAAAGCTCGGTAAAAACAGCAAGGTCCGCTCCTCGTTGCTTGGCTTGCCCCGCCAAGTCCAGGATGCGAGCGGCATTCCCCAAGAAGTCGCCGACGGTGGGATTGAACTGCGCGAGCGCTATTTTCATGCCCGGACGTTAGGATACGGAGGGAAACCGAGGATTGCAAACATTGGCTCTACAAAATGTGACGTGCTCACTGGCAATTTGTCCTCAACTCCGATGGTGTAGTTTCTTCGCCAGCAGGCTGGCGATTCCTACTCCGGCGCGCAATTCCCGGTAAAACAGAACACACAGCTCTGGGAAAGCCTCTCGGAGCTCACCCGTTTCGAGAAGGTGCGCCGGATTCCGCGGCCCGCCTGAAAATTCTAGTTGCGCTCGCGTGAAAGTTTCCATCAGCAGAACGCCATCGGGGCGAAGGGCGCGGACCATCTGAGGAAAAAGGGAGCGCTGCAGATATTGAATGCACAGGATCAAGTCGTAGCTATATTCCGGGAGTTTGGCCGCCTCTAGATTCGCTTGCACCAATTCAAGACCGCCGCGCGAAGGCCGCGCAGTCGCGTGAAAACTGTTGCTGCGCCGTACCAGAAGGTGCCGGCTGCCCGCGCGAACTTCCAAGGTGTCCAGGGCAACGCTGGAAAAATCCGTTGCAGTGACAAGTTGATCACGTCCGGCAAGTAACAGGGAGTGCCTTCCCGTTCCGCAGGCGATATCCAGTGCTGGGCCTTTTGGCAGTAGTGGCAGAAGTTCGCGAACAATGCTCGCGGGCTCCGAGAGCGGCGTCTCGGCGGCGAGCTTGTGCTTGGCATCCCATTCGGATTGGCTAGAAGGCATAAAAAAAGGCTCCTGAACTACCGCTCAGGAGCCCAAAGAATGATTTTGAAAGCGCAAAGCGCTTCCCTGTTCGCATTTAGACGCTGAAAGAACTGCCGCAACCGCAGGTGCTCTTCACGTTGGGATTGTTGAACTTGAATCCCGCGCCTTCGATCGTCTCGATGTAATCGATCTCAATCCCGTCCAGATACATGGAACTCATCTGGTCAACGGCAACCTTCAGTCCATCGAACTCAAACACCTGGTCCGCATCGGTGGTCTGGTTTTCAAACGCCATGTGGTATTGGAAACCGGAGCAGCCGCCACCGACCACAGCCACGCGTAGCGCGACCGGCACCGGGCTCTGCATGCTCATGATTTCCTTGACCTTGGTACTTGCAACGGGCGTCAAATTGATCATAAATCCTCTTGGCCTCCGCTCGCGGGCGCACCCGCTAAGCTATCTACATTCACAGTATAACAGAACTCGCAAACGGCGTTGCAACCCCCTGTTCCTGTCATGAAACGGCATATATCACCCCATTTCGACAAGTTCGGGCGGTTCCCTTACAATAGGATGCGATGATCACGCATACAGTTACTCTTATCCCCGGCGAAGGAATCGGGCCGGAAGTCGCCGCCGCGACGCGCCGCATTCTGGAAGCGACGGGCGTAAAGTTCGAGTGGGAAGAGATTGCTGGACGTTCCGACAGCTCGGCCGACCAGGGGAAAAGCGTCAACCAGGCGGCCGTGGACTCCGTACGCAAGAATCGCGTTGCGCTGAAGGGTCCTATGGCCACTGCTATTGCCGGCGGCGCACCCAGCGTAAACGTCGCGCTGCGCAGGTCGCTCGAGCTCTACGCCAATTTGCGCCCCGTCAAAAACATGCCCGGCGTGAAATCGCACTTCGAAAAAGTGGACCTGATTCTCGTTCGGGAAAACACCGAGGATTTGTATTCCGGCCTCGAGCACGAAGTCGTCCCGGGCGTGGTCGAAAGCCTGAAAATCATCACGGAAAAGGCTTCCACGAGAATCGCGAAGTTCGCGTTTGAATACGCCCAGCGCCACGGCCGGAAAAAGATTCATGCCATCCACAAAGCCAACATCATGAAGCTTTCGGATGGATTGTTCCTTAGATCAGTCCGGGCGGTGGCGGCGCAATTCCCTACTATCGAGTACAAGGAAATGATCGTCGATAACGCCTGCATGCAGATTGTGATGGATCCACTGCAATTTGACATGCTTTTGCTGCCGAATCTTTATGGCGACGTCATGAGCGATCTGGCTGCTGGTCTCGTCGGCGGCCTCGGTGTTGTGCCCAGCGCCAACATCGGGGACCAATGTGCGATGTTCGAAGCCGTGCACGGGACCGCGCCCGATATCGCGGGCAAGGGATTCGCCAATCCAACCGCCCTGCTGATGAGCAGCGCTTTGATGCTCGACTACCTGGGCGAACAAACTGCGGCAGAGCGCATCCAGAATGCCCTCGAAAAGGTCTACCGCCAGGCAAAACACACCACCCGGGATGTTGGCGGAAAAGCCGGAACAGAGGAATTCGCGGACGCCGTGATTGCCGCCCTCAAGCAAAAGTAGTTCCCCGCCCACCGGCTAAAAAGTACTAGCAGTTCCAAATCGTTTAAATGCTTGTATTTCCATGGAGATCGTGACACCATTTTCGCCGTAGCCTCGAGTGTCCCCTCCAGGTGGATTTATGCAAAGAACTCGCTATCCAGAGCGTCGGCGTACTACGCGTCTTTCCCTTCAGATTCCTCTGATGGTGCGTTGTCGGCTGCCCGA
>JBGPIX010000368.1:0-5268 GCA_041485085.1 Candidatus Acidiferrum sp.
ATCTTGAGGTGGAAGCTCTGGGCGCAACCCTGCGAAAGATATCGGACGATAAGGCACCCACAATTCACTGGCCTCATCGCGGGCTAGTGGGCGAATTGCCGGAAGGCTTGCGCTCGCCGGAAGAAGCAGCGAAGAGTGGGCGGGTTCCGGTGGCCGTCGAAGTGATTCGCAGAATGAATGCACTCCCGAACCGCGACTTTCTGCTAATGGCAGGTGTCACCGGCCCTATGACTCTTACCGCACGGCTCACGCAGTTGGAGCGCAAAGAATCTTTGCGCAGCGAGGATTTATCCGAGGCCGCGCAGGAACTGGCAGCTTCCGTCGTAACGCAAATGGCGTCCACATTCTTAGAGGCTGGGGCGGACGCGATCATGATTATGGAAGAAATCGTCCCAGCACTCTCGGCGGAGAGCTGCGACGCCTGGGTGAATTTGCTTGCGCCGACGATCAATATAGTGCGCTTCTATGAAGCGCTTCCTCTGCTCAATCTCTGTTGTCCTGACTTGTCCCACGAAAACTGGAAACTAATTGAGCGACAGCATTGGAATTGCGTCAAATGTGTGCCTGCCGACGTCATATCGTCGGGCCAAAAGGGAGGGTTGCCCCCATCTGATGACGGTCTCTTTGGTCTTGCGTTGCCGTTGGACGTATTCCGCCCGGAAGGAGCATCTGACGAATCTTCTTCTCGGGACAACCAATCACGGATGATGGAGCTTCGGCCGAGTATCGTCACGACCGCTGGTGATGTCCCGGTCACGACCGATATGAAGCATCTGATCAAGGTTTTCGAAGGGGTTCCGCGAGCTATTTAGCTATCCTAACATAAGGATGCAGGGGCGCGATTTGAGGCAATTCCGACGGTAGGAGGGAAGTGAGTTATGGTCACGGCAACAAGCGGGCTTTTCATGGCCTACGAAGACATCTGGCTGCTAGATGGAGTCCGAACGCCGTTCGTGGACTACAACGGTGCGTTGGGTCTTGTTTCTCCGATTGATCTCGGCATCAAAGTGGCGCGCGCCCTATTCGAACGCACAAAAATCGCTCCGTCGGATGTGGGCTCGGTAATCGCGGGAAGCGTGGCGCAAACCAGTTTTGACGCGTACGTCCTGCCTCGGCATATCGGCCTCTATTCCGGTGTTCCAATTGAACGGCCCGCGCTGCTGGTGCAGCGCGTGTGCGGCACGGGCATTGAAACGATCAGCCAGGCTGCCGATGCCATCACGCTGAAAAGAATCGATCTCGGCCTCTGCATTGGCGCGGAATCCATGAGCCGTAATCCAGTTGCTGCTTTTACGCATCGCAGCGGCTTTCGCATGGGCCAGATCGAGTTCAAGGATTTCTTGTGGGAAGCGCTTCTGGATACCGCCCCGGGCGTCACGATGGGGGAAACCGCGGAGACTGTTGCCAAAACGTACAAGATCACTCGAGAAGACGCAGATCGCTTCGCGGAATTGAGTTTTTCACGCGCCGTCGCTGCCCAGAAGAGTTGTTTTCTGTCAGGAGAAATTGTTGCTCTCGTCAGTGAAACGTTTGAGTTGAGCGGCTACAAGACGCGTGGCATTCAACTGCCCAAAGGAGTGGACAGTCTTGCTGTAGACACGCACATTCGCTCTTCTTCATTCGAAGCGCTCTCGAAAATACGTCCTGCATTTGGCGGCGTGCAAACGGGAGGAAATAGTTCCGCGATTGTGGATGGCGCGGCGGCAGCTCTGGTGGGTTCCGGTGCGTACGCAAAATCGAAGGGTATGGAGCCTCTGGGGCGCATCGCGGCCGTCGCGACTGTTGGTGTACCTCCCGAAATCATGAGCATCGGGCCGGCGCCGGCGATTCGGAGATTGCTAGACGGAGCAGGTCTCACCCTAAATCAGATCGATCGCTTTGAGATTAATGAAGCGTTTGCGGCGCAGCTCATTGCTGTCGAGCGCGAGTTGGGGCTCGCTCGGAACAAACTCAATGTGAACGGCGGTGCGATTGCTATCGGACATCCGCTGGCGGCAACAGGAATCCGGCTGGCGTTGACGCTTTCACGAGAATTGCGCCGCTCGAAGCTGCGGTACGGCGTCGCCTCGGCCTGCATCGGCGGCGGGCAGGGAATTGCGTTGTTGATTGAAAATCCCAATTGATCATTCGAAAGCGCAGCGTGTGAAGCTCTCGCGTTCGGCGCGCACGTCGTCTCCGCGCAACTCGCGCAAGGCATAAGTGACAAATTCGGCTGTCACTCTCTTACGCCACGTCATATCGAAGTCCGTGTTGTCCAGTGGCTTGGCAATTCGAGCCGCAAGTGCCGCGGCTTCTTCAATGGCTTGTTGATTCAAGGGGCGGCCCAGCAGTGATTTTGCCGCGTCCGTGGCAGATAACGGACGGCAAGCTGTTGAGCCGACGACGATGCGAGCATCCTCGACGACGTTCTCTTTCGAGAGGCGAGCCGCTGCGGCGACAGACAGCACTGGAAAATCGAACGCGCCGCGGCGGCGGAGCTTCCAGTAAGTGCTCTTCCATCCATGCAAGGCATCCAGGAGCACCTCTGACAGAATTTCGTCCGGCCTGCGCTTGATGTAGTCGATTCCATCGTTGTTATACAGATCGGAGAGAAGGACTTCGCGCTCTCCGGAACGCGACACGAGGTGGACACGCGCCCCGAGCGCCATCAGCGCCGGGCCCGTGTCTGTCGAGGAAACTGCCATGCACTTCGAGCTTCCCGGTGCAACCCAGCAAGTGGTGCCGTCTTTCTTCAGGCAAAAATTGATGGCTTTTCTCCACTCGTAGCTTTGGTCGTAGTAGTTGCAGCGGGTATCCAGGCAGATATTCCCGCCGAGCGTCGCCATGTTGCGGATTTGCGGAGTGGCCACCAGGGAAGCTGCTTGCGCCAGCGCGGCAAGTCCATTGCGAAAACGAGGATCTGCCGCAATATCGGAGAGTGTGAGGCAGGCGCCCAGCCGTGAACCGGACTCGCTCAATGCAACGCGGTTCAAACTTTCGATATGCCGCAGGCTCATCAGCGTCCGCGGAACCTGTTGCCGCCTTTTCATGTTCGGGAGCAGGTCCGTGCCACCGGCAAGCGGCATCGCATTGGCTCTCTCGCCGTCCAGAATGCGAGCGGCTTCTTCGAGAGTGCGCGGTGCGCGAAATTCAAAAAGAGGCAGACGCATCATGGCGCGAGCACCTTTTCTTTCTCGCGGCGCGATTTTTCGCGGCGAGGACCATCGTTCACCGCATTGCCGTCGCCGCCTTCCCACGGAGGAGGAACGCGCAGGGCCTCGGGCCAATTGACGTGTGGAAAATGAGTCGGACCGTAACGTGGATCGCGTCCCGCTTTCTTCTCGGCGAGGGCCTTCATGATCTTTTCGGGAGTGACGGGGATTTCATCGATACGCACTCCGACGGCGTCGTACACGGCGTTAGCGACGGCTGGCATGATCGGCAGGAGCGGGCCCTGGCCGACTTCCTTCGCGCCAAACGGGCCGCACGGATCGGGCTCTTCAATCAGCTCGGTGATCACTTCCGGCATGTCCAGTGAGGTTGGGCTCTTGTATTCGAGGATGGAAGGGAATTTGTGCACCAGTGCGTGAGAAAGTTTCTTGGGAAGGCGGCGGAACTCCTGCTCTTCCATGAGCGCCTCGCCGAGACCCATGTAGACGCCGCCTTCAACCTGGCCGCGCGCCAGCGTTGGATTCAAAGCACGGCCGATATCATGCGCGATCCAGACTCTTGGGACAGTGACCCAACCAGTGACCTGGTTTACTTCGACTTCGACGACAGCTGCGGAATAGGAGTAGGTGGGTGAGGGGCCGACGCCGCCACCCTTGTAAAGTGCGGGAGACTTCGGCGGAGTGTAGGAGCCTACCGTGCCAATCGTGCCGAAGCGAGCTTCGGCGAGGCAAACGGCTTCCTGAAAGGTGAAACCCTTTTCCGGAGCTGCGGAATCGAATACGCGCTTGCCGGCAAAGCGCAGCCGTTCTTTCGGTACTTCCAGTTTTTCTGCCACGGCGTCGGCAATGATTGCTTTTCCGCGCTCCGCGGCTTGCAATGCGGCGTTTCCCGCCATCAGGGTCACGCGGCTCGAATAGGAGCCAAGATCCACAGGGCCGAGGTCGGTGTCGCCGGTGAAAAGGCGAATGTCGAACGTGTCGATGCCCAAGATTTCGGCAACGATTCCAGCGAGAACGTCGTCGGAACCCTGCCCGATCTCAGTTGCGCCACAGAAAATGCTGACGCCGCCGCTGCGATCAAACTTCAGTTGAACTCCTGAGTGCGGCATCTTGTTCCAGTAGATGGGAAGGCCCGCGCCAGTCAGATAAGCGGAGCAAGCCAGACCTACGCCTCGGCCCTCGGGGAGTTTGCGGAATTTGTCTTTCCAGCCGGAGACTTTGACGATGCGGCGAATGCACTCGGCGAGATTGACGGTGCCGAGGCGGAAGAAATTTGCGGTGACCGAATTTGAGGATTCGACGATACCGAGGCGCAAATCGGCGGGGTCGAGCTTGAGCTTCTCCGCGATTTTGTCGAGCTGGACTTCCTGACCGAAGCGCGGCTGGGGAGTGCCGTGTCCGCGCTTGGGGCCGCAAGGAGGCTTGTTAGTGAAGGTTCGGCAGCCTTGGTAGCGATAACGTGGAATGTGGTAGGTGGTGGTTTGCAAAGCGCCGGCGTAAAACGTGCTGGCGACTCCATACGATCCGTAAGCGCCACCGTCGATCAACGTCTGGAGATGCATGCCGGTGATTGCGCCGTCCTTTTTCACACCGGTTTTGAATTTCATCAGAACCGGATGACGGCCGCGGTGACAATAAAAAACTTCTTCCCGCGTCAGGCAGATTTTGACGGGCCGGTCGAGCATGAGAGCGGCCTTGGCTACGACGATTTCGTGATTGAATGGGTCGCTCTTTCCGCCGAAGCCGCCGCCGTTGGGTGTGGCGATCACGCGAATGTGCGCGGGCGGCATTTCGAGGACCTTGGCAAGAGCGCGATGGAGATAATGAGGGGTTTGCGTGCTGGACCAGATGGTCAGCTTTCCATCGGGATCCTTGATGGCCACGGAAGCATGTTGCTCGATGGGGAGATGGGTGTTGCCCTGAAAGAAAAAAGTGTCTTCGAAAATTTCATCAGCTTGGGCAAAGCCTTCTTCCACATTGCCGAATTCCAGCGCCACAAATTTATGAATGTTTCCCTCTTCGCCGTATTCGTGAATCCGCGGCTCGGGAGTCGCCAGAGCTTCCTCGGGGTCGGAAATTGTCGTGAGGATTTCGTAGTCGACATCAATCAGGTCGAGCG
>JBGPIX010000369.1:0-5245 GCA_041485085.1 Candidatus Acidiferrum sp.
GCCTTCGGCGATCATTTCCACGAGTTTTTCGTGAGCTTCCTTCGCATCGTCGGCGAGCGCGGCGGGAATCTCTTCGATCGAGGGTTTGCCGTCACCATCGGGATGGTAGAGGTGGGCTTTCATGGCTACCAGGTCGATGACGCCGCGGAATCCTCTTTCCGCGCCGATGGGCAATTGGAGAGCGACGACGTTGCGGCCGAAAACTTGCTCGAGAGATGTCATGGAGCGCTCAAAACTGGCGAGTTCGCGGTCCATCCAGGTGAGAACGAAGGCGCGGGGAATGTCGTACTCAGTGCAATAGTCCCAAACTTTTTCGGTGGTGACCTGGGAGCCGACGTGGGCGTCAACGGTGATGAGCGCGGCATCGGCGGCGATGAGCGAGGCCTTCGCTTCGGTGATGAAAGTGGAATAGCCGGGGAGGTCGATGAAATTGATTTTGACTTTGTCGGAAGATCCGGAAGGGCTGGCGGGAGTTGCGGGCCATTCGGCGTGGGCCAGGCCAGTTTGGATGGAGATTTTTCGGGCGATTTCTTCTTCGTCCCAGTCGGTGGTGGTGCTGCCGTCCGCAATTTTTCCCCAGCGCGGAGTCATACCCGCGGTGTAGAGCAACGACGACACCAGTTGCGTTTTGCCGGTGCCGCCGTGGCCGACAATGCCAACGTTTCGGATGTCCTTGGTGAGATAGTTCTTCATGTAAACCTCCATAAGGCGAGGTCCGTCCGGAAGAATTCGGGCGCGGGCCGGCGCCAGGCAAGTTGAAACTGAGGGAGGAGAACGTGGCCTCTGCACCTGGGTCCCCGTGGGGCGGGGCCGAAGGTCTGACGAACAATCCCTGGTCCGGTCTCCTGACGAGGCGGATGCTAGCACAGGGGGAGGAATGGGGCAACGCAGAGGCGAAAGAATCACAGGATGTCAGAGAAGCTTCGCAAGATTGAGAAAGAACCCCTCGGCAGAAGGGAATAAATACCGGGACTAGTACTGGCCCATGCGATTGCAGATTCCTGGGACGAGGCTTTAGCTACTGACAATGCAGGAGTTAGAGGTTCGCGCGAAGGGAGTGCGTCGGCCCTCGCATTGCAGTCAGACGGAGGTGGAAGTACGCAGTTGCTTGCGGAGAGTGAGCAAGGGCAGTTCTTGTTGGGACGTCGGCACGGAACTCCGATTCGGTTTCGATTTTCCCCGGGCAGAAAACACGGGCAAGGAGAATAAGGATGGAAGAGTATTTGGACATGAACGAAAACGAAAACAAGAAGAACCCCGCGCCGTCAGGAACAAATCGCTGGCTGGCGGCGGCTCTGGTTGCGGTGATCGTGGTGGCGGGGCTGGCGTTCGGTTACGGCTTCAGGCAGCAGATCCTGGTCGGGCATTTGACGGCGCAGCAGACCATGGCGAACGCGACGATCAACGAGATGCAGGGGCAGGTGAACACATTAACGGCAAAGCTGAATGAGATTACCGCGGCGCAACAGGCTGCGGCGGCCGCTGCGGCAGCGCAACCGAAAGCTCCAGCCGCGCGTGCAAATGCGATCGGGGCGAAAGCTGTGGCCGGTAAGAGAACCCCAGCGGAAAACAAGCGGCTAAAAGAGCTCCAGGCGAGAATCGACGAGCAGCAGAAGCAGTTGAAAGACACGCAGGATCAGGTGGCCAAGAACCGCGCGGACCTGGAAGGGAATCTGAGTTCGACGCGCGATGAGCTGAACGGCTCCATCGCCAAGACTCACGAGGAATTGGTAGCCCTGGCGAAGCGCGGAGAGCGCAGCTATTTTGAATTTGACCTGACAAAATCGAAGCAGTTCCAGCGTGTGGGACCGCTGACGCTGGCGCTGCGGAAGGCCGATACCAAGCACAAGAGCTACAACCTGGAAATGATTGTGGACGACAACAAGCTGACCAAGAAGAACGTGAATTTGTACGAACCGATCTGGATCCACACGGAAAATGATTCGCAGCCGGTGCAAGTGGTGGTGAACCGGGTGGAGAAGGACGTCGTTCACGGATACGTCAGCGCGCCGAAGTACAAGGCTTCGGAACTGGCCGTAAACAACACAGGAACGGCGACCGTCACTCCCGTTGCGGCACACCCGCAAGCGCCGGACCAGAATCCGCAGAGTCCCAAACAACCGGAATAAGTAAGAGAGAGACAGAAGCCAATCCGGCAGGGCGCCCACCCCGGCGCCCTGCCGTTTTTTTTATTCACTCGAGAGTACCTGCTGATTCCGCTGGAAAATGAATGTTTATGCTCGACGGGGATCCTGAAATCAAGGAAGTTCAGGTTCGAGTGTAACTTCGCTGTCTTTCTGAACGGTGATGGGCCGAATCCAATCGGCATGGCCGCGAACCCTGATCACGATGAGATGCTGAACTGCGGTGAGGTTTAGTTTAGCGGGGACATTGCCAATGAAGGCGTGGTCGAGCCAGATTTCAGCACCTTTGGGTTCGTTCAAGATGACAGTCCCGAATCCTTCTACTGATGTAAGAGCCGAGATGGATTCCGCAGGTCGAACTGGGGCGGAGAGTTGTTCTGTAAGCGGCACGGTGTTCGGATAGAAGCGGTGGAGAACATTGAGCAGATCGCTGGCGCTGAGGGCAAAGCCGATGCCGGTCACATTTTTCTTGATGAGTTTTTGCGTGTTGATGCCGATCACTTCGCCGCGGGAGTTGAGCAGCGGGCCGCCGCTGTTGCCGGGATTGATGGGCGTGTCCGTCTGAATCCATGTGCCCGGGCCGGCGCTTGGAAATGTTCCCACGGCGCTGACGATGCCTTTCGTGACGCTGAAGAGCATGGCATCGCCCGGATTGCCGATGGCAAGGACGGATTCGCCTTGGTGCACAGTGGAAGCGTCGGCGAGAGTGAGATGACGGAACTCGCCCTTTGCCAAAGTAGCGTCAACCTTGGCAAGCGCGATGTCCAGATCAGGGTCCACGTGAACGACTTTGGCTTCGAGTTGCTGGCCATTCGAAAGCAGGGTGAGCAATGTTTCTTCGCCGCGGGCAAGATGAGCGTTGGTGACGATGACGCCGGTGCCGGTCACGAAAAATCCAGAACCAGATTTATCGAGTCCTTTCAAATAGACGACGGCCGGTTTGGTTTGGCGAACAAGCTCTTCGAGCGAGAGTTCGGGCTGAAGGCCGACACCGCCGTGCGAGACTTCGGCGGTGATGCCGCCAGTGAAGGTTTCCGAGATGCGCAGCAGTTCGACAGGAAAATGATCGGACTTGAAATGCCAATACTCCCACTGGACGCGCCCGCTGAGGGAGTGCCAATTCGTAGGGCCTACCGTGAGAGTGAGCTCTTTGGTCGCGTAGCCGGAGAGGCTGATGCGCGCGACGACGGGATGATCGAGGTGCGAGCTCAACGCGGTCTTCGGTTTGTGAAAATAGCCGCCGGGAAAATCCTTTTCGAACGGTGTGGTACCGACCACAACACCATCGAGTTCCACGGTGGCGCCAGGCGGAGTGCTCGTGATGTGGAGTTTGTCGGCAAAGACAGAAGACGGACAGGCGAGTAGAACCCAGGCAATGCAGAGAACGAGTTCCGAGCGGGAAGCCATGTGAAGACCTCGCCCGATGGATAGCCCCGCGCATAACGTTACCATAGAGATAAACTATTTGGGCAAAAATCTCGGCTGATAGGATTTGGTGGTGGGTGAGGGTGCTGCCCCCTCCCGGCACGCTGATCTGGCGTTTACCGAGGTTTATAAGACCCCGCTGCACGGCTGGTGCTACCCACCGATTGGCAGAGTCGTATCAAGGGGTCGAAGTGCATATTCAGTAGGGTACCAGAAGATCTGTCTGGACTCGTTCTGCTCAAACCTGATTGCTAATGTTGCTGTGGAGATTCCTCGGCCGGCTTATGGCTGTAACCGTTGCAGGAGAGGACGGGGAGGCGAGGATATTTCGGGAATCGATGATCGACATGAGACAGATTGCAGAGCATGAAGACGGAGCCGAGAGCAGATTCGATCCAGCGGGAATGCAGGCAATCGGCGCAGAGGCCAGCGCTCAGAATGGCGGGCGGCTGTTGCTCTGAATCAGACATAACAATCAGGATAGCGCAGTGTGTGGACGCACTGATTGCTAGAATGAATTGTCGCTTGGGCGCCTCCTAGAAGGAATTGCGGATGCGAATGGCATTGCGGATAGCATTGGCGTGGTTAAGCCTGCTCGCCCTGGAATCGAATGTGCGCGGGCAAACGGCCGATCCGCAGCAAACCGCACCACAATCACCGCAAAGTGTTCAAAGTTCTGACGAGATCACCGCTGTGCCGAACCGGCCGACATTCGCGTCGACGGCAGAGATGGTGCAGCCCGGAGTCTTCGAGATCGAATATGGGTTTGAGGCGGCCAGCGGGCATCAAAACATAAACGGGCTTTTGAAATGGGGAGCGGTCAAGAATCTCGAGCTATGGTTTCTCCACAACCCGATCGAGCGAGATGCGAGCGTCGCCGGGCTAGGAGATTGCGGAGCGGGGTTCAAGTACAAGTTATTTTCGCAGGTAAAGGCGCGTCCAACCGTGGCGGTTCTTTATGTGGCGACACTGCCGACGGCAAGGCCTGATCTCGGCGCTGGCGCGATGGCGCATCTGGTGCAAATTCTTGTCAGCAAGGATTTTGGCAAGCATCATTTTGATGTGAACGAAGGAGTGCAGTTTGTAGGCCGACCGCAACTGAGCGGATTTGACCGGAGGTATTTCACGGCGCTGTCCTATTCCCGTCCTTTGAGCGGAAAGTGGGGGTACACCGGTGAAATTGCAGGATACAGCCGGCAGAATACAACGACACCGGCAACCATGACTCTGCTGAACGCCGCGACCTACAACCTGTCGTCCCGGTTGGTGCTGGACGGTGGCGCATACTTCGCCGCCTATGGGCAGTTACCTCGGTTTACGGTCTTTGCGGGCGTCACCTATTCCATCGCAAACCTTTATCACTTGCATCCGACACGTGTGTCTTCGAAGAACTAGCCTTCCACTTGTTCGAACGTGAGAAGCACCGCGCTGCGTGCGAGAGCTAGTTGGAGGGCGGAGGACTGGCCGGGGCGGGAGGTGAGGGCGGCGCGGCGGGAGCAACCGGTAGGGCCGGTTTGTTGAAACGGGAATCTTCGATCCGCGGATCGATCTCGATTGTTTCGGTGGTGAGCGTCTGTTTGATATCGGTCCCGGGGCTGCCCTGATCGATACGGAATGGATATTTCAGGCCTTGGACCTCATGAAAATCGGAGAAGAAGGATTCCCAGGGAATTTCC
>JBGPIX010000370.1:0-5242 GCA_041485085.1 Candidatus Acidiferrum sp.
GCGGCAATGAGAATCGTCGACCGCGAGGTTGCCCGAGCTCCGTAAGACATGGACGTGCGAGCTTGGCGCGCGCGCGTACTGACTTGGTCCGGGCAGCTTGCGGGAGCCGAAAAAGAATACCTGGAAATCATGAAAGTCTCCCGGAACGATCCGGACAATTGGTTGGGACTCTCGAGCGTGTACTCGCGCCAAGGAAAAGTGGAAGACGCCCTGCGGGCCCTGGACCGCGCCGTGGAGCTGGATCCGCAACGCGCGGACCTGCACGCCGCGAGAGCGCGGGTGCTGCGCGCCCAGGGTGAACGAGCCGAAGCTCGATTGGAATTCCAGAACGCGCTGCATCTGGACCCCGCCAGCGCGGAAGCCCGCGCCGGCCTGCTTTCCCTCCGCAGTGAACCAAAACACGAACTGCGCTTCGGCCAGAACGACGACCTATTTAATTTCACGAGCGCGAATCACGACGGAGGAGTGAGCCTGGTATCGCAATGGACGGCTCACTGGGTCACGAGCTTGGCGGGAAGCTTCTACGAGCGCGCGGGAGTTGGTGCAGGGAAATTTTCGGGCGGCATTACGGGACGCCTGCCGCGTTGGGGAGCTCTAACGGCCGGCGGCGCCGTAGGGCATGACAACGCGGTAATCCCGAAGGGCGAGTTTTTTTTTGATCTCAACCATGGATGGAAGGTCAGCGAAGAGAGGTTTCTGCACGCCCTGGAATTTGACTACGGACAACATTGGTATTGGTATCAGACGTCCCGGATTCTGACGCTGAATGCCACCGCAATTGTATATTTCCCACGAGATTGGACGCTGTCACTGGGCTCCACGGGGGTGCGCAGCGCGTTTTCAGGAACTGCCGGGGAGTGGCGGCCTTCCGGGATGGCGCGGCTGGGATTTCCCCTCATGGATTGGGACATGAAGCGGCTTTCCGGAACCGTATTTTTCGCCGTTGGCACAGAAGATTTCGCGCAAATCGATCAGATCGGGAGATTCGCTTCGCAAACCTACGGCGGAGGAATGCGTTTCCAGATCACCGCCCGCCAGGACGTCACTGGCAATGCTTCATTTCAAAAACGCTCGCAGAATAGAACTGACACAAATTTCGGACTGAGCTATGGAATCCATTTTTGAGCGGCTCTGGAGGCTAGGGCCGGCAGCTTTCGTGCTGAAGGCCATCGTCGCGGCGATTGTGGCGGATGGGCTGCTGTTGGGTTTCATTTTGCTTCGGAGAACGTATCGAAGGCGGTATTTCGCCAGGCGTGACGCGCGCGTTTTCCAACTGCGCCAGAATTGGGACCGGCTGATTTCTGGTGAAATTCCGTACAGGACGTGGCGTAAGAAAAGTTTCGACCGGCGGATTGTCGAAAGCATAGCGTTGGATGCGCTCGAAGCGGCGGGCGCGGAAGAATCAGCGCGTGTGCTTAAATTTCTGCGGGAAAGCGGCCTGCTCGAAAAACGAATTTTTGAAGCCAGGAAACTCACTGGGTGGCGGCGCATGCGGGCGCTGGTGGCGCTGGGGCAAACGCGGGCGCCAGAAGGCATCCCCGCTATGGCAGAGGGCTTACGCGCCCGGGATCTGGAAATACGGCTGGCGGCGCTGCGCGGCCTAGGGCGGATGGCCAGTCCGCGGGCGGCGGCGGAGATTCTGGCTTGGGTGGGCGAGAGAGGATTGTGCGTGCCGGCGCTACCGCTGCAAAGTGCTCTCATCCAGTGTTGCGCGGAGCGGCCCCAGTTGCTGATTCCGTATGTGCAACATGCCGAAGGCCCGCTGCGTGAAGTGCTTGGCCGCGTGCTGGGCGAAGTGGCCACGCCGGCGCTCAGTCTGGACCTGCTGCAATTCGTGGGAGATGACCTCGATGAACTACGCGCCGCGGCGGCTCGGGCGATGTCGCACGCCGAACCGGGCATCGCTTTCGACGTTCTAAACGAGCTGGTGGGAGATCGCGTGTGGTTTGTGCGGCTGCGCGCGATTATAAGCTTGGGCGCACTTTGCGAACGCCGCGCGATTCCAGATTTGATCCGGGGGCTGAAGGATTCGCACCGGCTGGTGCGCTTGCGCGCGGCGGAGGCGCTCGTAAAACTCAGGTCGGAGTTGGTGCCGATTTTTCAAAAAGTGGCGGCAACGCAGGATCGTTACGGGCTGCAGGCCTTCTTGACAGCACTCGAAAATGCCGGTTTGCGCCGTGGACTCGATGAAGAACTTCAAGGCAGCTCACTCATTGGCAGCGGCGAGAAGGAGAGACTCGGGAAAATTCTGGAATCGGGAGAGCTGCTGGCGGAAGAGCCGGCGATGGCGGAGAGTGGTCCGGCGAACTCCGCGTGGCTCTCATGATGCACCTGCTGGATTTTCTGAACCACACGCTTTTCTGGTACTACCTGGCGAGCAATTTGTCCTACCTGACGATGTTAATCGTGGCGCTAAAAACCAGCGCGGCGCATCAACGGAGACTGAAAAGCTATCACTTGGAGTGGTTCAGAGTATCTCCGTTGGCGCCGCCGATCACCATCATCGCCCCCGCGCACAACGAGGAGAGATCCATTCGAGTAGCGGTGCGAAATCTTCTGGACCTGGATTACCCGGAACTGGAGGTCATCGTTGTCAACGATGGATCGGAAGACCGCACGCTCGATGAAATGCGGGAAGAGTTCCGTTTGCGGCCCGTCCGTGCGGTGTACGTACCCGAAGCGGAGAGCGCGCCGGTGCGGGGTTTGTACCGCAGCGAGGTGAACGCAAGCCTGCTGGTTGTTGATAAAGAACCCGGAGGAAGCAAGGCGGACGCCGTAAACGCGGGTTTGAATGCGGCGACTTCACCCTATGTATGCATTGTGGATGCCGATTCGGTGCTCGAGCGCGACGCGCTGTTGCGCATCATGGTGCCCGTCATGGCGGACCCGAAACGTGTCGTGGCGGTCGGCGGAATTATCCGCGTACTGAATGGCTCGGAGATTGAAGGCGGCTACTTGAAGCGCGTGCGCCTGCCGCGCAAGAGCATTGAAGTAATTCAGGTCATCGAGTATCTGCGCGCGTTCTTGATCGGCAGGGAGGCGTGGGGACAAGGCAACATGCTGACCATCATCTCCGGAGCCTTCGGCGTTTTTCGAACCGATCTGGTGCGCGCCGTCGGCGGTTACCGGCCGCAAGCGATTGGAGAGGATTTCGACCTGGTGGCGCGCTTGCATCGCCACTTGCTCGGAAAAGGTGCGGACTACCGCATCCACTTTGTTCCAGATCCGATGTGCTGGACGGAAGTTCCCTCGGACCTGCAATCGCTGGGAAGGCAGCGAGCGCGATGGCAAAAGGGTTTGCTGGACGTACTCTGGCCGAACCGGGATATGCTTTTCCGGCCGCGCTACGGGAGGATCGGTTGCTTTGCCCTCCCTTATTTGTGGCTGTTTGAACTTTTCGCGCCCGTTATCGAGATCGCCGGGATCATCACCATTGTTGCCGCGGCTTGTCTGGGCGCGTTGAGCCGGGAGTTTTTTCTCCAGTTCCTGCTGTTCGGATACGCGTTTGCGACGGTGATTTCCATCGGTTCCGTCCTACAGGAAGAAATTACCTACAAGCGGTATAACGACTGGCAAGACGTCACACGGCTCGTCAGCTACTGTTTTCTCGAACATTTTCCTTACCGCCAGATGCACATGTTCTGGAGGCTGCAGGGTCTTTGGCAGTATTTTCGCGGCGACTTGGCCTGGAAACCCATGAAACGCAAGGGACTCCAATCCACACAAGCTCAGTGAGCCCGTCGCGCCGTAGTTACCTTCGGCTCCAGACCGCTCTTGCATCGTAGCCTCGCTGCACCCGTTCCGATCCTGCCGGCATGCTGCGCCTGCCATGCATGGGCCGCGGTCCAGCAAAGATAAGGACGCGATATATCGTGCCTTGCCAGGCTACGAAGATTATCCGATCACTGCGACAGCAAACCTCGCCGGGCCTTCAAATCGGTGAGGAGGCGGTCCACCTCGGCGTCGCGATCCAGGCGCGTGAGTTTCTCGCCGACATCGTCGGTCAGTAGTTCGACCTCGGCGGTGGCGACGGCTTCGGTGTGATGCACGCGGTCCTTGAGCCGGTCGAACGCGGCGCTCTTGGAGTTGTCACCCATGACGGTCTGTGCGCGTGCCGCTTTGCCCAGGGCAATGCCGCGACGGTGGCGCGCAATAAGCAAATCGCGCTTGGATTTCGCCTCGTCGAGCTTTTGTTCGAGTTTCACGAGCGCCCCCTTGAGCGTTTCAACCTGCATCTTCTGGTCGTCCACCTGTTCGCGGTAGCTTTGCGCCAGCGTCTGCGAGGTCTGGAAGCGGTCGAGCGCGGCCCGCGCCAAATCGTCCTGGTTTTTGTCCACGGCGGTCTCGGCCTTGCGCATCCAGTCTTTCCCGGAGTCCTCGTTCTCCCGCCACTTCTTTTCCAGCATGTGCTGGTCGGCGATGGAGACGGCCACCTGCGTCTTGACCTGGAGATACTGGTTCTCCATGTCGAGAATCACCTGTTTGATCATTTTTTCCGGATCTTCCGCGCGGTCGACCATGTCGTTGATATTCGCGCGAATCAAAGTGCTTACTCGTTCTAAAAGTCCCATGGTAAATCTCCTTTCAAGTTCCAAAAACTGCAAACCACCAACCCTGCACAAAAACCAAACCGCAACTGCGCCTTCATGCCAACTCAATGCAGAAAGAGCACGCCGAACATTCCTGCCGTAAGGTTCGCCATGCCTGCCAACGAAATGAGGTTCATCGCGATCGCCTTGCCAAGCGCAGCAATGGCGCTGGCCGCAAAATGGCGGAGAACAATTCTGAATACCACCACCACTACAAGCCAAAGGAAGAAAAGTTTTTCGTTCATACTCATGGCCATCTCCCGAGATCATTTGGCGCCCTCGGCAGGTCCCCGCGGACCTGCCGGGACGGAAGCGATTGACCGCTTCGCGGTCATATCTACGTTTGTTACGCCTTCTTGGCCGGCGCTTGTGGCGGCTCTGGCTTCGGCGCTTTGTCGCCGATCAGCCGCACCTTGCTGAGGAGTTCCGACATTTGCATGCCGGATAGCGCTTCGAAGAGCGCGGGCACCTGCGCGGCAATCTTGGTGATGTCGCCGGTAAGCTTGTAAGCACCGGCGGCATCGCCATTGCCCGTGGAAACGATGGTCACCTTGTCCACCTTGCTGAGCGGCTCGCTGAGCGCGCGTACGATTTCCGGCAGCCCGCTGATGAGTTTGTCCAGCACGGCGGCCTGGTTGTATTCCTGAAAGGCC
>JBGPIX010000371.1:0-5217 GCA_041485085.1 Candidatus Acidiferrum sp.
CGTTGGCTCTATCGCCGTCATTGCTGTGCTTGCGTGGCTCCTTGTCACCAGCCAGAGCGGCAGCGGCATGGCCCTCGCGGGTCTGGCGCTACTGCTCGGCGGCGCCACCGGCAATGTCACCGATCGCATCGTTCACGGCGCGGTCACGGATTTCTTTGAAGTTTGGTTCGGCACCTACCGTTACCCTGCCTTCAATGTCGCGGATTCCGCCATTTTTATCGGTGCCGTTCTCATCCTGTTTGACATACTCTTTGGCCGCCACCCGGACACAACCCATTCGAATCCGCATACGCCCTAGTCGAGGAGGAACTCCGTGAGCAATTGGAATCGTTTCAACCGCCGCGAATTTCTAACCACAGCTCTCGGCGCCGCCGCGTCTTTTTCCATCCTGCCTCCGGGCCATCGTCTAATCAGGGAATTTCTTGAGCCCCAGACGCGTTTCGCGCCTTTCCAATTTCCGGAGGAATTTATTTGGGGCGCCGCCACCGCCGCGTATCAAGTCGAAGGCGCTTGGGCCGAAGACGGCAAGGGCGAATCCATCTGGGACCGCTTCTCGCACACGCCCGGAAAAGTGAAGGGCGCCTCCACAGGCGACGTCGCTTGCGATTCTTACCATCGCTACAAAGAAGACATCGCGCTGCTCAAAGCGATGAATCTCAACAGCTACCGCTTCTCCATCTCTTGGCCGCGCATCCAGCCCGATGGCACCGACGCTCCCAATTCGAAAGGCCTCGATTACTACAAGCGCCTCGCCGATGCGCTTCTGGAAGCGAAAATCCGACCCCTCGCAACGCTCTATCATTGGGATCTGCCGCAAAAATTGGAAGAAGCCGGCGGCTGGCCCAACCGCGATCTTGCCGCACGCTTCACCGATTACGCCGAACTCACCGTCCGCGCTCTCGGCGACCGCATTTCTCACTGGTGCATTTTCAACGAGCCTTGGGTGTTCACCTTTCTCGGTTACTCCTGGGGCATTCACGCGCCCGCACGCAGGAATTTCGCCGAATGCATGCGCGCCACCCACGTCGTCAACATCGCTCAGGGCCAGTCCTTTCGCGCCATCAAAGCCATCAACCCCAAGCTCCAGGTCGGCACTGCGTTCAGCATGTCCAACTGCGAGCCCGCCACCAAGAGCGACGCCGATCGCCAGGCTGCCGATCGCGCCCACGCTCTCGGCAACGTCTGGTTCCTGCACCCCGCGCTCCACGGCGAATATCCCAAGGCTTTCCCCGGCGACAATCCGCTTGACCTCATGGGCTTCAAGTCCGGCGACATGGAACTTTGCCGTGCCCCGCTCGATTTTCTCGGCATCAACTACTACCGCCGCCAGCTTGTCTCTGCCATCACTCCGGGTTCTGGGGAAGGCGCCACCGGCGTCCAGAACAGCGACGGTCACGAAGGACCGCTCACCGAATTTGCCTGGGAAGTCTGGCCCGACAGTTTCCACGATCTCGTCTTCCGAATCTCTCGCGAGTACAAAACCACGCCGATCGAGATCACCGAAAACGGCTGCTCCTATCTCGACGCCCCGGATGACCACGGCCGTGTCCCCGATGAACGCCGCATCCAGTTCATGCGCGGCTATCTTCACGCTCTCGGCCGCGCCATGCTCCACGGCGCCAACGTCCGCGCTTACCATCACTGGAGCCTCTTGGACAATTTCGAATGGGCCGAAGGCTACTCCCAGCGTTTCGGCCTAACCTACGTTGATTTCCGTACCCAAAAACGCACTATCAAGGACTCCGGCTACTGGTACGCCAAGCTCGCCTCCAACGGCAGCCTCACCTAATCATCGTGTCCCCGGTCAGTTCACATATTTTCGATACAACCTCAGGGGAGAGCTAAGTAATCTACGTTGATGCAGTCGCCCGCGAGTTCATGGAGGCCCACCTATGTTGCAAAAGTACGGCAGCCTGTTCTTGGGGATCCTAATGTTGGTCGCGTCGGGGTGCGGGAAACCGGCTAGAAAAAATGAATCCTCGCATAGCGCGGCGTTTCTGCTGGCTGGTGAGCCAAGGCCGCGATACGCGATGATGAGTGTCGCCGGTGCTGGCGGGGCGGGAAATTCCCAGCGCTTTATCGCCATCCGACACAAGCTTGAGGTAATTGCAGAGGAATCAAATCTGCCCAAGGCGTGGGAATCGGTCATTACGTACTGCGGCAGCATCGAGTGCACGGTGGTTTCTTCCAATTTGGTGGCACAGAGGCGGGATGCGGCACCGTCCGGCAGTATGTCTCTGAGAGTCTCACCGGGAGACGTGAAGAAGCTAATTGATCAGGTAGAGCAGCATGGCCGGATTGTGGGCCATGCAACAGAGAGCGAAGACAAGACCACGGCAGTTCTGGACACTGAAGCTCGAATTAAGAATCTGACGAATTTTCGAGACAGCTTGCGGGCGATGCTGGCGAAGCCATCGGCAAGCGTGAAAGACCTTGTGGACATCCAAGAGCAGTTGACCGAAGCGCAATCTCAGCTGGACAGCGAAACGGCACAGCGAAAGATTCTAGCCAATGAAACCGAGAAGGTAGCTGTTGATATTACTTTTGGCGTGGAGCCAAGCGGGAGAGGTACAAGTGCTTGGGCGCCCATAGGGGATGCCTTCCGCGAGTCTGGTTCCGATTTGGCCGTCAGCACGGGTTGGCTCATCAGTGCGATCGTAACAATCATTCCCTGG
The DNA here is from genome assembly GCA_041485085.1 of Candidatus Acidiferrum sp. Lineage (GTDB taxonomy): Bacteria > Acidobacteriota > Terriglobia > Acidiferrales > UBA7541 > Acidiferrum. The sequence continues at coordinate 2,676 of JBGPIX010000371.1, forward strand.
CTTGTGTTGATTGTTCCGCTGTTCTGGCTCTTGGGCAAATTGTGGCGGCGATTGCGGCGGAAAGCGAACAGCACGGCATCTTGACGAGGTGCACCGAAGCCCTTCCCGCTTGCTACAATCTTTCCGTGCCTTCATCTGATTTCGCCGGACATCGTGAATTCGTTGCTGCGCCCGAGGATGCCGGGGCACGGCTCGATCGTTTCGTCGTTGCCCATTGTCCCGAGCTCAGCCGGACCCGCGTTCAGGAACTCATCGAATCCGGCCTTGTGTCCATCGATGGGAAAGCCGCAAAAAAGGGTGCGGCAAAACTTCGCGGCGGGGAAAAGATCACTGTAGAAGTTACGGAGCGGCCGGCCATCGTGGCGGCCGCGGAAGCGATTCCGCTTGAGGTGCTTTACGAAGACGACGACGTGATCGCTATCAATAAGGCTGCGGGGATGACCGTTCACGCAGGGGCTGGGAACGTCTCCGGCACGCTGGTCAACGCGCTTCTGGGGCGCGGGCAATCGCTCTCGCAGGCGGGCGATCCGCTGCGGCCGGGAATCGTGCACCGGTTGGACAAGGAAACTTCGGGCGTGATTCTGGTGGCCAAGAACGACGCGGCGCACGCGAAGCTGGGCGAAGCCTTTCGCCAGCGGGCGATCAAGAAAACATATATCGCGCTGGTGCAGGGCGTTCTTGGAGAGAAGAACGGCCGAATCGAGCTGGCCATCGGGCGCGACCCGATTCATCGCACGCGCATGACCACCCAGCGCAAGTCCTGGCACGGCGAAGCCATCGCCAATCCCCGCGAGGCGCGCACGGACTGGAAGACTCTTGCCAAGATCGACAGCACGACACTGGTGGAGGTCCAACTCCACACCGGGCGCACGCATCAGATTCGAGTGCACTTCTCCGCGCTGAAACATCCGGTGGTGGGCGATACGTTGTACGGGGCCGCGCGGGAGCTGCGCGTAGGAAAGCTAGATATGCCGCCCCTTGAGCGCAATTTTCTCCACGCTGCCAAACTCGGCTTCGCGCAGCCGCGGACCGGCGCATGGATCGAGGTTCGCGCCGCTTTGCCGGACGAACTGCGCGACTACCTGAAGAGACTTTGTGTAGCAGCCGGAGAATCGCAGAGCCGAATTGACGCTGCACTGGCGGGATACCTATAATCGATGCAAATGCGACGGACAATCATTTCAATCTTTTTGGCCTTGGCGCTGCTGCTCTTTCCACTCACCGAGCGAGCACAGCAATCCTCACCAGCTACAAAGCCTCAAGCGCCTCCACCGGCACAGCCAACGGCCCCGAAGCAGGAGCCCGCTCAGAAGAGCGACGAAAAGCTGATTTCGATCGTCAACCTCGTCGACGTGCTTTTCACCGTGCTCAACCGCCGCAACAAACTCGTCCCCGAACTGGAAAAAGCCGACTTCAAGATTTGGGACGACAAGGCTCCTCAAGATATCCGTTACTTCAGCAAGCAAACCGATCTGCCTCTGCGCATCGGCATGCTGCTGGATACCTCGAACAGCATTCGCGACCGCATCAAGTTCGAGCAGGACGCTTCCGTTAATTTTCTGTATAGCGTGCTACGGCGCAATAAGGACGAAGCGTTTGTGATGACCTTCGACGACGAGCCGCAAATCATCCAGGGCTTCACCGGCGACACAGGAGCGCTGCGCGACCAAATCACCAGGACGAAGGCCGGCGGGGGCACCGCCATCTACGACGCGATCTACGAAGCCTGCGTGAAAGAGTTGAGCCACCCGCCGCGCCCGCCGGGCGACCAGCCGGATGTGGTGCGCCGCGTTATGATTCTGATCAGCGACGGCGAGGACAATTTATCGACCCGCACGCGCGCGGATGCCATCGAAATGGCCCAGCGCACCAGCGTGGTCATTTACACCATCAGCACCAGTACGCAGTGGGTCTCTCTCTCGCAGACCGATCCGAGCAAAATGGGCGACCGCAAATACCATCTAACGGACGGCGACAAGATTCTCCAGGAACTGGCCGAGGAAACCGGGGGCCGCGCGTTTTTCCCTTACCACGTCGACGACCTCGACCAATCGTTCCAGGATATCGGCGACGAGCTGCGCAACCAGTATTCCATCGCTTACCTTCCGACGAACTACGTCCTCGATGGCCGCTACCACAAAATCCGCATCGAAGTGCCCGATCATAAGGGCTATCAGGTGCGCGCCCGCCGCGGCTATTTCGCGCGCGCCAATGCCAACGTGCCGACCACGCCAAACCCGCCCGGCGGCACGATTCAGTAAGCTGTTTTCAGCGTCTATTGTGGAGTAGCGGATGGTACACGGTCGGGAGATTGCGGTCAATTCATTCGGAAGAATGGAGTCAGCGGCGAACCTACTCCCCCCTTGGTGCAATTTCATAAGCCCGCACGATAAAACGGTTGGGGGCGTGGCCGACATAATCGAATGGGAAGCAAGTGACCAGGGTAAGTTCATGCCTGTCCGAAGAGTTTAAGACCTCGATGTCTGTCGGCGCGACCACGCTCGTTGATTCCACCCGATACTGAACTTCCTTTCCTCCAGAC
>JBGPIX010000372.1:0-5206 GCA_041485085.1 Candidatus Acidiferrum sp.
AAGTCGGGCACGTCATTGCCGGCCCACTTTTGCGTGGCTTCGCTCCACCACACTTGGCGCCGGGACGAATCCCACGGCTTGCCGTCCAGGTCGCAAGAAGCACGGTTGTAGAGCACGCGGCGGTTCGCCGGCCAGGACCAGCCCCAATTTTGGTGGATGCCCAGCCCAGAAGGATCGCCAGCGTCGCGGCGCATGGTCATATTTCCAGCTTCGGTGTAGGAGCCGCAATAGATCCAATTTCCGCAGGCGGTGGTGCCGTCGTCCTTTAGCCACGCAAAACCGGGCACTTGCTGGCCGGCCTTGAGCTGCACTTTGGTTACGGGATCTTCGGCGTCCACGAAAGTCTTCCCATTGATTTCCTTGAGGACTTCAGCGAGGGAAGGACTCGAAGGATCGGTGTAATTCCAAGTCAGTTTGAGAATAGGATCGGGGAATTTTCCGCCGTCTTTCTTATAGAGGTCGCGCACCTTCAGGAAAATCTGCGCCACGATGGCTTGATCGAGGCGGCAATCTCCCGGCATGGGCAGGGCGGTATTTTTCCATTGCAGCCAGCGCGCGGAGTTGGTGAAGGAGCCGTCTTTTTCGGCGAAGCCGGCGCACGGCAGACGGTAGACAGTGGTCTGGATTTTCTTTTTTTCTTCGTCGGAAATGCCAGGGGACATCCAGAATTCGCTGGTCTCGTCGGGATAAATTTCTCCGACTACGAGCCAGTCGGCCTTCTTCAGGGCTTCGACGTTCTTCTTCGAATCGGGACCGATTGCTACTCCGTTCATGCCAAAAGCAAAAATACCCTTGACGATGCCGTTGTACATGTTGTCCCAGAGATAGGTCCACGAATAATTGCGGTCCACTTTGGGAAGATAGTCGAAAGCCCAATCGGTTTGCTTGGTGGCGGCATCGCCATAAAGGGCCCGGAGGAAACTGACGGCGAATTTTGGCGTATTGCCCCAGTAATTGAAGGAATCCCATTGCCCGGGCTTGGCGGGCTTGGGAGTGATGCGCTTGGTCCAACCTTCGAATGAACCATCCGCGGGCGTCGGGACTTTCAAATAACCTGGCAAGTTGTCGAAAATTCCGGCCATGTCGGTGGCGCCTTGAATATTGGAGTGGCCGCGCAAGGCGTTTACACCGCCGCCGGCGCGCCCGACGTTGCCGAGCAGAAGCTGCAGCATGGCTGCGGTGCGAATGGTTTGCGTTCCGGAGGTGTGCTGGGTCCAGCCGACGGCGTAGATAATCGTCGCGGCCTTCTTCATGTCGCCGTCTTTGCGGACGGAGGTGAAGAGGTCGGCGGCATTTTTGAACTGGTCTTGAGGAACGCCAGTGATGCGCTCCACCATCTCCGGCGTGTAGCGGCTGTAGTGTTTCTTCAGGAGTTGGAAGACGCAGCTGGGATGCTGCAAGGAAAAATCGTAAGCCACTTTTTCGGGCAAGGCCGGCGGCGGTGGAGGCGCGCCACTGGCCGGATGCGCCGCAGCTGCCATAACGTGCGGTTCGGGAACGGGCTTGCCCTGGGCGTCGCCGCCCGCGTAATTCCAGCTCGATTTTTCGTAGGATTGCGATTTGGCGTCGAAACCGGAGAACACACCTTCGGACTCCGGCAGCTTGAAGCCATCCTTCACGATGAACGCGGCATTGGTGTAGTTGAGGAGATACTCTTTGGCGATGCGATTGTTTTCGATGGCGTAGTTGATAAGGCCGCCGAGGAAGGCAATATCACCGCCCACGCGAAGCTGGCAGAAGAGGTCAGCGACGGAGGCAGTGCGGGTGAATCGGGGATCGACCACGATCATTTTTGCGTTGCGATTGCGTTTCGCTTCGATGGCCCACTTGAAGCCGCAGGGATGATTCTCGGCCGGATTACCGCCCATGATCAACATCATGTCGGTATTCTTGATGTCGACCCAGCCATTGGTCATCGCGCCCCGGCCGAACGTTGGTCCCAAACTTGAGACCGTGGGGCCGTGTCAAACTCTGGCCTGGTTTTCCAGGTGCACGACCCCCAGGGCGCGCATGGATTTCACGGCGAGATAATTAAATTCGTTGGTGTCCGTGCAGCCGCCGGTCCAGGCGATGGACTCCAGCCTGTTGACGGTGTGGCCAGCGGCATCTTTCTCGATGAAAGTGTCATCGCGGGTCTTCTTGACGCGCTGGGCGATTTCCGTAATCGCGGTGTCCCAGGAAATATCCTCCCACTCCGTTCCGCCAGGGCGCCGGACTTGCGGCTTCAGCAGCCGCCGTTCGTTCAAAATATCCTGTTGGAGTGACGCCCCTTTGGGGCAAAGCGTCCCGCGATTGATGGGGTGGTCGGGGTCACCTTCGACGTGAACCACCTGTGCCGTCACGTTCTTGGCGCGGTCACCGATGGTGTAGATAATCACGCCGCAGCTCACCGCGCAATACGGGCACGTCGAGCGTGTCTCATTGGCCCGGGCGATCTTGAGCGTGCGGAGTTGCGCGTACGCGAGCTTCAAGTCGAAGCCAAATACAGCGGCGGCGGTTCCACCAATGGTGGTTAACTTCAGGAAATCACGGCGGGTCGGGCTCATACGGACAACCCCCAACCGCGGGCTGGTAGGGAAGGGAAAGGGTCCCCGCGGAAGCTCTTTAATAGAACTTGTCAGCCAAAGTGTCAAGAATCATTTTGGAGAATCGGAGGCGCTGGCGACTGGCAAATTGCCGATATTCGAACGCATCCCAACAGCCACTAAATCAGATTGATTGATTTTGCGTGATCGGCGAGTTGCTCGCGGAAGTTGGGGTGCGCGATGCTCATCAGCAGCTCGGCGCGCTCCTTGGTCGATTTTCCCCGGAGGTTCACGCACCCGTACTCCGTGACGATGTGTTCCACATCCATACGCGTGTCGGTGGCCATTTGAACGCGGGGCACGATGCACGAAATCGTGCCGTTCTTGGCGGCGGATTTGAGAGCGATGAAGGATTTGCCGCCTTTCGAGAAAGCGGCGCCCTTCACGAAATCGAATTGGCCGCCGGAGCCGCTGTACTGGTGGCCGTTGATGAACTCCGCGTTGACCTGGCCGTAAAGGTCAACTTCAATCGCGGTGTTCACGCTGATGAGGCGGTCATGCTGGGCGATGATGCGGATGTCGTTCACGTAGGCGGAGGAGTAGCTTTCCATGGCGGGATTGTCGTTCATGAAGGCGTACATGTCGGCGTCGCCCATGGCGATGGTAAAGACGTGTTTTCGAGGATGCAGCGTTTTTTTCTGACCGTTAATCACCCCACTGCGGATCAATCCCACAAACGCCGGACTGAAGAGCTCCGAGTGAACCCCCAAGTCGTTGCGATGCGCCAGGTGATGGGCCACGGCATTCGGCAGATTGCCGATTCCCAGTTGCAGCGTCGCTGCATCCGGAATCTGGTCGGCGATGAACTTGCCGATCGTCAAAGAATCTTCGTCTGGTGGCTTCGAAGGGATTTCCGGGAGCGGCACGTGGTTTTCGACGATGGCATGCACTTCGGAAATGTGCACGGGCGAATCGCCAAACACGCGCGGCATGTTTTTGTTTACCTCCACGATCACGCGGTCGCACTTGCGGATCACGGTAGAAGCGTAGTCGCAGTTCGTGCCGAGACTGAAATACCCGGAGGAGTCCATGGGCGAAACGGTGACGAGAAAAGTGTTTACGTGCACGTGCTCCGTCAAGGCCCGGGGAATTTGCGAGAAATTGCAGGGAATGTAGCTCAAGTATTTGCGGCCGTCGGAAATACCTTGATCGATGACCCGGCGATCGGGTTCACCGATGAAAAAATTGCGCGCATCCACCTTCTCCAGAACTTCGGGCCGCGCGAAGGTCTCCCCCGCGTATTTCATGGCGTGCTGGTAATACAAGATTAGATCCTTCAGGTTGCCCGCGAGGACGCGGTCGGCAAACGCGCGCGCCAGTCCCGCGGGCATACCGACGCCGAGAGCGATGCAAAGAATGCTGCCATTGCGAATCGATTCCACGGCGGTGGAAGCGGTGGTAAGTTTCTTGCGGTACTGGTCTTGCGGAGTCTGCTCTGACATGATGGGTCCTCGTTCGAGATGGATTGAAATTCGTTCCACGCGGCAAGACGGCGCGTACCGTCCAGAGTTAAACAGAGCCCAGCTTCTTACAATCTCCTGCTTGGCTCGGAGTGTATCAGCGCTCGACCTCCGATTACCTGGGAGTGAGCTTGCTCCCTCCGGCTTCAGTACTCTCGGTACTGATCCTGAGCCTTAAGCTGTCCAAGAGCGCGGACGAAGGAGAGTTGTTTAATCCGGTGTCTTTTCCTTTACACATTTTCAGTATCGCGGGGGGCGGCCAAGAGAGCGGTGATATCCATCACAAACGAATGTGACCCCCTTCGATCAATGGTCTGTGAAGGGGCCCGCCCTAGGATCGCTTACTCTGTTCACCCGAAAATGCTCCCTCCGCGATAGAATGGATGTGACCTCAAGTCCGCCTCCTACATCTGTTATTTTCAGAGGCTGTTATCCGTAGGTCAGTGTGAAGCTTACCTATAAGAAGGAGCTGGGGCGCTAATGGCGACTCCAATGAATTCCCCAAAACACGACTTGGGCTCGTTGCGCATCCACGAGGGCCAGCGTGCCAAGAGCGGATTGGGCAAGCGCGTGATGTACGCCGCCATTCCCGTCCTTATCTTCGCGGGGATCGTCGCGGCGACGTATGCTTTACGCAGCCAGAAGCCCGTGGTGGAGGCGGCAACTGCCGCGAAGCCCGAGGCGGGCGGACGCCAGGCGCTGCTGAATGCCAGTGGATACATTACGCCGCGCCGGCGCGCGACCATTGCAGCCAAGATTACGGGCCGCGTCACGGGAGTTTTCTTCGACGAAGGCACGCGTGTAGCCGAGGGCCAACTCCTGGCGACTCTGGATGATTCGGACGTCAAGCGCTCCCTTGATTCGGCGAAGGCTGATCGCGACGCGGCCCAAGCCGCCATCGCCGACTTGGAAGTTCAGCTGAAGAACGCGCAGATCGAGCTTCGGCGTGCTGAGCAGCTCAAAGCCGCAGGGGTACAAACGCAAGAGGCCCTGGACAACGCCACGATGGCGGCAGATAGCCTGAAAGCCAAAATTGCGCTTGCCAAACAGCAAGTGGCGGCGTCCGAGGCGCGCATCGGGGTGGCCCAGCAGGCGGTGGACAATTGCACGATTCGCGCACCGTTTGCGGGGATCGTCGTCTCCAAGGATGCTCAGGTTGGC
>JBGPIX010000373.1:0-5200 GCA_041485085.1 Candidatus Acidiferrum sp.
CGCGCGTGAGAAACGGGGCTAGAACTTGGTGACTTCGGAGAAGTGGAAGTTGTGGACTTTCATGGCGGGGACGACCATCTCGAAGGCTTCTTCGCCGGTGGCGCGGACGGCGGGGCCCAGCAATTCCACGTTATTGAGCATTTCGATGAGGGACTGGTTGAAGCGGAAATTGCGGACGGCGCCGGTGACGCGGCCATTCTCAACGAGGAACAGGCCGTCGCGGGTCATGCCGGTCATGACCTTTTCGTAGGGATCGACTTCGCGGATGTACCAGAGGCGGGTGACGAGAAGACCGCGCTCGGTGGAGGCGACCATCTTTTCAACGGAGGAATCGCCGCCGGTGAAGACAAGATTCATGGGGGCTTCGCCGTACTCGTTGGGGAGAGCGAAACCGTGGCCGGTGGGCTGTTTGCCGGCGGCTTTGGCGGCGGCGCGGGAATAGACGAGATTGCGGGGGATGCCGCGGTCGACTAACAATACTTTCTGGCGCGGCAGTCCTTCGCCGTCGAACGGGGCGCCTTGTTGGAGCGAGTGGTAAGCGTCATCGGTGATGGTGATGTTTTGTCCGAAGAGTTGCTTGCCCATGCGGTCGTTCAGGCAGGAGCGCTTGTCTTGGAGGGCGGTGGCGGCGAAATCGTAAAAAAGGAAGCCGACGAGATCGAGGACGGCGGAAGGCTCGAGGATTACGGTGTAGCGGCCGGGGGCAAGCTCGCGAGCGTTGACGGCGAGATGGGCTTTTTTGCAGGCGCGGGCGGCAAGTTTCCGAGGGTCGAAGGCGCGGACATCGGCGGAGTTGGCTTTGGCCCAACTGGCGGCGGAGCCTTCCTGAATGGTGATGGAAAACTGGGAGTGGGTTTCGCGATAGGCGGCGAAGAGGCCGCGCGAATTTCCGAGAGCGGCCTGGCTCTGGCCGTTCGAATAGATTCCGGCGGCAACCTGGCCATTCTTGACGGCCAAATCGCAAGCGCGGCGGACGGCGCGGGCGCGCTCTACGGCGGAAAGGGCGGCCGTTGGTTTGAAGAAACGGTTCACCGCGCGATAGCGCTGCTTGGCGGGCATGGGCAAGAGGCGCGGGTCTTTTGGCTGGCTGTGAGCGAGGGAGAGAGAAGCCTCGATGGCGGAGCGGAGAGAATCTTCGTCGATGCGATTGGTGGTGGCGCGGGCGGTGCGGCCATCGGCAACGGTGCGAATCGAAACCGTCAGGCCGTGCTCGGCGACGTTTTGGTGAATGGCATTGTTGGCGAAACGGGTTAAAGCGTCGGCGACTTCGTCGACGTGAACTTCGGTTTCTTCGGCGCCGGTGGATTTGGCTAGGCGAAGAACCGTAGTAGCGATGCGGCGAAGCTCGCGCTCGGAGAGAAGCTCCGCGGCTTTCGCGCTCGCCCCCGTTGAGGTTTTCTTTGACTTAGGCGCGGGTTTCATTGATTTGCGAAGGCCGTCCCGATGCGCACGTTGCGGAAACGCGATGGTGACGCGCCGTGGCCGGTGCCCATAGTCTGCATGGGCTGGCCTTTTCCGCAATTGGGAGTGCCCCACAACGTCCAGTGGCCGAGCTTGCAGATGGCGTCGCAGGAATTCCAGAAGTCGGTGGTGATGCCGCTATAGCTGGGATTCTTGAGCATGCGGACTTTTTTTCCGCCTTTGATTTCCCAGCCGATTTCGGTGGAAAACTGAAACTGGTAGCGGCGGTCGTCGATGGACCAGGAGCGATTGGTTTCCATGAGGATGCCGTCGTGGGTGTCGGCGATGAGATCGTCGTAGTCCCAGGTGCCGGGGAGCAGACTGACGTTGGTCATGCGAATGATGGGGAGACGGTTCCAGCTTTCGGTGCGCATCGTTCCGGAGGAGCGGTTCAGGCCGACGAGGTGGGCGGTTTCGCGATTGGAAAGATAGCCGCGGAATTGGCCGTCTTTGATGATGTCGGTGCACTGGGCGGGAACGCCTTCGTCATCGTAGGCAAAGGTGCCGAGTCCCTGGCCGTGGTCGAGGCGGGCATCAGCGACGACGTTCACGATGCTCGAACCGTATTTCAGATTGTTTAGTTGGTCGAGAGTGAGAAAACTGGTGCCGGCAAAATTGGCTTCCTGGCCGAGGACGCGGTCGAGTTCGATGGGATGACCAATCGATTCGTGAATTTGCAGACCGAGTTGGCTGCCGCCAAGGATTAGCGTGCCGATTTTTTCGGGGCACTGGGAGGCAGAATGCAATGCCGCGGCTTCTTCGGCGATGATTGGCGCGTTCTTCAGCAAATCGAGAAATTGGACGAGTTCGTAACCTTGCAGGGCGTGCTGCCCGCCAAAACTATTGGGATAGGAACGCTTCTGAATTTCTTCTTCCTGGAACGAGGTGGCGGCGATTCCACAGCCGGAAATGACTTTGCGCTGGTGAATGCGCGAGCCGATGCTGGAGGCAAACCAGGAATCGATTTTGCGGAATTGCATGTCGGTTTCCGTGAGGGTGACGCCTTTGACACGGCGCATTTCCTCGTCGGCGGCGAGCAACAGGGCGAGCTGCGTTTCGAGAGGAATTTCGAAAGGGTCTTTGCGGAAAGGGCTCTGCCAACTGTCAATGTACGATTGCTCGGGAGCGAGAACAACTTCTTCGCGTTTGGCAAGGGCGGAGGCTTTGGCGATGGAAACGGCTTGGGCGGCGCAAGCGGCGACACCTTCGCGAGTTAGGCGATCAGTGGAAGCAAAGCCCCAGGCGCCGTTGGCGAGGACTCGAATGCCGAGACCGATCGATTCGCTCTGTGAGAGAGTGCCGACCTGGCCGTTTTTGGTGGTGAGGTCGCGCTGGCGGAGATGCATGACGCGGACGTCACCGTAGGCAGCGCCGCGCAGCGTGGCGGTATCAAGGGCGTTGGTGCAGAAATCCCACATCAAAATCAGTCACCTTGAAAATTGAAAATAGAAATTAGAAAAAATCAGGGGCGCTCACCACGACGAGCGCCCCATAAAGATAACACGACCAAGCAGCAGGAATTAACAGCGAGAGTTACGTGCCTTCGCTCCAGGAGGCGAGGTAGCGTTCCTGTTCGGCTGTTAATTTGTCGAGGTGGTGGCCCATGGAATCGAGTTTTAGGCGTGCGATTTCCTTGTCCAAGTGTTCTGGGACGACGTACACCTGCGGCTTCAGAGTTTTGTAATTCGCGCGGAGGTATTCGGCGGAGAGAGCCTGGTTGGCGAAGCTCATGTCCATGACAGAGGCGGGATGTCCTTCAGCGGTGGAGAGATTGACGAGACGGCCCTCGGCAAGGAGATAGATTTTGCGGCCGTCCTTCATCTTGAATTCGTCGACCATGGGGCGCACTTCGCGCTTGCCGCTGGACAATTTTTCGAGAGCGGGAATGTCGATCTCCACGTTGAAATGGCCGGAGTTACAGACAATGGCTCCGCCTTTCATTTTTTCGAAATGCTCGCCGCGGATGACGCTCTTGTTTCCCGTCACGGTGATGTACACGTCGCCTTCTTTTACCGCTTCTGCCATGGGCATCACTCGGAAGCCGTCCATGGCCGCTTCAATGCCCTTCACCGGGTCGATTTCGGTGACGATGACGTCGGCGCCGAGGCCCTTGGCGCGCATGGCCACGCCGCGGCCACACCAGCCGTAACCAGCAACGACAACTTTTAGGCCGGCGAACAGCACATTGGTGGCGCGAATGACGCCGTCAATGGTGGACTGTCCAGTGCCGTAGCGGTTGTCAAAGAAATGTTTGGTCATCGCATCGTTGACGGCGATGATCGGATATTTCAGCGTGCCGTCTTTGGCCATGGCGCGAAGGCGGATGACGCCAGTGGTGGTTTCTTCGGTTCCGGCGATCACGTTGGGGACGAGGTCAGTGCGTTTGGTCAAGAGCATCGTGACCAGGTCCGCGCCGTCGTCCATGGTGAATTGCGGCTTGTGCTCGAGGGCGGCGCTCAAGTGGGAATAGTAGGTGTCGTTATCCTCGCCCTTGATAGCGAACGTCGGGATGTTGTAATCGCGATTCAGCGAGGCGGCGACTTCATCCTGCGTGGATAGCGGATTGGAGGCGCAAAGAACGGCGTCGGCGCCGCCGTCGCGCAGGGCGATCATCAGGTTCGCGGTTTCGCTGGTGACGTGCAGACAGGCGGAAACGCGCAGGCCCTTAAGCGGCTGCTCCTTGACGAAGCGCTTGCGGATTGATTCGAGCACGGGCATCTGCTGCGCCGCCCATTCGATCTTGCGCTTGCCGGCATCAGCCAACCCCATGTCCTTTACATCGCCTTTTTTCAGTTCAGCGGTTGCCAAAGTCTTGCTCCTCAATTTGGATTTCGTTCCTGAAAGGAGTGAAAAGAAGCACTCCGTAAACGGTCCGGGGAAAGCCGGGCCTGTACCGTATACATTTTCCAGCGTTAGCGCCGCGCTCCTGCTTCCGCTGTTGCTGCGGCTCCGAGGCCCGCGGCTTTTCGTAGAGCATCGGCCCGGTCCGTGCGCTCCCAGGTGAATCCGGGGCCGCTGCGGCCGAAGTGGCCATAAGCGGCGGTGGCCTTGTAAATCGGACGGCGCAGGTCAAGCGCCTCGATGATGGCCTTGGGAGTCAGCGCAAAATACTCACGGATCAGATCGGTGATTTTTTCTTCAGGGATTGCAGCAGTACCGAAAGTTTCCGCCATGATGGAGACAGGCTCGGCAACACCGATGGCATAGGCCAATTGCACTTCCGTCTTTCGAGCGAGGCCCGCAGCCACGACGTTCTTTGCGATGTAGCGCGCCATGTAGCAAGCCGAGCGATCAACCTTGGAGGGATCCTTGCCGGAGAACGCGCCGCCGCCGTGACGGCTGTAACCGCCGTAGGTGTCGACGATGATTTTGCGGCCGGTCAATCCCGCATCGCCCATGGGACCACCGATGACGAAGCGGCCCGTGGGATTGATGTGATACTTCGTTTTGGCGTCCAGCATCGAGGCAGGAATGATCGGCTTGATCACGTGCTCGGTGATGGCATCGCGGAGGTCCGTGTTGGAAACCTTCTCGCTGTGCTGCGTGGAGATGACCACGCACTCCACGCGCGCGGGGCGGCCATTGCGGTATTCAATAGTGACCTGCGACTTCCCATCAGGCCGGAGAAAATCAACTTTGTTAGTTTTGCGAATCTCGGCGAGGCGTTGCGTGAGGCGGTGGGCGAGCTGGATGGGCATGGGCATCAATTCTTCGGTTTCATCGCAAGCGAACCCAAACA
>JBGPIX010000374.1:0-5181 GCA_041485085.1 Candidatus Acidiferrum sp.
TACCTGCCCGAATACTTCCACGCGTCGCAACTCCCTGGTGCTCATGGCTGTCCTCTTCACGGCACCCTCCTGTGAGAAGGTGACGTCTAGGGGACATTTCTATCGAGGTCTAAAGGGGACACTATCAGGGAGGTTCAACAGTGTGATTTGCAGGCGAACCGAGATTTTTATGGCAGGTAAATTTGAGGTGAATTGGACATTTCCCAGAACGGGGCTTGTGAAGATTTGGCGGCGTCTCACTTGTTTGGTGTATGGGTTTATCGAGGCTCAGCTTCTTTCCGCTGGCAGTTCGCTGCTTGTCGTCATCGGAATCCGCGCGGGGTGCCCTGCCAGCGCGGAAACGCTGGAAGACCAATTAAAGTGCGAATTGTCAGGCAGAATGGCATCCCATAAGAAGCACCCTCGATCAGCTGTCTTTGCTTCATTTTGGGACGCCAAGTACCGCATTGAACCGGATACCTCCTTCTGCGGCCGGGCAACCCCAGGCATGGCTGTAAGCACTTGAAACCTAAGTATTTAAGAACATTTGCCGGCTGAGTTGTGGCCACCCTTGTGCATAGATTCCCGCGGTGCCAACCCATGCTCGTTCCTACCGGTTAGCAACCTACGTGATCGGAGAAATACAAATTGAACGTTTATCAAACACTCTCTGGAGTGAGCGCGCCACAAAAGAAGTGTGGCTATGGGTGGCTTGTCGCCGCCAGAACGGTGACCTTGCTGTCGCTAATCTCGACCCTACCTTCCCTAAGCTGGGCGCAGAAACAGAAGCCCGACCTGAGCGACATCAGCCTCGACACATTGGCAAACACCGAGATCACCTCCGTATCGCGGAAGGGGGAAAAGCTCTCGCAGGCTGCAGCAGCGGTGTTCGTAATCACCCAGGAGGACATCCGCCATTCCGGTCTTACCAGCATTCCTGAACTTCTGCGGATGGTACCGGGTTTGACCGTTGCACGGATCGACGCAAACAAGTGGGCGATCACCGCGCGGGGTTTTAACGAGCGGCTCGCCGACAAGATGCTCGTCCTTATGGATGGCCGAACCGTATTCGACCCGCTGTCCTCGGGGGTGTATTGGGACGTGCAGGACACGATCATCGAGGACATCGAGCGGATCGAAGTGATTCGCGGGCCGGGAGCGACGCTGTGGGGTGCCAACGCGGTAAACGGCGTGGTCAATATCATCACCAAGAAGGCAAAAGAAACGCAAAGTGGCTTGGTGACTGCAGGCGGTGGCAGTCAAGAGGGAGAAGTCACCGCCGTCCGTTACGGAGGGGCCTTGCGTAACCGGGGCTACTACAGAATTTTTGCGAAGTACGTCAGACAAGATGCCTTCACGGATTCCCTGGGGCGGGAAGCTGATGATGATTGGCACTTCCTTCATGGCGGTTTCCGAACGGATCTGGTCCTTTCGAGTCGCGATGACCTCACCGTGCAGGGTGACATGTACAAGGGAAATGCGGGCCAGTCGGTGCCCGGCTTGCTCTCTTTGTCTCCTCCCGCGACGGGCACTTTTGATGACCGGACGAATATGAGCGGCGGAAATCTGTTAGGCCGCTGGCATCGCGCTTCTTCAGAGCGCTTCAACACGACCTTTCAGATGTATTTTGAGACCGCAGACCGCAACGAAGCGCTTTTGCTAGGAGAATACCGCCACACCATCGATCTGGATTTTGAGCAGCACCTCGCTGCTGGTGGTCGTCACGATTTCGTGTGGGGTGGCGGCTACCGCTACGCGACCGATCGCACTGCAGGCACGTTAAACCTTTCCTTCGATCCAGCCGGACGCAGCACGAATCTATACGGAGCGTTTCTGCAGGATGAGATTACGATCGTTCCCGACCGGTTTAGAGTTACCCTCGGCTCCAAAATAGAACATAACTATTACAGCGGGTTCGCGGTGCAGCCCAACGTCCGCGTGCTCTGGACTGTTCAACCGCGTTATTCGATATGGGCAGCGATTTCCCGGGCCTCGGAGAATTCGTCGCGCTTCGATGCGGATATTCGGGTTAACGAGGATGTGTTCGTTAATGTGAACGGCGTCACAACTCTAGTATCCAGCTTTGGCACTCATCACCTGCCTCCCGAGAACGTGGTGGCATACGAACTCGGGCAGCGCGGCAAGGTAAGCAAATGGTTGACCCTCGATGTGGCCCTATTTTACAACCATTACACCAACCGCCATACGCATGAGCCGGGTGCCCCTTTTTTCGAGACGAATCCGGCACCGCTCCATCTGGTATTGCCAACTATTACAACGAGCAGCATCAGCGGAGAAACTCACGGCATCGAGGCATTCAGCCAACTGAAAGTCACGAGTTTCTGGAACATCAGTGCCGGGTATTCACTGTTTGAGATCCACTTGCATGCTGCTCCAGGCAGTCAAGATTTCACTACGGCGAGCGGCAGCGAAGGCAGCACTCCGCGCCATGCCTTCCAGGTCCGCTCCCAAGTGAACTTGCCGCACAAGTTGGAGTTCGATAGTGCGGTGTACTTCACGGGCAGACTTCCAGGTCCGCAGATTCCCAGCTACGCGCGGGTCGACGTACGGCTTGGCTGGCGCCCCATAGAACACCTGGAGACCAGCATTGGTGGGCAAGACCTTCTTGATCCACGGCACTTCGAGTTCGGATCCGGAGACTTTGTAAATGCCACTCAGGTGGGGCGAAACGCGTTCGGGAAGTTGACGTGGCGCTTCTGAGGCGGCGCCAACAGCCCGTCAGGCGTGGAAACCGGACGAACACAAAATCCGAGTTTCCGGCATTTGTGGACCTTTCCGGGATAACCCTCGGAATGATTCTGTTCGTGGCCTATTCACTTGCGTGCGCCGGAACAATAGCTAAAGCTCAATCTCAGCCACTCAGCGAGTATGAGATCAAAGCCGGTTTTCTCTTCAACTTTACGAGATTCGTGGAATGGCCTCCCGACGCCTTTGCCGATTCCGGTGCTCCAATCGTGCTAGGCATCGTGGGCGACAACCCGGTCACCGAAATGCTCACCGAGACTGCTGCAGGCAAGACAGTGAACGGCAGGGCCGTGATCATACGGCGCTTCAAGGAAGGGCAGGATCTACGAGGCTGTCACATCCTGTTTGTGAGTTATTCCGAGGGAAAGTACGTGCGGCAGATTCTCGAAAAGCTTAAGGGATCGCAGGTTTTGACGGTCAGCGAAACCAGTGGATTTGCGCAAGCCGGGGGAATGATTAATTTTTTTGTCGAAGGAAATAAAGTGCGGCTTGAAATCAACTTGGATGCCGCAGCGCGAGCCCGGCTGAAAATCAGCGCCAAGGTGATCGCCGTAGCGCGGCTGGTCACCGTGGCCTCACCTGGAGGCGCGAGCTGAGATGCGTTCCTTAGGGGTTCTTTCGATCCGCAGTAAGTTGACGCTCATGATCATGGCCGCGAGCAGTCTGGTGTTGTTTTTGGCTTGCGTGGCGTTCATCAGCTTTGACTCGTATACCTTCCGAATCGCGAAAGTGCAGGACGTCACCACCCTGGCCGAAATCATAGGCTCGAACAGTACTGGAGCGCTCACTTATCAAGATGCGAATTCGGCGAAGGAGGTTCTCAGTGCGTTGCGCTCCAAGAAGCAAATCTCCGAGGCGTGCATCTATGACCGGCAAGGTCAGGTATTCGCGAAGTACCAGCGAGATAGCAAGCCACTCGAGTTCTCTCCGCCACCCGCGCAAGAAGGCGGAAGCTTCTTCCAAGGTCCGTATTTGATTCTGTTTCGGAACATCGTGCTCGCCGGGGATAAAATTGGAACGGTGTACGTTCGCTACGACCTCTCGGAGGCGCGGGAACGGCATATACGATACGCAGTGATGCTGGCGTTCGTCGCGCTAGGTTCTTTGTCGGTGGCCTTCTTGCTGTCCTCTCTGCTCCAGCGTTCCATATCAGAACCCATTCGAAAGCTGGCGCAAGTCACCCGGACGGTATCCACCGGAAAGGATTATTCGATCCGGGCAGTGAAGCACAGCGAAGATGAGATCGGCCAGTTGATCGAAGGCTTTAACAACATGCTCGATCAAATACAACTCCGCGATGAAAGCCTGCAACAGGCCAAGGAAATTGCGGAGACAGCCAGTCAGGCCAAGAGTGAGTTTCTAGCCAATATGAGCCATGAAATCCGCACGCCGCTGAATGGCGTCATGGGGATGACCGATCTGGCGTTGGATACCGAACTGACTAAAGAGCAGAGGGAATACTTGGAGACGGTGAAAATGTCGGCCGACTCTCTGCTCACGGTGATCAACGACATTCTCGATTTTTCCAAGATCGAAGCGGGGAAAATTGACTTGGACATGGTGGATTTCAATCTGCGTGATTCCTTGGAAAGAACGCTTAAAACGCTGGCGCTCCGGGCAGACGAAAAGGGTTTAGAGCTTCTGTGCGAAGTAGCTCCCGAAGTGCCGGAGGCAGTTCGGGGAGACTCGAGCCGCCTGCGCCAAATTGTCGTCAACCTAGTTGGAAACGCCATAAAATTTACCAGCGAAGGCGAAGTGGCCCTTTGTGTAAGAGCACTGGAGACGGAGGGTGAAGAGCGCCTGCTGGAGTTTACGGTATCGGATACGGGAATCGGCATACCGCCAGAGAAGCAAGAGTTGATTTTTGAACCGTTCACCCAGGCCGATACTTCGACAACGCGGAAGTACGGAGGAACAGGCTTAGGACTAACCATCGCAACGCGCTTGGTGAAGATGATGGGGGGAAATATCTGGGTCGAGAGTGATCTGGCTCGCGGGGCGCGTTTCCACTTCACGGCCAGGCTGCGAGTCGCCGACGGGCAAGCGATCAAAGTAGGAAGCATTGCACCGCCGGAAATACTGCGGGGGGTAAAAGTTCTGGTTGTCGACGACAACCGTACCAACCGCGGGATTTTGGAGGGGATGCTGAAGCGCTGGGAGATGAAACCAACGTTGGTGGAAGGCGGTGAAGAAGCTCTAGGGCAACTGTCTTTCGCCCGGGAAGCTGGAGCTCCATACTCGCTGATACTGACGGACATGCACATGCCTAAAATGGATGGCTTCAGCCTCGTGGAGCGAATCCGGCAGAGTCCCCAGTTGGCCACTGCCACGATCATGATGCTCACTTCGGCGGGTCATCGAGGTGATGCGGCGCGTTGTCAGGAACTGGGGGTAGCGGCTTACCTCTTAAAACCCATCCGTCAATCCGAATTGCGA